>JAHDHO010000133.1 GCA_020631275.1 Polaribacter sp. | reverse complement strand
AGTGAAATACTTGAAAGATTTTCTCATGATATTTTTTCTCAATACCAATACCATTATCTTTTATAGAAAACTGGTGATAAGTGTTTTTATCTTGATATTCAATTTCAACTAAACCAATTTCTTTATCACAAAATTTAATAGCATTACTAATAAAATTTTGGAATAATTGCTGAAATTTAGTTTTATCTCCTTTTATAACTGGTAAAGTATTAACAACGTTAATAGATATGTTTTCTGGAACATATAAAAAGCTCTTTAAATCAGAAATAGTAGTATTTAAATCTACATCATCAAGAGAAGTTGTATTAGATCCTGCACTAGAATACTCTAAAACATTAGAAATTAATTTTTCCATTGTTTCTAGTGTAGTATTAATTAGATTAAAATTTTCGAGAGTCATTTCATCAAATTTCCCTTCATTATCTGCTTTAATCCAAGAAACCAAAGCGTCTATACTTCTTAGCGGAGATTTTAAATCATGGGAAACAATATGTGCATATTCATGCAACTCTTCATTTCTTTTTTCTAACTCTTTTAATATTTTTTCTTTTTGAAGTTCTAATTTTTTAAATTCTGTAATGTCTAAGTTGATTCCTATAGAACCTACAATTTCACCAGAAAGATTATAATTAGGAGCACCACTTACTAGCCAATGTCTAGTATCACCAGATTTTGTTTTAACCTTAAGTTCATAAGAATCAGACTCTCCTTTAAGTCTTTTCTTTCTTTGTTCTTTTAACTTTTCTGCATCTAAATCAGTTAAAGGAAAGTAAATATTACCTTTTTGACCTATTAATTCTTCTTTTGAATAACCAGACATATCTACAAAACTTTGATTTACCATCAAAATTTCATTATCTGTATTTATCTCTATCAAACCTAGATTCATATTAGCAATAATATTGCTATACTTTGCTTTTTGAGCTTCAAGACTTAAACTATAATTTTTCTCTAAAGTAATGTCTCTAAATGTCCATAAAAAACCGTTTAGATTTCCAGAAACTATAATTGGCATATAATTTCTTTCTAAAACAGTTCCATCTTTCAATTCTAAATGGTCTCCAAAAACAGCAGTTTTGTTAGTAACTATTTCAATGATTCGACTTTCAAATTCATCGGGTTTTTTAAATAGTGTTTTTATTTCTTCTAAAGCCCAATCACTATTTCTACCATATAAATCTTCTGGACTCTCTTCTAGCTTAAAAAGTTGGCAAAATTTATTATTCGTTAGAGAGATTTTTCTGTTTTCATCTTCTAAAATTATACCACTGTTTAAATTTAATACCAAAGCAGACAGTCTATTTTTAGACTCTAACAACTTCTCATCTGCAGCTCTTTTTTCTGTAATATCTCTTACAATACCTTGGGCACCAATAGGCTGTTTTTCTTTATTATAAATGATACTAGCATTAATCTGCACCCATTTTATTTCCTTAGACTTTGTATAAATTCTAGATTGGTAATTTTTAAAAAAACCTTTGGTTAATAAATCAAAAAAAGAAGATATTGCATATTCCATATCTTCTTTATAAACTAAATCTTTAACGTTTAAGGTTTCATTATTAATGTCATAACCAAAAAGATGTATTGCAGGTTCATTAAACTTAACGACTTTTCCACTGAGATCCATTACAACAAATGCATCTACAATATTTTCGAAAACACCTTCTAATTGTGTAGATTTTTCATCTAATAATGTTTCTAATTTTGTGTTAGTATCCTTTAACTTTTCAGATACAAAATATAAATCTCTAGATTTATCTTCCAGGATTTTTTCTGCAGCTTTTCTTGCAGATTTCTCTCTTTTGAGAGCTCTTTCTAATATGTCAATTTTTTCTTGGCTCATTAATTTTTATTAATAAGAAATTTAACCACCGTGCCATCTTCCTTTATTTTTTCTAAAACAATAGTTGCTGTAGAATTAAAGTGTTCGAATGTCTTATTCATTAAACCAAGACCAAAATGATGCATAGCTCTACTAGATTTATAAATTAAAACTAAAGAATCTTCAGTTTTCTCTTCTACAATAAAAGTAGGGAGCTCTGCATCTGGGTAAATTTTTCTAACTTCTATATGAATATGATCTTCTATTGAAGAAATCATTTCTATAGGATCTTTGTAGGTTGCCAATAAACCTGGGTAACTATTTTCTATAACACTAAAAAAGTGTTCTGCGTAAACTAATAATAAATTATCAATAGATATATTAGTGTTTTCACTCAAGTGTTTTAGTAGTTGTAACATATCAGAAAAACTATACGTACCAATAGACGTATAAATACCTTCTGATTCTAATGTTGATTGCGAAATAATTTTATCAACCATTTCAATACCAAACTTTTCTTCAACTAAATCTAAGAATTCAGTAAAAACAATACCTTTCATAACTAATATTTTTTTAATTCATTAATGCTCCAATAATTTAGTACAGTTTCAATTTTTTTAACATAATCGTCATACTTTAAAGGTTTTAGCATGTATCCAGAAACACCTATACTATAACATTCTTCTAAATCTTTTTGATTATCTGAAGTAGTTAAAATTACTGTCGGAATATGTTTAATTTCATCATTACCTTTCAATATTGTAAGAAATTCTATCCCACTTAATTTTGGCATGTTTAAATCTAATAAAATTAAATCAGGAAATTTACTTTTATCTTCTAAAATTTCTAATGCCTCTTCTCCGTTTTTTGCAACTGTAATATTGTGAGTTAATTCTAATAATGAAATGGTTCTTTTCATTTTCATTATTTCGATTAAATTATCCTCTATTAACAGTATATTAATTTGTTTACCCATGATTAATTTACCTTGTTTTAAACAAAAATAGTTTAATAAAGAGTTGTTAACTTATATTGTAGGTTAAACAAATTTAACTGTAGACAAGATACAAAAAAGTATAGATGAATGGTAATAAAAATTTTCTATGCGATAATTTGCTCAAAATAATTAAAAATCTCTCCTTTAGATATGGTTGCTCCTTTTTCAATAAGGTCAAATATTTCTTTATTTCTCTCAGAGTTATATGCTTTATTTCCCGTAAAAATATCTACAGAATTGTCTAAAGGGTTTTTCATTAACCACTCAAATCCTTCTTGCTCTAATAAATTAATATCCCAATTTATTTTTATTGCAATTCTTTTTATTTCTTTTTCATTACATTTAAAAAGGTTTACAGAAGTTTTAGAATAGTGCTCTACAAATTTTGTTTTTGTTAAAACATCATCCCATACAATATCAGAAAAAATGTTCATTTCTTCTTCTGCAACTTTTGGTTTTTCTTTTTTAATTTGATTCCATTCTTTAACATCTATACTTTGCGAAGCTAAAAATCGAGCAAATTCTTCATGTAAACTTTCAAACTGTTCTTTTGTAAGTTGTCTATATTTCATAACATTATATATAAAAAAACCGCCCATAATTGGGCGGTTCAAATATCTTAATTCTAAATTGATTTAGAAAATATAACGCAAACCAATTTGAGCTTGCCATCTTGATAATAAAGAAGACGAGTAACCAAAAGTAGTTTGTTGGTTTTCATCAAAAGTATAAACTGGGTTACCAGCGTTATCAAAACTAACACCAATTGGCTGTACACTGTTTGGTTGCTGAATTAAACCCCATTTAGAGTTTAGTAAATTACCAAAATTTAAAATATCTACACTAAATTGAACAGTATTTGTTTTACCGTTACCAACATTTATATTTAAATCTTGCAATAATTTGATATCCCATTTTCCTCTCCATGGTGCCAATGCTCCGTATCTTTCTGCATATGCTCCTCTTCTACCGTTTAAATAATCATCTTGTTGAATATAGTTTTCAAAAGCAGTAGCTTGTCCTGCTCCAGAGAATTGCATTTGTGCAACTTCATTAGTTGTAGGAATATAAATTAAATCGTTTCCGGCTGCACCGTCTCCGTTAATATCTCCACCATAAGTATAGTTAAATCTTCCACCTTGAGCATATTCGAAAAATGCAGATAAAGTAGTAGACCATTTGTCATTTCCGTACGTCCATTTTTTACTAGCTACACCAACAATACGATGCGTATCACCGTATTTAGAATAACTTAATTGTTCGTCATTTACATTATTTAATGCTGGATTAAATGCAAATGCATCACCTGTAATTTCTGCTTCGATAGAGTTTACATCTTTTGCATTTAAATAATTATACGCAATTGTTGTATATAAACCGTTATCAAAAGTTTTTTGAGCTTTAAAAGAAGCATTCCAAATTCTACCTTTGTTTGAGTTAGTTAACGTGTATGCGTTTGCATTTCCTAAGAAAGAAGTTGCATGATCTCCTGCTAAATAAACAGGTCTATTATCTACACCACTTAAAGTTCCCGAAGGTGTTTTTAACCCCCAGTTTTGCACATGAACCCCGTTAATATCTTTCGTATAAGAAACATCCGTAGTTAACACAACTCCGTTTTCTAAACGTTTATCAACACCAATATTTGTTCTCCAAACTTGCGGAAATTTAAAATCTGGGTCTACAACCTGATAAAAGAATACATCAGAACCACTTACCTGGTTTCCGATCCACACAAATGGTAAACGGCCAGTAAATAAACCAGTTCCTCCTCTAATTTGTAAACTAGAATCTCCTTTAGCATCCCAATTAAAACCAACTCTTGGCGAAATTAACCATTGGTTAGACGGCATTTCTGTAGAATCAAATACATAAGGATTTCCTGTCTCTGGATCTGTATATTCAATTCCTGGTACAAACCATTCAGAATTTTCTGTATCAATAAATTTTTGAGCTAATTCTGATGTGTTAAAAAACAATGGTTTATCGAATCTTATACCGTATGTAAATTTAAAATTGTTATTCACTTCCCATTCATCTTGAACATAAAAAGCTAATTGACCAAAGTTCATTTCAGCTAAATTCCATCCACCATCTATTCCTTCTCCTAAATTATTTTTAGTATTAAAAGTAGTTTGAGCATTTGCTAATGCGTTGGCATAATTATTTGCATCAAAATTATCAATATCAACATTTCCAAATACATCAAAACCATAACCTTTTAAGTTAAACGAGTTTTTAAACATAAATTTTTCAAAAGAAAAACCAACTGTATATGTATGGTCTCCTTGAAAAAAGTTCATGTTATTTGTTAATTGAAATACTTTTTGATCTAATCTATTGTTAATAGAAAAAGGTTCATGACCAGCTATAATATATGGCGAACCATTTTTATAAATATTGATTACTGGTGCCGGAGCAGAAAAAGGATCTCTTGAATCTTCAAAATGAGAATATCCTAATTGTAACTTATTTGTAGTATTTTCTGCTAAATTAGAATTCAATTCAAATTGAAAAGAATTTAATTTATTATTGATTCTATAACCTGAGTTTTGAAACTGTAAAGTGTTAAAATCTGGACCACGTCTATTAATTGCAGTTGGATGCGCAGGTTTATCTTTAGAGGCATTTAAGAAATTATAAATAAAAGCAACTCTATTGTTTTCATTTACGTTCCAATCTAATTTAAAAATACCTTTAGTAGATTCTGTATCGTGTGTAAAACCTTCATAACTACCAGTATCGTAACCAATACCAGCAAGAGCATTTTTAACATTGATTAAATCTTGTTCTAAAACTCTAGATTCATTTATTAAACCAGAACCTCTGTTTGGCAACCAGTTCTGGCCTAAATCAACACGTTCATCTTTTTCAAAATTTGCAAAAAAGAATAATTTATTTTTCACTATTGGTCCACCAATACTAACACCATATTGATTCTGAGTTAATTCTGGCACAAAAATATCTTGACCATTAACTTTACTACCTGTTAAATCTTCATTTCTATAAAAACCATACACAGTACCTGTAAATTCATTAGTACCACTTTTTGTTACTGCATTTACAGAAGCTCCTGTAAAACCGGATAAAGTTACATCATAAGGCGCTGTAGATACAGAAACCTGATCTATTGCATCTAAAGAAATTGGTTGTGCACCTGTTTGTCCTCCTGGGGTTGGTGCATCTAATCCGAATGGATTGTTAAAAATTGCTCCGTCTAAAGAGAAGTTATTAAATTGATCATTTCTACCTCCAAAAGAATTTCCACTAGCCGAAGGCTCTAAACGTGTAAAATCTGCTGTAGATCTAGAAATTGTTGGTAATGTTTTTAATTGCATTGCAGAAACACTTGTTTGTGCACCTGTTCTATCGCTATTAAAAGTTTTGTTTTTTGATGAAGAAATAACTATTTCATCTAATGATTGCCCTTCTTCTGCTAACTTACCATCAATATTAGTAGTTTTTCCTAATAGTAAGTAAACGTCATTAACTTCTTGAGATTTAAATCCTAAATAACTAAATGTTATTTTGTAAGGACCACCTACTCTTAAGTTTAATACGGTATACCTACCATTGTCTTGAGCTGTTGTGCCAGTTAAAGTTCCTGTTGGCACGTGTAATACCGATATGGATGCGCCAAATAATGGTTCTCCTGTAACATCTGTTACAATTCCCTTAATTTTTGATGAAGTAACTTGAGCGTTTACGCTAATTACAGCAAATAAAAATAAAGAAAGCACTAAAATAAATTTTTGCTTCATTTTGTATAATTTGAGTTTACATCTCAAAAATAAAACAAATAAAAAGCATCTACTTAAAAAGTAGATGCTTTTTTTTAACAATGTGTTAACATTTAAGTTACTCTGCTACTACTTCAAAAGTAATATCAGCAACAACTGCTCTATGTAATCTTACAGCAGCTTCGTATTTTCCTAATCTTTTAACATTACCACCAGTAACTTTGATAAATTTCTTATCAATATCTGTACCAGCTTTTGCTATAGCTGCAGCTAAATCTATGTTGTTTACAGATCCAAATAATTTGTCTCCAGAACCAACTTTAGATGCAATTTTAATTTCATATCCTTTAATTGTTTCTGCAATTGCATTTGCATCTTCAACTAATTTAGCTTCTTTAAAAGCTCTTTGTTTTAAATTCTCTGCTAAAACTTTCTTTGCAGATGAAGTAGCTAAAACTGCTTGTCCTGTAGGGATTAAAAAGTTTCTACCGTAACCGTTCTTTACAGATACAATATCGTCTTTAAATCCTAAATTTTCTACGTCTTGTCTTAATATCAATTCCATGTCTCTACTTCTTTATTATTTTAACAAATCTCCAACGTAAGGCATTAACGCTAAATGACGCGCTCTTTTAATTGCTTGTGCAACTTTACGTTGATACTTTAATGAAGTTCCTGTTAAACGTCTTGGTAAAATTTTACCTTGTTCGTTTACTAAATACATT
>JAHDHO010000240.1 GCA_020631275.1 Polaribacter sp. | reverse complement strand
ACTGTACATGCACCCTGATCATTTCTAAACCAAAATACACCAGAGCCGTTTACATTATCTATTATATTGCTATCATATAACATATTTACACTGGTAAAATTTAATATTTTTCCAGAAAGAGTTCTGCTGTACAATGCATTTGCAAATGCTGCTAAATTATTTTTAAAAATTGAATTTGAAAATAATATTGATACGTTAGCCGAAGGATCTATACTTTTAATACTACCAGCTCTTTTGTTGATGTTATTAGAAATAATGCTATTATTAAGTACAAAGTTTTTTACAGTTGGTAAAAGCGTTATAGCACTTCCTTCTTGTTCATTTTGTGTACTACCATTTGCATTTGCATTTGTAATTGTAAAACCATCTAATAATACATCTTCTGCACTTACTTTTACAATGTTGTAAGTGTTTTCTGCCATTGTAGTATTGTTAAATGCCAATGCGCCAGAATCATCATTATTTAAATCGCCAGATAATATTGTTGGATTACTTGCAATATCTCTTTCAGAAATAGCGGTTTCTGATCCATCAAAACCACCATATAGTTTTAAGTTATTATTAGATATAATGTTAAAAGATTCACTTCTGTCTGTTGTACTTGCATAATATGTGCCTTTTGCAACCCAAATTTCTTCAGTTAAACTAGTAATATTTTGTAAAGCACTTTGTAAACTAGGGTTTGCATTTGCCCAAGAGCTACCGTTTCCATTTACATTCGGCGAGTTTTTATCTACATAAATTATAGATTGATTAGCAGGTTTGATTATTGAAAACTTCTTAACGGAAGCTTTAGAACCATCTAAATATACTACATAAATAGAACCATCTATTTTATCGATAGCCATGTTTATAAAGAAGTTGGCGCTACTATTACTATCAATACTAGTTGTTGGTAAATTAGACCAGCTATCTGTAATAGAATTATAACTCTGAAAAGCAATATCAGCAGAATTTTTTTCTGCATACATAACATATAATTGATTATTTACAAAGTTTTTTCTGAATTGAACAATGTCATTTACTGC
>JAHDHO010000132.1:5989-7343 GCA_020631275.1 Polaribacter sp. | reverse complement strand
TAAAACTCTTCTGTATCGATGTTTAATCTTTCGCCATATGGCGGATTGAATAGAATTGTTGTGTTACCAAAAACTTCTTTTGTTGAGTTAAAAAAGTTTACGTGGTGTACACCAATAAACTCATCTAAATTAGCACTTTCTATATTTGCTTTTGCTTTTTGCACTGCAGATGGCGCTTTATCAAAACCCATTATTTTAAAGTGAGAAGATCTAATTTTCTTTAATAAAGAATCTTGAATGGTAAAATACAAATCTTCATCGTAATCTTTCCAATGTTCAAAAGCAAATAACTTTCTATTAATATTTGCAGGAATGTTATTGGCAATCATGGCTGCTTCTATTAAAATTGTACCAGAACCACACATTGGGTCTATAAAGTTTTCATCGCCTGTATAACCAGATAACAATACCATTCCGGCAGCTAAAACTTCATTAATTGGTGCAATATTTGTAGCTGTTCTGTATCCTCTTTTATGTAAAGAATCTCCAGAAGAATCTAAAGAAACTGTTAACCAATCTTTCTGAATGTGAATGTGAACTTTAACATCTGGATATTTTAAATCTACATTTGGTCTTTTATGATATTTATGACGAAAATAATCTGCAATTGCATCTTTAGATTTTAAAGATATATAATGAGAGTTTGATGTAAAATTTTTAGAATTTACAACTGCACCAATAGCAAACGTACCATCGGCGTCTAAATAGTTTTCCCATTTTATTTTCTGAATTGCTTCATATAAATCTTCTTCATCATAGATTTTACAAGTTTTTATAGGCTTTAAAATTCTAACAGCTGTTCTTAAAGCAATATTTGCTTTGTACATAAAACCTTTATCTCCTCTAAAAGAAACACTTCTTACTGCTTCTTTAACATTTTGCGCTCCTAATTTTTTAAGTTCGTCTGCCAACACACCTTCTAAACCAAAAAGTGTTGTTGCTGTCATTTTAAAATCTTTATTCATACTTGTAAAATTGTATGCAAAAATACATTTAATTGTTAGAATGATGTTATTAGAATACGGAAGTTTTAAATTATAATTAAATTACAGAATAGACTAACAGGCTTTTATTAGTGAATTAAAATAGTTTGTTAAAATTTCATTTTACAGAATGTAAGTTTTAGTTACTTTTACAGACTCAAAGCACTTATGAAAACAAAAGACTGGTTTACAGATTGGTTTAATACAAAGTATTACCACATTCTTTACAAGGATAGAAATAATTCTGAAGCACAACTATTTATTAAAAATATTACTACTTATTTAAACATAGATAAAAAAAGTAATGTTTTAGATATGCCGTGTGGTAAAGGAAGGCATTCTGTATATTTAAATTCTTTAGGTTATAATGT
>JAHDHO010000132.1:0-5979 GCA_020631275.1 Polaribacter sp. | reverse complement strand
GGAGCAGATTTATCTAAAAACAGTATTAATTACGCAAAAAATTTTGAAAACGACACTTTAAAATTTAAACTTCATGATATGCGTATTGCTTTAGAAAATAAGTACAATGCCATTTTTAATCTTTTTACAAGTTTTGGTTATTTTGATGACGATAAACAAGATATTTTAATTCTTAAAAACATTAAAAATGCACTAACTAAAAACGGACTTTTTGTCTTTGATTTTTTAAATGCAAATAAAGTGAAAGCCAATTTAGTGACACAAGAAACTAAAACCATAGAAGGCATTACTTTTGATATTAAAAGAGAAATTGTAGATGGATTTATTTTAAAGCATATTTCTTTTGTTGCTGATGGTAAAAATCACGCTTATACAGAAAGAGTAAAATTTTTAGATTTAGAAAAAATGACTTCTTATCTTGATGCCGTTGGTTTTAAAATTGCAGAAACCTTTGGAGATTATAACTTAAATAGTTTTAATGAAAACAATTCTAATAGATTAATTATTGTTGCAAAATGATTAATATCTTATTAATATCTTCTGTATTAATTGGCTCTTTATTAGTTTTTGTAATAAAACCAAGTAATAAACTAGTTCGTTTACTACTAGCTTTTAGTGGTTCTTATTTATTGTCTGTTACAATATTACACTTATTACCAGAAGTTTACGAAACCACTACAAATCCTAAAAAAATAGGAATTATCATCCTTTTCGGAATCATTTTACAATCGATTTTAGAATCTTTTTCTAAAGGTGCAGAACATGGTCATATTCACATTCATACAGACGGAAAAAAGTTTCCAACCTTATTATTTCTAAGTTTATGTTTGCATGCATTTTCTGAAGGTTTACCAATAAATCATTCAGATGATAATTTGTTATGGGCTATTGTAGTGCACAAAATACCAATTGCTATTGTACTTACCACCTTTTTAGTAAATACAAAATACAATAAAAAAACAATTTTCGGTTTTCTGTTTTTCTTTGGATTGATGAGTCCGTTAGGAGTTTTAATAGGAAATAAAATAGATTTTTTTACAGACTATTATGCGGAAATTATCGCTTTAATAATCGGAATATTTTTACATATTTCAACTATAATTTTATTTGAAAGTTCAGAAAATCATAAGTTTAACATCCAAAAGTTTACAGCTATACTTTTAGGTATTTTACTCACTATTTTTACTTTATAAAAAAAGTCTATTTTAAAAAAATAATTCTTTAAAATAGACTTTAAGTATATAATCTTAAAATTGATTAATTTCCTACTTCATTTATAAATTTGATGCGCATTAAACGTAATTCATCTTCATCATAATCACCATCAAACTCATCTAAAGCTTCTTGAATTTTATCAGTTTCTGCTTCCATGAAGTAATCATAAATTTCTTCTTGTTGATCTTCATCTAAAACATCATCTAAAGCATAATTAATATCTAGTTTTGTCCCAGAAAAAATAATAGCTTCCATTTCTTTGATTAGTTCTGTCATTTCTAAACCTTTTGATTTCGAAATGTCTTCTAAAGGCAGTTTTCTGTCTGTATTCTGAATAATATATAATTTTATTCCAGAATTTGTACCTGTACTTTTTACAATTAAATCGTCTGGTCTTAAAATTTCGTTTTCGGTAACATAATTAGAAATTAATGCAACAAATTCTTTACCAAATTTCCTAGCCTTACCTTCTCCTACACCATGAACCGTAGAAAGTTCTTCTAAATTAATAGGATATTTTAGAGCCATATCATCTAAAGATGGGTCTTGAAAAACAGCAAATGGAGGAACACCTTGTTTGTTTGCTACCTTTTTACGTAAATCTTTTAAAAGTTTAACCAAAGTAGCATCTGTTGCAGCTCCTGCAGATTTAGCATTGGTAATTATAGTATTGTCATTTTCTTCAGAATAAGAATGATCTTCTGTCATCATAAAAGAAACAGGTTTCTTTAAAAATCTTTCTCCTTCTTTAGTTAATTTTACGACTCCGTACTGTTCTATTTCTTTTTTTATAAAATTTACAACTAAAACTTGTCTAACCAAAGCCATCCAATAAGCCGCATTTTTCTCTTTTCCTATTCCGAAAAATGGTTGTAAATGTGTTTTATGAGAAGTTAATAATGCATTTTCTTTACCTATTAAAGTATTTACAACTTCTTTAGATTTATATTTTTGCATTGTATTTTTAACAACAGATAACAGTTTAATTACATCTTCTTTTGCTTCGTGTTTTTTCTTCGGATTTCGAGAATTATCATCCATGTCGGCTCCTTCGCCGTTTATTTCATCAAAATCTTCACCAAAATAATGCAATAAATATTTACGCCTATTCATAGAAGTTTCTGCATAACCAACAACTTCTTGTAATAAAGCATGACCAATTTCTTGTTCTGCTACTGGTTTACTAGACATAAATTTTTCTAACTTTTCTATGTCTTTGTAAGAGTAAAAAGCCAAACAATAACCTTCGCCATCATCTCTACCTGCTCTACCTGTTTCTTGATAATAACTTTCTAAACTTTTAGGAATGTCGTGATGTATTACAAATCGAACATCTGGTTTGTCAATTCCCATACCAAAAGCTATGGTAGCAACTACAATATCACAATCTTCCATCAAAAACATATCTTGATGTTTTGCTCTTGTTTTTGCATCTAAACCAGCATGGTAAGGAACAGCATTTAAACCATTAACTTGCAGTATTTGGGCAACTTCTTCAACCTTTTTTCTACTTAAACAATATATAATACCAGATTTACCAATTCTTTGTTTTACAAAACGAATGATATCTTTTTCTACTTCTTTGGTTTTTGGCCTAACTTCGTAAAACAAGTTTGGTCTATTAAAAGAAGCTTTAAATCTATTAGCATCTGTAATACCCAAAGTTTTTAATATATCTTCTTGTACTTTTTCTGTAGCTGTAGCAGTTAAACAAATAACAGGTACATTATCTATAGCTTTAATTATGTGTTTTAAATTTCTGTATTCAGGTCTAAAATCGTGTCCCCATTCAGAAATACAATGCGCTTCATCTATTGCTACAAAAGAAATTTTTTGAGTTCTTAAGAATAAAACATACTCTTCTTTTATTAAAGATTCTGGTGCTACATATAAAAGTTTTGTAACTCCGTTAGAAATATCTTCTTTAACTTTTGCAATTTCTGTTTTGTTAAGAGAAGAATTTAATACATGGGCAACACCATTATTTTCTGAAATACCTCTAATGGCATCTACTTGATTTTTCATTAAAGCAATTAACGGAGAAACTACAATTGCTGTACCTTCTTGCATTAATGCAGGTAGTTGATAACATAGAGATTTACCACCTCCTGTTGGCATAATAACAAATGTATTATTACCATTTACAATACTATTAACAACTTGCTCTTGTAAGCCTTTAAATTTATTAAATCCAAAGAACTTTTTTAGAGGGCTATGTAAATCCATTTATAAAATATTCGTTTAACGTTAAAAACAAAATACAAACCTTCATATAGTTTGATGAAACTATTTTTTGTAGTAAATTTGCTTGTTTATCAATCTAAAGATATAACTTTTTTTTGTTCTAATAAAATACAAAACTATTGAAAAAAATTAATCCGATATTACAAATAGCAAAAGAAACCATATTATTGGAAAGTACTGCTATTGCGAATTTAGCAAATTTATTAGATGATAACTTCGAAAACGCTGTAAATTTTATATTAAATGCAAACGGAAGGGTTATAATAACAGGAATTGGTAAAAGTGCAAATATTGCAACTAAAATTGTGGCAACTTTTAACTCTACTGGCACACCCGCTATTTTTATGCATGCTGCAGACGCGATACACGGAGATTTAGGAAACGTTCAAGAAAATGATGTAGTTATTTGTTTATCTAAAAGTGGTAATACTCCAGAAATAAAAGTGTTGGTTCCTTTAATTAAAAATTACGGTAATAAAATTATTGCTATAACAGGAAATGTTGATTCTTATTTAGGAAAAAATGCTGATTATCCTTTAAATACTTTTGTAGAAAAAGAAGCTTGCACCAATAATCTTGCGCCAACTACTAGTACAACTGCACAATTAGTTATGGGTGATGCTTTAGCAATGTGCTTACAAAATTTAAGAGGTTTTTCTAGCAAAGATTTTGCTAAATATCATCCCGGAGGTGCTTTGGGAAAACGTCTATATCTAAGAGTTTCTGACTTAATTGCAAATAATCAGGTACCTAAAGTAAATAGTTCTGATACTATTGCAAATGTTATTGTAGAAATATCAGAAAAAAGATTAGGTGTAACCGCTGTTTTAGAAAACGATATCTTAGTAGGTATAATTACTGATGGAGATATTAGAAGAATGCTTAGCAAAACAACAGACATAAACCATTTTACTGCAAAAGATATTATGGGGCAAAACCCAAAAACTATTTCAGAAAATGCAATGGCTGTAGAGGCTTTAGATAAGTTAGAAAACAATAGTATTACTCAAATTTTAGTAATAAACGATAAAAATAAATATGTTGGTGTTGTACATTTGCATGATTTAATTAAAGAAGGAATTTTCTAATGGCGGAAGAACAAAAAGAAATGTCTTTTCTAGGACATTTAGAAGAATTAAGATGGCATTTGGTAAGAAGTGCATCAGCAATCTTTATTATCGGAATTTTATTATTCATTTTTCAGAAAGAAGTTTATGAATACTTTTTATTAGCACATAGAAAACCCGATTTTATAACATATCAGGTTTTTTGTGATTTTTTTAATTTTTTAGGATTAGATAGTACCTTCTGTAACGTAAAATTTAATGATAATTTAATCAGTTTAAAACCTACACAGCAATTAATGAATGCTATTTGGTCTTCATTAATTTTAGGAATAATACTTGCATTTCCTTATTTATTATGGGAATTATGGCGTTTTATTGCACCAGGTTTAACAGAAAGAGAAATTAAAAATTCGAGAGGTTTTATTTTTATTGCTTCTTTTTTATTTTTCTGCGGAATCGCATTTAGCTTTTATGTGATTGCACCAATTTCTATTCATTTCTTGTATAATTATCAAATTACAGATTTAATACAGAATAATTTTACAATGGATTCTCATATTGGTTTGGTAACTAATATGTTATTAGGAATTTCAATTTTATTCGAATTGCCAGTTTTAATTTATTTTTTAACTAAAATTGGGTTGGTAACACCAGAATTCTTAAAAAAATACAGAAAACACGCGTTAGTAGTTGTTTTAATCTTAGCAGCTATAATTACGCCTCCAGATATTGCTAGTCAAATTATTGTAGCAATTCCGATACTTTTTTTATATGAAATAAGTATCAAAGTTTCAAAAATGGTGATCAAAAAACAATTAAAAGATGCACAAAAAAGTACAAGAGTTTAATGACTATCGTTCTAAAATGAACAAAAAAATATTAGACTCTGATAACAAGGTTATTAAAAGAATTTTTAATCTAGACACAAATGCTTTTAAAGAAGGGCATTTACCCGTAAAAACAAAAGAATTGTTAGGCTTAGTGGCTTCTGCAGTTTTAAGATGTGATGATTGTATTCAATACCACTTAGAATCTGCTAAACAAAACGGAGTAACTACAGAAGAAATGATGGAAACGATGTCTATAGCTAATTTGGTTGGGGGTACAATTGTAATACCTCATTTAAGAAAAGCTGTAGAATATTGGGAAATGTTAGATGAAAAAGAGTAACTGTTTAAGATACCTTTAAGAATAACAAAGTAGTTTTTTACTACTTTTAACAAACCCAAAAACTACATATTTAAAATATGATTTTAAGAGCAGATAACATTCAGAAAATCTACGGAAGTAGAAAAGTTGTAAAAGGTATTTCTTTAGAAGTACAACAAGGAGAAATTATAGGTTTATTAGGACCAAACGGTGCTGGTAAAACTACTTCTTTTTACATGATTGTTGGTATGATTAAACCAAATGCTGGTAAAATTTTTTTAAATGATGAAGAAATAACCCAAGA
>JAHDHO010000131.1 GCA_020631275.1 Polaribacter sp. | reverse complement strand
ACCAATGGTAATAAAATGGGTGAGTGGAAAAGTTATTATGACAACCATCAATTAGAGACGATTGTAACTTATGTTAAAGATAATGAAGAAGGCTTATATTTTAATTATTATAAAGATGGGTCTCCAAAATATATTATAAACTATAATAAAGGTGAGTATAATGGAGAATTTCTTGCTTTTTTTGAAGATGGTTCTCTTAAAGCAAAAATTAATTATATTAATGGTAAAAAAGATGGTGCTGCTTTTAAATATTTAGAAAAAGATAAATTATTATTTAAAGGCGTCTATAAGAACGATGAAATAAACGGACCGACAGTAGAGTGTAAGTACCATAAAAATGGTAAACTATTGTCTAAAATAGAATATAATGAACTTGGATATAATGGAGAGTATTCATACTATCATAAAGACGGAATACCTGAAGTTTTAAAAAATTATAAAAACGATGAATTAGATGGTTTGCAAAAAACATTCTATACAGATGGTACGTTAGAAGAAATTAATAATTATTCAAATGGTATTAAAACAGGTTATCAAAAAGAATATCATTACAATGGTAAATTAAAGAATAGTACAAGCTATTTAAATGGAAAAATCACAGGATCATACAAAGAATATTATTCAGATGGATTAATTAAGGAATCTGGCAATTATACTTCAGGTAAAAAAGATGGTGTATTTAAAATATTTTATAAGAGTGGTAAACTAAAAAATCAAACTAAATTTATAAATGGTTTAAGAAATGGCGAATGCAAAATATTTTATGAAACTTTATCAGGAAAATATTTTTTAGATGAAAAAGGAAATTATTTAAATGATAAAAAAACAGGAACTTGGTACGATTATTTTAATAATGGTAAAATAAAATCTAAATTTATTTACGATAAAGGGTCTTTAACAAAAGAAATTCATGCAGTTAAACTTGTTATTCATAATGATACAGATCAAAAAATTGAATTGTTATTAAGGCATAAGAACACCAAAGACCAATGGGAAACAATCGGTTGGTTTCATTATAATCCAGGTGAGAAGAAATTGTTAAGGTATTTATTAGATTCTAAATTTCTTTATTACGCAAGCTCTTTCAATAATAAAATGGTTTGGAGTGGAGACCAGTCTAGATCATATAAAGGTAAATCTTATAAAATGAAAGTAATCAATATAAAACCTTCTTTATTTTCAAGTAAAACGGGTAAGTTTGAATTAACCTTAAATTAATTAATTTTAATTCTAATTTTAAAATTTAATACTCTTCCTGTCATAAAGTTAGGAATCCCAAATTGATTTTTAGAATACACATCTCTAACCCAAGTGTTTGTAATAGAATTTTGTATGTCAAACATATTAAATAACTCTAAACCAGCTGTTAATTCTTTAAAATTAGATAACCAGCCAGTTTTGTATTGTTTATTGGCATCTGTAAAAACGTAAGAAATTCCTAAATCTGCACGTTTATAATCTCTAAGTCTTTCTTGAAATTGGTATACATCTGCATAAGCAGGTGCACCACCAGGAACACCTGTATTGTATACCAAGTTTAAATAAGCTTTTAAATTTGGTAGATTTGGTACATAATCTTGAAATAAAATAGCAAATTTTAGTCGTTGGTCTGTTGGTCTAGAAATGTCTCCTCTATTTTCTATATTTTCTTCTGTTTTTAAGTATCCTAAACTTACCCAACTTTCGCTTCCGGGAACAAATTCACCATTTAATCTTAAATCAATTCCATGAGCAAACCCTGTAGTTAAATTGTCTGCTCTATAACGAATCCTTACGTTATCTATAGAGTAGGCATTAATATCATTCAAATTTTTATAATATAATTCTGATGTAAGTTTAAATGGTCTTCCCCATAAATCAAAGCTATAGTCCATACCAGCAACTAAATGTATAGATTTTTGAGCTTTAACATCAACATTAATATTACCATTAAAATCTTTTAATTCTCTATAAGAAGGTGGTTGAGAATACCAACCAGCGGCAAATCTAAAAAGCATATCATTATGCCAATTAGGTTTAATCGAAGCTTGAATTCTAGGACTTATGGTTGTTTGACTTTTAGAAGATTCAGAACCCGATTTTACACTCCAATTGTGGGTTCTTATTCCAATATTATACCAGAATTCACTGTCACCCATAAATAAACGTTCGTTAAATTGAACAAAGCCAGAAACTCTATTTATAGATACGTTATTCTCTTTTCTGATATTTTGAAACGGTGTAATTGGTCCTTCAAAAGATTCGTAAGGTTGATTGTTTGAAATATGATTTGGTGGTCTTACAGAGAATCCTAAAGAATCAATAACTTCCCATTCTCTTATTCTTTCTCTAATATCTTCATTTTGATATTTAATACCAAAATTTAATTGTTGTCTATTTTTTTTATAAGTTCCTCTTAGTTGAATATTATTAATCAAAGCATCTAAGTCATTTCTTGCATGATTTAATTGTGAACCAATTCCTTGAGAAAAATCGACTTCACCAAAATTTTCAGAACCGATGTTTGCATCAACTTCACCTAAATTGTATGATGCCGCAATGTCATAATACTCTTCTTCTTGCGTGTTGTACGAAGAAACTGTACCTGTAAATGACAAATTTTCGTTTACAGAAATATCTGCAGACAAAGCATTAAAAAGTGTTAAGTAGTTGTTTTCTTCTTTACCTTCATAAAAAACAATTAATTCTAAAGGATTTGCAACAGTACCGAATCTTGTTCTTCTAGATATTGGTTGATAATTGTAATTGTTTAAAGAGAAGTTACTAAGATAATTTATACTTAATTGGTTGTTTACTTTAAAAGTGATATAAGATTGTAAATCAGTAAATTTTGGTCTAAAGTTAGTTTCAATTTGTTTGCTATTTACAAATAAGCTATTGTCTCTATATCGTAAACTTGTAATTAAAGTTAATTTATCTTTTAAAAACGGACTTTCGAAAGTTAAACTACCGCCTAACAAACTTGCATTTATAGTAGTTGCAGTTTCTGTTGGTTTTTTGTAAGTAATGTCTAAAACAGAAGATAGCTTGTCACCATATTTAGCTTGAAAACCTCCTGCAGAAAAATCTATATTCTGCACCATATTAGAATTAATAAAACTAAGGCCTTCTTGTTGCCCAGATCTTATTAAAAACGGTCTATAAACCTCAATTCCGTTAACATAAACAAGATTTTCATCAAAATTACCACCTCTAACGTTATATTGTGTACTTAACTCATTGTTATTATTTACGCCAGGTAAAGTCATTAGAATATTTTCTACACCTGCATTTGCGCCAATAATATTTTTTGCTTTTTCTACATCTATTTTAGTAATTCCGTTCGCTGCTTTTTTATTATCTTTTAAAATCACTTCTTGTAATGATTCTGTTTTAAGAACTAAAGTAGGAGAGTAGCGAATGGAATTTCTGCTTTTTGCTGTAATTTTATGAAAAACAGTTTTGTAACTTATATGACTAAATTTTAAAGTAATTTCTTTCTTATACGGTATTCTAATCGAGTAATTACCATTTTTATCAGTAACGGCTCCTTTAGATCCATATTCTACAGATACATTTTCTATAACAGATTTGTTTTTATCTTTTACAGTACCTTTTAAAATGGTTGTTTTCTGAGAAAAAATAGAAATTGGTATAAACAATATGATAAATAGTAAATCTTTTTTCACGTGTAATTTAATTTGTTTGTTTCTTAAAAAACGTTGTAGAACGCTCTGTAGTATTACCAACATTATCAGATACTACAATTCTAAAATTATGTTTACTTCCAATCAATTTGTTGTCATTAAAATCATACGTTAAGATTCTTTTTTTATGATTAAATTGCATTAAAACCCATTTGCCGTCTAATGTTGCATGCCAATTCTTAATTCCAGAACCAACATCAGAAATTTTCACTTTTAAAGTTTTAAATTTAGAAATCCATTGATTGTTTTTAAAATATAAAATATTTACTTTAGGTTTTTGATTGTCAGAAACTAAAGAGTATTTACCTAAAGTTTTTGTTGTGGTGTAAAAGGTGCTGTCTTTTTTTCTTGTATTTGTGTATCTAGGATACTTTTGATTTTCAACATTAGCAATATACAACTTTTCTTTTTGAGATTTTGTATAATTAGAAACATCAAAAGTTAAGGTAAAGCTTTTGTCTAAAGGCACCGTTTTGTTGTGTATTTTAGCAATATTATTTTCAACTTTAAAGTCTAAATAAATATCTTCATAAAAGCTATTTTTAGGAAAAGCAACTGTTACGTTTTTGTTTGTAAATCTATGGAATTTGTCCGTAGTAATTTTATAATTAGTTGTGTCTTTTTGTTTTTTAAGAATAGTGTTACTTTTTTTACCAATTACCGGAATTGTTACAGAGCTTGTATTGCCTTTAAAATCTTTAGCAATTATTTTTACAGTGTAATGTAAATCATTTTTGATGTAGATTTCACCTTTATCTATAAGATCTCGATAAATTGAAAGTTTGTTGTTTTTTACTTTAAAAGTTTTCTGAATTCTACTTCTATATTTCTTGTAATATGAATAATCGATTAATAGATTCAAATATTTGCTTTCAGAAAAAGAAAAAGTTTCTACATCATGATAATAATGCCTTTTGCCATTTACTAACATTTCTAAACTATAAATTCCGTTTTTATTTAAAGCTTTATCTAATCTATCAAAAACATTAATTCCAAAACCAATACGTCCACTTGCAGATATTCTATTTGCAGTATATTTACCATTACCAGTATTTTTTACAGCAATTTTAAAACTATTATTTTGCTGATTAATTCTTGCCTCTTCATCTAAAGGATAAACTTGTAAAGATTGAATTGTAGGTGATTTTGTATCGTCTACTTGTAAACCAAAAAATAAAGGATTTATAACGTTTTCTGATTTTGTATTTCTGATTTCGAAGTGTAAATGAGGACCACCAGAGCCGCCAGTATCACCAGAATAAGCAAGTAATTCGCCCTTCTTTAAAACAAATTTATTCTTTTTGGGAAATAAATTACCAGTTTCATAATTTTCTTTCTTGTATTGAATAGATTTAACGTAGGCTTCAATTTCTGGATTAAATTTACTTAAATGACCATAAACCGATGTATAACCATTAGGATGCGTAATATAAATAGCTTTACCATAACCATATTGTTGCACTTTAATTCTAGAAACATATCCATCTGCAACGGCAACAACCTTTAAACCTTCTTTACCTTGTGTTTTAATATCTAAACCAGAATGAAAGTGATTGCTTCTTAATTCGCCAAAAGTACCCGATAAAACAATTGGTATGTTTAAAGGGTTTCTAAAATAATCTTTTGGATATTTATCTTGAGCTAAACTAAAAAGTGGTACTAATAAGAGTATAAATAATTTCTGTTTCAAAAAATATGTTTTTTTGTGTAAAAATAGTAAAAAACATCATTTTACTAATTAGCTAGTAGCCAATAATTTATTAAAATATCAATTAAATGTTGTAATATTTAAAACAGAACGTTAACTTTGTGTGTATAGTTTTATTCTAAAAATTTTATGAGTAATACCTTAGAAGCAATTCATTTACTGGAAGATAAGTTAAAAAACTTACTTTCTAATTATGAATTTTTAAAAAAAGAAAATGAAATATTGCTTCAAAGTGCTACAAAATATCAACAAAAAATTTTAGAACAAGAGCAAATTATAAAAAATCAAAAACAAGAATTTGATTTATTAAAAATAGCAAAAACTATAGACGGCAGTAATACAAATACAAGAGATACAAAACTCAAAATAAATACATTAATTAGAGAAATCGATAAATGTATTATTCAGTTACAAGAATAAAGTTCTTTAAATAGTGGATAAATTAAAAATTAATATAGTTATAGCTGGTAGAACGTACCCTTTAAGTGTTAATAACACCAAAGAAGAAGAAGGTATGCGAAAAGCAGCTACAGCAATTAATAAGTTAATTTCTATGTACGAGCAAAATTATGCAGTAAGCGACAAACAAGATGTTTTGGCTATGTGTGCTTTACAATTTGCTTCGAAATTAGAAATATCTACATTAGAAAAAGGTTCTGAAAATACTGAAACAATAAATAAATTAAGAGAATTAACCAGTTTGGTAGATACTCATTTAAAATAAGTTCTTTAAAATACATTAACAACACACTGCCTACGTTAGTAAATTGTTTGATAAACTCAACAAGTATCTATTATAAAGGATAAGTCTCGGTTGCTAAAGCATGCCACTATTGCTATTTATTTAGTATTTTAGGTGGATCCTTGATCAGCTGGTTAGTCCTAAACCTGTAATAATGGAGTTTATAAAAACCAAACTAGCGTAGGTTTTTTTTATATATTAAAATTAAATTATGGACGGAATGTTACTTCCCATTATTGTGGGAATTATTGGGGTTGCAATAGGTTTTTTTATTGCAAAAGCTATTGAAAAATCTAAAGGGAAAAAGCTTTTAAATTCAACCAGAAAAGAAGCCTCAGCAATTATTAAAGAAGCGAAAATTGATGCAGAATCAATTAAAAAGGATAAAATTTTACAGGCTAAAGAGAAGTTTATAGAACTTAAGTCTGAACATGAAAAAGTAATTTTAGGAAGAGAAAAGAAAATTTCTGATGTTGAGAAAAGAATTAGAGATAGAGAATCTAAAGTAGCATCAGAAGTTGATAAAAACGTTAAGTTAAATCGTTCTTTAGAACAGAAAGAAAAAGATTTTAACCATAAACTAGATTTCTTAGAAAAAAAAGAAAACGAGTTAGAAAAGATGCACAAGCGTCATGTAGATATGTTAGAGCAAATTTCTGGTTTATCTGCAGACGAAGCTAAAAAAGAATTGGTTTCTTCTTTAAAAGATGAGGCTAAAACAGAAGCAATGGCATTTATTCAAACATCTATAGAAGAAGCAAAGTTAACGGCAGAACAAGAAGCTAGAAAAGTTGTTTTGGGTACTATACAAAGAGTAGGAGTAGAGCAAGCTGTAGAAAACTGTGTTTCTGTATTTAACTTAGAGTCTGATGATGTAAAAGGTAGAATTATTGGTAGAGAAGGTAGAAATATTAGAGCTATTGAGTCTGCAACCGGTGTAGAAATTATTGTTGATGATACGCCAGATGCAATTATATTATCTTGTTTTGATCCTATTAGAAGAGAGATTGCTCGTTTATCTTTACATAAATTAGTAACAGACGGTAGAATTCACCCAGCCAGAATTGAAGAGGTTGTAAGTAAAACAGAAAAGCAGATTACCCAAGAAATTATAGAAGTAGGTAAAAGAACTGTTATAGATTTAGGTATTCACGGTTTACATCCAGAGTTAATTAAAGCTGTTGGTAGAATGAAATATAGATCTTCTTACGGACAAAATTTATTACAACACTCTAGAGAAGTTGCTAATTTATGTGGAATTATGGCTGCAGAAATGGGCTTAAATCCTAAAGTTGCAAAACGTGCTGGTTTATTAC
>JAHDHO010000130.1 GCA_020631275.1 Polaribacter sp. | reverse complement strand
GAAGTTTCGCAACAATGTTTTTGTTAACTAAACCACCATAAACCATTGTAATAACTTCTAAAGTTTTTGCATCAGTAATTCGTCTACCATCAATCATTTTAGAAGTTATTCCTAATTTAGACGCAACACTTGTAGCACGTTTACCACCACCATGAACTAAAATTTTATTACCTTCTAAATTGGAAAAAAGTTTTAAGAAAGCAGACAATGATGCTTCATCTTCGATAATGTTTCCTCCAATTTTTATGATTGATAGTTTTTCTTTAAGCATTTTCTAAAATTTTTTTTAGAACTAATTGTGCCGCATAAGTTCTGTTATTTGCTTGTTCGATTACCAAAGAGGCATCAGAATCTAATACAGCATCTTCTACAACAACATTTCTTCTAACAGGCAGACAATGCATAAATTTAGCATCGCCTATTTTATCTTTAGTAATTGTCCAGTTATTTTCTACTTCTAAAACTTCACCATAAGAATCATAAGAACTCCAGTTTTTTGTATACACAAAATCGGCATCTTTAAAAGCTTCTTCTTGATTGTGATAAATGGGTGTGTTTTTAGTAATTTTTTTGTTTAAATTATATCCTTTAGGATTTGCAATTACAAAATCAACATCCATTTTATGCATTGCTTGTGTAAAACTATTAGCAACGGCATGTGGTAAAGCCTTAATATGTGGTGCCCAACTTAAAACTACTTTAGGTTTCTTTTTAGTTGAAAATTCTGCAATAGTAATTGCATCTGTTAAACCTTGAAGCGGATGACCAGTTGCACTTTCCATACTAACAATGGGTACAGAAGCAAACTCCACAAAAGATTTTAAAATTTGTTCAGACTCATCTTTTTCTTTGTTTGTTAAGCTAGGGAAAGCTCTAACAGCAATTATGTCACAATATTGAGAAACCACTGCTGCAGCTTCTTTAATATGTTCTGCAGTATTACCATTCATAACTGTTCCGTCTCCAAACTCTATTCCCCAAGCATCGCCAGAAACGTTCATTACTATTGGGTCCATTCCTAAATTTAATGCTGCTTTTTGTGTGCTTAAACGTGTACGTAAACTAGAATTAAAAAATAATAAACCTAAAGTTTTGTTTTTACCTAAATCTTTACTTTCTAAAGGATTTGCCTTTATTTGTTGGGCTTCTTTAATCCAAGAATTTATATTTTCTATATCATCGATAGAAGTATAATTTATCATGATAATTCTGTTTTTAAAGCATCAAAAAATGCGTTAACGTGTTCTTTTTTTATTGTTAATGGTGGTAAGATTCTTAATAAATTAGGATTCTTAGCACTACCCGTAAATATCTTTTGGTTAAAAATTAATTTCTTTCGCAGTTCTGCAATAGGAAAATCAAATTCTAAACCAAGCATTAAGCCACGTCCTTTAATATTTTTAATTTTAGAAATTTCTTTTGCTTTTTCTAAAAAATAAGCAGAAATTTCTTTTACATTTTGCATTAAGTTTTCTTCTTCAATAACTTCTAAAACAGTAGAAGAGGCAATCGATGCTAAATGGTTTCCGCCAAAAGTTGTACCTAATAATCCATAAGAAGCTTTTATTTTTTTATGAATTAAAATACCACCAATAGGAAACCCGTTTCCCATACCTTTTGCAATTGAAATAATATCTGGTGTTACATTGTATTTTTGAAAAGCAAAAAAGTCTCCTGTTCTACCAAAACCAGATTGTACTTCATCTGCAATAAAACAAGTATTGTATTTTTTACATAAAAGATCTACGCCTTCATAAAAAGCAGTAGTACTTTCATCTAAACCGCCAACACCTTGTATGCACTCTATAATTACTGCACAAACGTCATTTTTAGCTAATGCTTTTTCTAAGGCATCTAAATCGCCTAATTCTAAAATTCCTACCTCTTGTTGCGCGTTAATTGGGGCTATAATTTTTGCGTTATCTGTTGCCGCAACTGCTGCAGAAGTTCTTCCGTGAAATCCGTTTTTAAAAGCAATAACTTTTTTCTTTTGATTATGAAAGGAAGCTAATTTTAAAGCATTTTCATTCGCCTCTGCACCAGAATTGCATAAAAACAATTCATAATCTGTACAGCCAGAAAAAGAAACTAATTTATCTGCCAATGCCTTTTGTAACGGGTTCTGAATCGAATTGCTATAAAAACCCAATTTAGAAACTTGTTCTGATATTGCTGTAACATACTTTGGGTGTGAATGTCCAATAGATATTACTGCATGACCACCGTATAGATCTAAATATTTTGTATTGTTTTCATCAAAAACATACACATCTTTAGCTTTTACAGGAGTGATATCGAATAATGGATATACATTAAATAAACTCATATTTGTTCTTTTTTAATGTTGTTAATTTTGTTAAAAGAAGCAACCATACCTTGTATTAAAGAAGAACTCAAACCTTTGTGTTCCATTTCATTTAATCCTTCTATAGTACAACCTTTTGGTGTTGTTACTCTGTCGATTTCTTCTTCCGGGTGGTTACCGTTTGTTATTAATAAATTTGCAGCGCCTTCACTAGTAAACATTGCCAATTCTTGCGCTTCTTTAGCGTCAAAACCTAACTGAATAGCAGCTTGCGTTGTTGCTCTAATTAGACGCATCCAAAAAGCGATTCCGCTAGCACAAACTACAGTTGCAGCTTGCATTTGACTTTCTGGAATACTCAAAGAATGTCCTAGCCGGTTAAAAATAGCTTCTGCAATTTTAATGCGTTTTTCACCTTGCGTGTTGCTGCACATACACGTCATAGACTTACCAACTGCAATTGCAGTATTTGGCATTGCACGAATTATAAATTTATCTGTACCAATTTCTTCTTCTATCTGCGGAATTAAAAAACCTGTTATGGTAGAAATAAGCACATGTTTTTCTGTTAAATAAGGTTTTATATCTCTTAAAATTCCTTCAAAATGTGCAGGTTGAACTGCAAAAATTAAAATATCAGAATTTTTTACAGCATTAATATTATCTGTAGTTAAAAATACATTTGTATAGCCTTCAAACTCAGCAATACCATCAATATTTCTTTTTGTAAGGTATAAAGAAGTAATTGCATTGTTGGTAATTAAACCTTTTGCAATAGATTTCCCTAAATTTCCTGTACCTATAATTGCTATTTTCATTTTTATTTTTTTTGGCGTTACCTAAAGGTCGCGCTTTCCGTTATATCTTTTTTTGCCATATGTGGCAACAAAAAAAGGATGCCACTTCAATCGCTAACGCGAGCTATTGCTTCTTAAAAATAATTTGCTTTTAAATTTAAACCTAACGTTTCTTCAAAACCAAACATTAAGTTTAGGTTCTGTATGGCTGCACCAGATGCACCTTTTAGTAAATTATCAATTGTACTTGTAATTAATAATTTGTTACCATGTTTTTCTAACTGAACCAAGCATTTGTTTGTGTTTACTACTTGTTTCATAAAAATACTTTCATCAGAAACAATTGTAAAAGCTGCATCTTTATAGTAATTTTTATATAATGTTTTTGCTTCTTCTAAAGAACCATCAAATCTTGTGTAGGTTGTTGCAAAAATTCCTCTAGAAAAATCACCTCTATTTGGCATAAAGTTAATTTCACTATTAAAATCTGCTTGCAATTGTTTTACAGTCTGATTAATTTCACCCAAATGTTGATGATTAAAAGCTTTATAATGAGAAAAGTTATTGTCTCTCCAAGTAAAATGCGTAGTTGCAGATAAAGAAGTTCCTGCACCAGTTGCACCTGTAACAGCATTAATGTGCACATCATTTTTCAGCAATCCGTTTGCTGCCAATGGTAAAATTGCCAATTGTAAAGCAGTAGCAAAACAACCAGGATTTGCAATATATTTAGCAGATTTTATGGCTTCTTTTTGCAATTCTGGTAATCCGTATACAAACTCTTTACCTTCAAAATTTTTATTGGCAGTTAGTCTAAAATCATTACTTAAATCAATAATTTTTGTATCATCAGAAAAACTATTTTTTTGTAAAAATGAAGTTGAATTTCCATGTCCTAAACACAAAAACAAAACATCAACATCAGCATTAATTTCACTTGTAAAGCTAATTTCCGTAGATCCAATTAAATCTTGATGTACCTTATATAATTTGTTGCCAGCATTAGAAGTACTGTAAACAAAGTTAATGTTAGTTTCAGGGTGATTTAATAGTAATCTAATTAATTCTCCTGCGGTAAAACCTGCGCCACCAATAATTCCTACTTCTAACATAATTAAGAATTTACTTGTTTGTATATTTTATTCTGATTTCCAATAATTTTTATAAAACCTTTGGCATCATCTGCTGTCCAAGCTTTATTTTCTTCACCATAGGTGCTAAAAGCACTCGACATTAAATCGTGTTTAGATACAATTCCGTCTAAAGTAAAGTGGTACGGTTTTAAAGTAACAACAACATTACCAGAAACCATTTTTTGCGAACTTTGTAAAAAAGCTTCAGTATCTCTCATAACAGGATCCAGATATTGTCCTTCGTGTAAATGCATTCCGTAGAAACTAGATAAATACTCTTTGTGTTGCAATTGCCATTTTGTAAGTGTGTGTTTTTCTAATAAGTGATGCGCTTTAACAGTAATTAATGCCGCAGCAGCTTCAAAACCAACTCTACCTTTAGTACCAACAATTGTATCACCAACATGAATATCTCTACCAATTGCATATTTCGACGCAATATCATTTAAGTTTTCAATATTAACTTCTGGTGCATTTTCTTGTCCGTTTAAAGCAACAAACTCACCATTTTTAAATGTCAATGTTACTTTTTCTTCACCTTCTTTTTCTAATTGAGAAGGGTACGCTTCACTTGGTAATGGCTTTTCTGATTTTAAAGTTTCTACACCGCCAACACTTGTTCCCCAAAGACCTTTGTTTACAGAATATTTAGATTTTTCCCAATTCATGTCAATTCCTTCAGATTTTAAATAATCTATTTCTTCTTGCCTAGATAATTTTTGATCTCTAATAGGTGTAATAATTTTAATGTTAGGAGCTAAAGTTTGAAAAATCATATCAAACCTAACTTGATCGTTACCGGCACCAGTGCTACCGTGAGCTATATATTCTGCATTTATACTTTTTGCATATTCTATAATTTCAATAGCTTGTATAATTCTTTCTGCACTTACAGATAGTGGGTAAGTGGCATTTTTTAAAACGTTACCAAAAATTAAATATTTAACTACTTTGTTGTAAAAAGTAGCTACTGCATCTATATTTTTATAGGTTGTAACACCCATTTTATAAGCATTACTTTCTATATTTTTAATTTCTTCGGATGTGAAACCACCTGTGTTTACACTTACTGCATGCACATCATAATCTTTAGACAAACTTACTGCGCAATAAGAAGTATCTAAACCACCACTATATGCAATTACTAATTTTTTCATTTTTTATCTTTTTTTAAAAACAAGTTTTGTTTTATATGTTTTAATCTTTTAAAAACGTTTTCTTTAACTTCTTTAGTTGCTTCTTTATTATTGTTTTTTGGGTCAAATAACATTCCTGTACACAAGCACATTTTTCTATCTGTTCTTGTTAAAACATCATAATTTCTACAAGTTTGGCAACCGTCCCAAAAACTTTGATCGTCAGTTAGTTCAGAAAAAGTTACAGGTTTATAACCTAAATCGCTATTTAATTTCATAACAGCTAAACCAGTTGTAATACTAAATACTTTAGCATCTGGAAATTTAGTTCTAGAATGCTTAAAGATTACAAGTTTTATTTTTTTAGCTAAACCAATATTTCTATAATCGGGATGTACAATAAGGCCAGAGTTGGCAACAAATTTACCGTGACCCCATTGTTCTATGTAACAAAAGCCGGCAAACATACCACCATCTAAAGCAATAACAGCATTACCATTTTCCATTTTTTTAGCAACGTATTCTGGCTTTCTTTTGGCAATACCAGTTCCTCTTACTTGAGCAGCATCTTCTATTGTCTTACAAATAATATCTGCGTAGATAATATGTGATTTATTAGCAATTACAATTTCCATTGTATTGATATTTAAAATTTAAATGTATTTGATATTTGTTTTTGAATGCAGAATTGGACTCACCTAATTCCATAACTTACTAAACACCCAAAGGGCGAGGTGAGAAAAAGCGTCGTACAGAGATACAATTACTATAAGGTG
The DNA here is from genome assembly GCA_020631275.1 of Polaribacter sp. Taxonomy (GTDB): domain Bacteria; phylum Bacteroidota; class Bacteroidia; order Flavobacteriales; family Flavobacteriaceae; genus Polaribacter. The sequence goes on along the minus strand of JAHDHO010000130.1, from coordinate 1,349 downwards.
TAATTATTTGGTTTTGTAGGCTTTGTAAGTTTTGTTTGTGAAACATGGTTATAAAAAATAAAAATTATGGTATTCTCCTCTTGTTGCTAAAAAAGATATTAGCGATTAGTATTGCGTCGTCGCAATCTGGGTACCATTGTATTTATTTTATTTTCTGTTATAAACATGTTGTAAAAGTATACTATTTTTAAATACAGTAACAAAAAAAGAAAGAAAAATTAGAATTTTTATCAATTTATTAAAAATATAGTTAATAGATTATCAATTGTAAATATTTAGGTTAAGTTAAATTATAAAAATTGAGAATTAGTATAGGTTACTAGCCTTGATTTTTTTGTATTATTTAACTTTTTTAATGAAGAAAATATCTATTTATTACAATTCGTCATCAAAAAAAGACAGTTCGGTATTGTTTAGTTTTAAAAACTGTGGTTGTGTTGCATCTTTGAACCATAATTAACAACAAAAATCAAACAATATGAAAACTTTAGTATCTTTTTTAGTAATTGCAATATTAACTTTAACAAATGGTTTAATTGCGCAAAACAAAACAATAACTGCAACTGTTGTAAATGTAACTTCAGATTCTGGTAAAGTAAATTTTGCTCTTTACAATAAGACCAATTTTATGAAGTTTCCTATTAAATCTAAAACCTCAAAAATTATAAATGGTAAAAGTACCATAGTTTTCGAAAATTTAGAGGAAGGTGAATATGCTATTGTTTGTTATCATGATAAAAATGATAATGATAAAATGGATTTTTCTGCAGCTAGAATGCCTTTAGAGGATTATGGTTCTTCTAACAACGTTATGGCATTTGCACCACCTTCTTATGAGAATGCTAAATTTATGTTAGCAGACAAAAACTTATCATTAAATATTAAATTTTAGTAATTTCGACATATTCTAAATATTAAATTTTTATAAATGGATAACCAAGAAGTATATACTTTAAGAAGTGTTAAAAAAGGAGCAATTTTATGCCTAAAATTAACCATTATTTTTGGTGTGTTTTTTGGATTTGTGTTCGGTCAAAGAACATTAGAAGGTATTATTTGGTCTTTTATTATTTCTGGCATGTATTCTTTTGGAATCGGTTTTGGTAATGGTATAATTAATAACTATTTATCATCAAAATGGAATTGGATAACTGAAACAAATGAGAGGGTTTGGGCAGGAATAATAGCAACTGTTTTATATACAATACCAATTGTTTTAATAATTGATTATGTAGTTTTTGTTACTATTAATGGTAACGATGCAAGTAATTTCTTTAAAGGTAATTTTCTTTGGATTCATTTATTTTACATAATACTTTCTTTAGGGATTTCTACTTTTATGCATGCCA
>JAHDHO010000129.1 GCA_020631275.1 Polaribacter sp. | reverse complement strand
TCTTTCTCTTTAATCAACTTTAAAGTTAAGGAATTAAACCTTATAAATAGTAAAACTGATGCTGTTGTTAATCCGGCAAGTAAACCCAACCAAATACCAAAACTACCATACATGTTTTCTTGCCCCAAATAATAAGATACCGGAAAACCAACAACCCAATAAGAGATAAAAGTTAATACTGTTGGTATTTTAACATCTTGTAATCCTCTTAAAGCTCCTAAAACAACAACTTGTATACTATCTGATATTTGAAAAAATGCTGCTGCCAATAATAAATTTGCCGCAATAGATAGTACTTCTTTATTATCTACATAATTAGCTGTATCGCTTAAATCTACATATAAATTTGGTAAACTTTTATGAAAAATAAAGAATATTAGCGCAAAGAATGTGGCAAGTAAAACTCCTAGTAAAAAAATCGAAAAAGCTATTCTGCGCAATTCTCTGTAATTTTGTAATCCTTTTTGATTACCAACTCTAATCATAGAAGCCACGCTTAAGCCCATGGCAACCATAAATGTCATAGAAGATAAATTTAATGCTATTTGGTTTGCTGCTTGCGGATTTTTGCCCAACAAACCACTTAACCAAATGGCGGCTGTAAAAATTGCTACTTCAAAAAACATTTGCATTGCACTTAAAGAACCTAAGTTTATAATCTTTTTAATCATTAAAAAGTCTAAAACAAAAAACTGAATATTTTTTACAATTCTTTTAGATCTTTCTTTAAAACGTAAAAGAAGCCATAAATAAATAACCATTATTATTCTTGAAGCTAACGTACCATAAGCAGCACCAACAATACCCATTTCTGGAAAACCAAACTTACCAAATATTAATAAATAGTTTAAAAGCACATTTACAATGTTTGCCAATAATGTAGCGTACATAGGATATCTTGTCATCGACATACCATCACTAAATTGTTTTATTGCTTGAAAAATTATTAATGGAATTAGTGAAAAAGCTACTAAATCTAAATAAGGTATTGCCAATGCAACAACTTCTTCTGGCTGTTTCATTAAATACATAAGTGGCTTAGAAAAATACACTAATAAAAAGAGTAAAATACCTAAAGTAGTACATAAAAATAAACCATGTTTATATGTCGATCTAGCTTGTTTTAAGTTATTTGAAGAATCTGCTTCTGCAATTAAAGGTGTTATAGCTGTAGAAAAACCAATACCAATAGACATCGCAATAAACATAAAGCTATTGCCTAAAGAAACCGCTGCTAACTCTGCTGTACCTAATTGCCCAACCATTATATTATCTATAAAACTAACAAATGTATGCCCAAGCATACCCAACATAACAGGTGCTGCTAATTTTAGGTTGTAATTAAATTCTGAAGTGTATTGAGATAGATTCAACTTTCTTTATTTTACGGACAACAAAAGTACAATTAGTTGATAAATTATATTAACGTAAAAACAGAAGTTATACACAAAAAAAAGCCACCTCAAAAAGATGGCTTATTAATTAAAAATTATTTTTAATTACATTTTGGCTTTAGGCAATAATACGGCATCAATAACATGTATTACTCCGTTAGATTGGTTTACATCTGCAATTGTGACTTTTGCTTTCCCTCCATTTTCATCAGAAATGTAAACATCTTTTCCTTTCATCCAAGCAGTTATTTCTGCACCACTTACTGTTTTAATTACAGCTTTACCATTTCCTTTTTCAATAAGGTTTATAATTTCTGTTGCACCCCAGTTTCCTGCCACAACATGGTATTTTAAAACCGATTGTAATTTCATTTTGTTTTCTGCCATTAACAAAGCATCTACAGTTCCTTTAGGCAACATACCAAAAGCTTTATTTGTTGGCGCAAAAACTGTGAACGGACCGTCGCTAGATAAAACACTAACTAAATCTGCAGCTTTAACCGCTGCTACTAATGTTGTATGGTCTTTAGAATTTACTGCATTTTCTACAATATTTTTTGAAGGATACATTGCTGCACCACCAACCATCTTTGTTTTTTGCGCCATAAAAGACTGACCTAAAAAGATTGCTAAAATAAATACTGAGGTTTTGATAAAATTTAATTTTTTCATAATTTGTAAATTGAGTTATTAATTTTGTTCTCAAAAGCACTTACGATATTCATTTACTTTTGGTTTTGTTAAAAAAGTCCTAAAAGAAATATTTCTTAGGTTTCCGTCTATATAATTACTCGAATAATTTAATTATTATTACTTTTGATTTCTAATTAAAAAAACAAAAAATGGCAGATATAACTTTAAAAGGAAACGCAATAAATACAATAGGAAATTTACCCAAAATTGGCTCTAAAGCATCTAATTTTTCTCTAAAAACAGTAGATTTATCAGAAAAAACGTTAGCAGATTTTAAAGGTAAAAAAGTAGTCTTAAATATTTTTCCTTCTGTAGATACTGGTACTTGTGCTACTTCTGTAAGAGAATTTAATAAAAAAGCATCAGAGTTAGAAAACACAGTTGTTCTATGTATTTCTAAAGATTTACCATTTGCACAAGCTCGTTTTTGTGGTGCAGAAGGTATTGATAATGTTGTTATGTTATCTGACTTTGCAAACGGAAGTTTTGGGAAAGATTATGAACTTGATATTGCTAATGGGCCTTTAGCTAACTTACACTCTAGAGCAGTTGTTATTTTAGATGAAGAAGGAACAGTAATTTATACAGAACAAGTTTCTGAAATAGTTGATGAACCTAATTATGAAGCTGCATTAAAAGCGATATAGTTTAATGAAGAACCCAAACGACGGCTTTTTAAGAGGTAGAATACGTAGTTTAAAATTTGCTTTTAGAGGTACTTGGTTGCTTATAACAACAGAAGATAGTATTAAAGCGCAAATTGTAATTGCAATAATTGCAACTATTTTAGGCTTTTATTTTAACATCTCGAATGTAGAATGGATGTTTCAGTTTATGGCAATAGGAATGGTTTTAGTTGCCGAATCTTTAAATACCGCTGTAGAAAAAATTGCAGATTTTATTCATCCAGATTTTCATGTTAAAATTGGATTTATAAAAGATATTGCTGCTGGCGCACCTACTTTTGCCGCTATTATTTCTTTAATTATTTCGGCGTTCATTTATATTCCAAAAATCATTTTACTATTTTAGCATAACTCACTTAAAATAATACACTTACTTAATGGCTAAAAGAAAACCTAGCGTAAAAAAAAACACAAAAACATCAGAAAACAAACCTCCTATTTTTGCCTTTTTAAAGACAAAACAGGCACAAACAATTTTAGGTTTTTTTTTAATTTCTTTTTCTGTTTTTTTATGTATTGCTTTTATTTCATTCTTTTTTAATTGGCAAGAAGACCAAAGCACATTAGACCAATTAACAAACAGAAGCGTAAAAAGTAATAACTTATTAGGTAAAATTGGTGCAAATTTAAGTCACTTTTTTATATACAAAGGTTTCGGAATTGCTTCTTTTATAATTGCTATTCAATTATTTCTAACAGGTTTAGATGTATTATTTAAAAGAAAACTTTCTAAAATTATACTTGCTTGGAATTGGAGCTTAGTTGCGATGGTTTTAATATCGATTTCATTAGGCTTTTTACATGTAAAGTTTGCTTTATTATCTGGTATTATTGGTTTTGAAATCAATCAATACTTACAAGATTTTATTGGTAAAACTGGTTTAGTAATTACCTTAATATTTCTATTTGCTGCCTATACAGTAATTCGATACAAAGTTACTTTTGATCTTTTTATTGAAAAATTAAAACAAAAAAGAGCTATTAAAGAACAAGAAGAATCTTTAATTGTTAATGATACCTCAAGTCTAGAAGTAGAAAATGAAAAAGTTGTTAAAAACGATATAATAAAAGAAGCTGTAGAAGAACCAGTAGAAGAAATATCTGAAAATAAAGAAAAATCTAATTTCGAGAAATCTGTAATAGATTTAAAACCTACAATTTCTAATCATTCTGATGTTGATACAAAAAAAGAGAAATTAACCTTAACTGTTTCGACAGAACCAGAGGCTAATATAGAAGAAACTGTAGAAGATTTAAATGATGTTGGTATAGATGTTGCCATTGGTAGAGAAGAAGAGTCTTCTACACAAAATTTATCTGATAAATTAGTAAAAGATTTTGGTGAATTTGACCCAACTTTAGAATTGGCAAACTTTAAGTTTCCTACATTTAACTTATTAAAACAATATAACGAAACGATTTCTATCGATCCGGAAGAACTAGAAGCTAATAAAGACCGTATTGTAGAAACTCTAAAGAATTATAAAATTGGTATTGCAGAAATTAAAGCTACTGTAGGACCTACAATTACTTTATATGAAATCGTGCCAGAAGCCGGAATTAGAATTTCTAAAATTAAAAATTTAGAAGATGATATTGCCCTTTCTTTATCAGCATTAGGTATTCGTATCATTGCGCCGATTCCTGGTAAAGGTACAATTGGTATCGAAGTACCAAATAAAAAATCGACCATAGTATCAATGCATTCTGTAATTTCATCAAAGAAATTTCAAGAGTCGCCAATGGAATTGCCAATTGCTTTAGGTAAAACCATTTCTAATGAAACTTTTGTAGTCGATCTTGCAAAAATGCCACACTTATTAATGGCAGGTGCAACAGGACAAGGAAAATCTGTAGGATTAAATGCAGTTTTAACTTCATTACTTTATAAAAAACATCCGGCAGAAGTAAAATTTATTTTGGTAGATCCAAAAAAGGTAGAATTAACGCTTTTTAATAAAATTGAAAGACATTATTTAGCAAAATTACCAGACGTTGAAGAAGCTATTATTACTGATACTACAAAAGTTGTACATACTTTAAATTCTTTATGCATCGAAATGGATAACCGTTACGATTTGCTAAAAGCTGCAATGGTTAGAAATATTAAAGAATACAATGCTAAATTTAAAGCTCGAAAACTAAACCCTAACGACGGACATCAATTTTTACCATATATTGTTTTAGTTATTGATGAATTTGCAGATTTAATTATGACTGCGGGTAAAGAAGTAGAAACACCTATAGCTCGTTTAGCACAGCTTGCAAGAGCAATTGGTATTCATTTAATTGTAGCAACACAAAGACCTTCTGTAAACGTAATTACAGGTATCATAAAAGCGAATTTCCCTGCAAGAATTGCATTTAGAGTTACATCAAAAATAGATTCTAGAACAATTTTAGATGCAGGTGGTGCAGATCAACTAATTGGTAGAGGAGATTTATTATACACAGCTGGTAATGACATTAATAGAATACAATGTGCTTTTGTAGACACACCAGAAGTAGAAAAAATTACAGACTTTATAGGGTCTCAAAAAGCATATTCAGAAGCATTTTTACTGCCAGAATATGTTGATGATGAAAGTGGCACAACTGTTGATATAGACATTGCAGACAGAGATAAACTGTTTAGAGATGCTGCAGAAATTATTGTTACAGCACAACAAGGTTCTGCCTCTCTACTACAAAGAAAATTAAAACTTGGTTACAATAGAGCTGGTAGATTAATCGATCAATTAGAAGCAGCAGGAATTGTAGGTGGTTTTGAAGGTAGTAAAGCTAGACAAGTTTTAGTACCAGATTTTGTAGCATTAGATCAATTATTAGAAAACGAAAAAAAAGAATAATCTCGTAAAAAGATTATACAATTATTAAATTATGAAGAAATTAGGAATTTTATTTTTAAGCCTTTTTATTACTACTATTACATTTGCTCAAAATGATACTAAAGCAAAATCTTTATTAGACGAAGTTTCTAGCAAAATGGGCGCATATAAAAATATGTATATTGGTTTTAGCCAAACATTAAGTAACGAAGACGCAGGCATAAAAGAAGGAGATGAACCACCAATTAGAGGTGAAATAAATTTACAAGGAGAAAAATATAGTTTAAACTATTTGGGTAATCAATTTATATACGATGGTAAAAAATTATATGTAATTAACCATGAAGAAAAAGAAATTTCTATTTCTGATAGTGATTTAAATGGAGATGACGGATTTATTTACCCATCTAAACTTTTAACTTTTTATAAAGAAGGATACAACTTACAAATAGGAAAATTAGAAAATATTAAAGGAAGAAAAATTCAGTTTGTTACTTTAAATCCTATAGATAGTAACTCGGAAATTGTAAAAGTAGAATTGGGGATCGATGCAAAAACAAAGCACATTTATAAACTTATTCAAACTGGGGCAAATGGCTCTAAAACAACCTTTACAATCACAAAATTTAGAAAAAACGAAGAATTATCTAAAAACTTCTTTTCTTTTAACAAAGCCAAGTTTTTAAATAAAAACTATACAATAGACTAATTTTATCGATTAATACAAAATTAGTAGCATATTTATATTTAAGAAACTACTTTTGCTACAATGAAAATTTTAGATAAATACATCTTAAAAACCTTTCTAAAACCTTTTGCTGCAACGTTTTTAATTGTATTGTTTGTCTTAGTAATGCAATTATTATGGCAAACTTTCGAAAACATTGCAGGTAAAGGTATTAGTGTTGTGTTTATTTTAAAGTTTTTATACTACACATCTTTAAGTATAGTGCCTCAAGCTTTGCCTATAGCAGTTTTACTTTCTTCAATTATGGCTTTGGGTAGTTTAGGTGAAAATTACGAGTTTGCTGCAGCTAAATCGGCAGGAATTTCTTTACAAAGATTAGTTAGACCTTTGGTATTTTTAACCCTAATACTAAGTGCCGTTAACTTCTTGTTTTTGAATAATATTTTTCCTTATGCTATTTTAAAACAACAAAATTTATATTACAATATAAAAAAGAAAAAGCCTGCATTAGCTTTAGTTCCGGGAAGTTTTAATAGCGATTTACCAAATTATCAAATTAAGTTTGAGGAAAAATATGGCGAAGAAAAGAACCTCTTAAAAAAAGTTTTAATTTATGATTTAAGCTCAAGACAAGGCAATCAAAAAGTAATTACTGCAGAAAGAGGTAAAATTATTTCTGAAGAAGGTTCTAGATACATGACTTTTATATTGTACGACGGTTATTACTATGAAGACCATACCAAATCTCAAAAATCACCAGATAAAAAAGCAAAAATGCCGGCTTCTCAAGCCACATTTAAAGAATATGAATTTAATATAGATATATCTGATTTAGTTGGTGACGGACAATTGGATGAACAAAGATTTAAAAACAGCTTTAAAATGCTAAAATTAAATCAATTACAAGACACCATCCCTGTAATAAAAGATTCTTACAATACAATTCTTTCACTTAGAGCCAAAAGTGTTGCCACTATTTCTAAATCGAATGAACTATACAAGTATTCTGACACATTAAAAATCAAATACTTAGACTCAACAAAAATATTAAACAACTTTTCACTTAAAGATAAAATAGGAATTTTAAATGGTGCAAAAACCAAATTAAATAGTGCACTAACCAATGTTAAAAATAACATGACAACCATAAAAAGGAAAAGAAAAACACTTAACTTTTTCGATTCTGAATATTACGGTAGAATTGCTTTATCATTTTCTTGTTTGATATTATTTTTTATAGGTGCTCCTTTAGGATCGATTATAAGAAAAGGTGGTTTTGGTTTACCAATGATTTTAGCTATTGCAATTTAT
>JAHDHO010000128.1 GCA_020631275.1 Polaribacter sp. | reverse complement strand
GATCTAACGCATCATCTATAAAAACAACCCACTCACTTTCTGTATAATTTACATTAGGTTGTAGTGTTTCATCTATTCTTACATACGATGTTTTATTAGTAAATTCTGAAGCAACATCAATTCGGTTTGACCATGAGCTGTCATCTGCAGTTTTTGATACTGTAATGGTATCGTCTCCACCTTCAATATTTGTTAATGCATTATCTTGTATAATTATTGCACTTGCAGTTGGTGCTGCCGCTGTTGTATTAGAAATATTGTTTTCTGAATTTGTAATTAGTACAGATTGACCTGGTAAAATCACAGAACTAACTGTAAGTGTAGCATCTGGTGTTACCCCTGTTTGATCTCCTGTTTTATTTAAATATAGTTGTACATTCACAAGATTGGCTGCAATAGTATTTGAATTACTGATATTGGTTATTTCTATCCAACGCTCACTTTCAAACTGGTATACTTGTGTAATCATTAAATCATCAATTGGAGCGTCTCTATAATCAAGATCGCCATTCCCAGGATTAAAATCTCCATCAGTATCTTTAAATGCATCTTCTAATGAACTTTCATTAGTTATTGTAGTTGCAGATGGATTTAAACCGTCATTTACTGTTGAGCCAGCTATTCCAGAATCATCGTTATCATCAAAAACATCAACTAACCCATCACCGTCTGTATCTGTTACTGAGAAAGTATCTACATCTCCGTTTTCATTGACGTCAAAGATACCGTCGTTATCTGCATCTGTATCTAAATAATCTGGAGTGTCTAAACCATCTGTATTTTCTGGGATTAAACCTATAATAGCCTCATTTTCATAATTATCGTCTACACCATTTTTATTAACATCAGTAATAGAAGTTCCAACTCCACTTGGTGCGATATACCCTGTTGAAGGTTGTCCTTCTACGTTATCTGGTATACCGTCATTATCTGCATCAATATCAATAAAGTTTAGTTTGCCGTCATTATCAGCATCTCCTAAAACATAAGAGTTTGGCTTACCATTATTATCGGTATCTTGCCCTGTAATTATTAATGCATTTGCAGTGTTTTCTGAAGTACCATCTTGACCAACATCACCATCTACAAGGTCATTAAATCCGTCATTATCTGAATCAGTAAAATCATCTGCTTTTCCATCTCTATTAGTATCAGTTCCACCAGCTTCGACAACATCAGTAATTCCGTCATTATCGGAATCTAAATCTAAGTAATCTTTAATTCCATCTCCGTCTGTATCGGGATTTGTTATAGTGACGTTATTTGCTCCACTATCTGAATCATAACGATCATCTAAGCCATCATTATCTAAATCGTTTACTAAAGTTCCGTTAGAGTTTACGTCATCTATAGTTCCATTTCCGTCGACATCTTCTCCACCTGCTTCAACTAAATCAGGAATTCCGTCATTATCAGAATCTAGGTCTAAGCTATTTGGAATACCATCATTATCTGTGTCTTCACATGCAGAAATACTTACAAAATCTAAAGCAGCCCCTGCCCCAAGTGATCCGTTAGAAGGAGGTGTCGCTTGAAATTGTAATTTAGTTTGAGTAGTTGTAGCTACAAATTTTTGAGAAAAAACATACCACTTTTTAGGGCCAATAATTCCGCCTACATTTCCTTCTGCTATAGCTACTAAAGTCTGGTTAATTATACTAGTATTTGATGCATCTATAACTTTAACATCAAGGGTAACGTCTTGCCCTGTGCCATGGCCGACATCTTCTCCCCAAAAGAAAGAAAGTGTATAGGTTTTACCAATAGTAGTGTTAATTGTTTGAGAAAGTATATTACTTATACCCGAAGTTACATTATTATTACCTACTACATCTAAATATTGTGTTCCTTGGTAAGCATTAGCAAATACTACACTTGGTCCCCAAGATGGGCTTTGGCCTCCGACCCATCCATCTAAATTTTGTGTATAATTCCAACCTTCTAATGTGTTTGTATTGTAAGTTGTACCAATAAATGTACCTGCTGCTGCTGTAAAACCTCCTGGAAATATACTTGCATCAGAAAAGTCTTGGTTTTCAAAATTACCGTTAGTAATTAAATTTTCACAACCTTCATCTACGTCTAATATTCCGTCATTATCATCATCTAAGTCAACTGAATCTGGAACACCATCGTTATCTGTATCTTTAATGTCTCTATAATCTACATCTCCACCAGCATTAATATCTCCATCTTCATCACCAAGGTTGCCAGCATTTGGTGAATTTATACCGTTATTGACTGTAGAACCACTTATTGCAGAATCGTTAATATTATCAAAATTATCGTCTAAACCATCATTATCAGTATCTATACCAGATAAAATATTATTGGTATTGCCATTCTCTGCTATATCTAAAATACCATCATTATCTGAATCTGTATCTAAATAATCTGGTTTGTCTAAAATATCTGTATTTGTTGGATTTAAACCAATAATAGCTCCGTTTTCATATACATCATCTACACCATTTTTGTTTAAATCTTCTATAATACCTGACCCTGTAGGTGCAATGTAACCACTAGTGGTTTGCCCTTCTATATTATCAGTAATACCATCATTATCTGAATCTATGTCTATATGATTTGGTTTTCCATCATTATCGGAATCTCCATTTGGGTATGTGTTTGGCTTTCCGTTATTATCAACATCGGCACCTGTAACAATTAAAACGTTATTGATATTTGTACCTGGCGCATCATTACCATTTGCTAAAGCACTTGTAGGATCACCATCAACAAGATCATTAAAACCATCATTATCTGTATCTATAAAGCTATCTGCTTTTCCGTCTCTGTCTGTATCTTCTCCTCCAGCTTCAATAACATCAGCAATACCATCGTTATCTGAATCTAAATCTAAATAATCATTTATACCATCGCCATCTGTATCTCCTTTAGTATAAGAATTAGGTTTACCATCGTTATTTGTGTCTGCACCAGTTGTTATTAAAGCATTGCTAATATTTTCTGAAACACCGTCTTGACCAACATCTCCATCAACTATATCATTAAAACCATCATTATCAATATCAACAAAATTATCTGCTTTACCATCTCCGTTTGTATCTGTTCCTCCTGCCTCTACAATATCTGGTATACCATCATTATCTGAATCTAAATCTTGTCTATTTGGAATACCATCTCCGTCAGCATCTAAATTAGGTATTAAATTACCTCCGTTATCAACATCGTATAAATCATCTAGTCCGTTATTATTGGTGTCATTAATTATAGTTCCATCAAGATTTATATTATCAATTTTCCCATTACCATCGGTATCTACTCCTCCAGCCTCAACAATATCAGGAATTCCGTCGTTATCCGAATCTAAGTCTAAACTATTTGGGATACCGTCACCGTCTGTATCTGCACAAGACAAATAAGAAACTGCATTCACAGAAATACCATCTACAAATGCCCAATAATTTGATGCAGAATTATTTGAACCCACAAATAAATTATAATTACCAGGGCTTGTAATACCTAAATTACTCGGTATAAATGTGTAACTTCTTTCTTCCCAAGTACCAGCTTTACCACCAGTGGTTGTAAGATTATTAATATAACTTATTAAAGTGCCTGAGGTTGAAGAATTACTGTTTAACCTTACAACAATATTTACAGACGAAGCTTGTCCCTCGAATCCGTTGGTTTCTGGATATTCTGTATAATCTAGTTTTATTGTATATTCCTCGTTTGGATCTACTATATTAAGTGGCGTATATATACCTTCTGAGCTTCTAAAGCCCATAAAAGAACCACCTGATGGCGAAGATTGAAAATCAGAAGATCTTCCGTTTGAAATTGTTAAATCTGATCTTTGTTGATAATTAAGTGTAAATGAAATTTGTTGATCTGTTGACAAATCGGATGTATTTACATTTACCCAAGGACTTGGTGTAAATCTTGCTCTGTTTACGTTACCTACATAAGGTGTACCTGAATTGCTATTATCTATATAGTTTTGATTAAAACTACCGTTAACATCAAGACTAGTAGTTGTTGATAAAGGCTCTGCAGATAAACTACACTCAACAACATCTAAAATACCATCGTTATCATCATCTAAATCTACATTATCGGGAATACCATCTCCGTCTGAATCTAAGGGAGGACAAGCATTACTGACATTTGCATTTGTTACTGCTGAATTTGTGCCAGAATAACCATCACTCCCAGAAACTGTTCCGTTGGGATTAATAGCACCACCATCTACTACACCATCTTTATCTTGATCTGTAAAACCAGCTTCTAAAGTATCCGGGCAACCATCACCGTCTGAATCTCTGTTTAAATAATTTGGAACACCAAGTGTTGTTTCTATAGGAACAAGTCTAGATCCTGAACAGTCTACAGTAGAATTAGTTGTTTTGGAATATTCGGCACCATACACAACCATATTATAAGCATACGTTTGTACTTTGATATGGTTTGTATTTGCATTAATTATATATTTGTAACCTACCCTTGCACTTCCGTTTAACAAATTATTTTGATAATTAGAGTTTGATGGTGTAACACCCGCAGCATCTGACTCTCTAAATCTAACTTCATTGTTACTACTTGGAGCTGTTTGCGCTAAATAAATTGTTACCTCTGTGCCTTTGGTTAAGGTTTCTGGAAATCTTAGTACCATAAAAAACGGATTCCCTCCTGGCCAACTATTTGGGCCTGATGCAAAAGTATTTCCGGGATTTCCGATGGCATTATTAGTATTGTTAAAATATTGCGATGCAGTAACGCCGTTTGCAAAACCTGTTGTTGTAGTGCTTTCTTCAATACAAGATTCATCATAAACATCAAACAAACCATCATTGTCTAAATCTGAATTATTATCAACAAGACCATCGTTATTAAAATCTACACCTCCTGCTTCTATAATATCAAAAATTCCATCATTATCAGAATCTAAATCTCTACTATTTGGTATTCCATCACCATCAAAATCACATGGAGTTGTTCCGTTTGGTAAAGAAGTTAATGTTAAAGAAATATCATCTAAAGCTAAATCGTTACCACAACCACCAACCTGATTATTTATTAAAACAATTTCTAAATTTGTTGCATTACCAGAATTAAATTCGAAGTTGTAATTATTCCACTTGCCTGTTCTGGGAATATCTCCTGTATCAAAAGATGCAATTACATTACCAGAATTATCTAAATCTCTAATTTCGTATTTTACATTTGCTAAAATTAAACCACCTTCATTATTGGTACAATACTGCTCGTTAGTTATACTGTTTGCGTTAATTAACCATGCAGAAAAATTATACGTAGCATTTTTGGAAACTGTTACCGTTCTACTGTAAAAGTCGCCAATTGTAAAATTAGCATTTACAACCATCATAAAACCGCTACCAGTTGTATGATCGCTAATATTCTCTTGCCAACTACCTTCTGGTTGATTTATTAAGTTTGCAATCGCATAATCACCATCATTTAATGCATTTGGAAAGCCTGAAAATGGAGCTATATCACCTCTATAATTATATGTTGTATAACCTGCAGGCAACTTGTTACCAGGATATGTGCCAGTGCCAAAATCTTCATAAAAAACAGCACATTGAGCATCTTCGATATAATCTAAAATACCGTCGTTGTCATCGTCTATGTCTTGTGAATTTAAAACACCATCTCCGTCTGTATCAACCGAGGTTGATTGTGAGTAAGTAGTTATAGATATAAATGCAATTGTAATTAAAATAATTTTTTTAAAACGTATCATTCCCCCAAACAATATCGTCTTATTAAAAATGTTGTACATATTTTATAAGAAAATTTAAGTATGTAAATGTAGTTTTACCTAATAGGTTTTATGTTAATTTTTTTATAAAACTATGTTAATAAAAAAATATATAATTCTATTAATTAACTATTTACAACTGTTAGTATTTTTAACATATACGATAAACTTTATGGTATGGTTTTTAAAAAAGCATTTTTTTAAAATAAATTTCAAGCATCTTAATCTTTTAAGAACATCAATCAATAAATCTTGATATTATAAAGAATTACTTTTTTAATTAATACGTTTATAGCTATAAAATTAATATGATATATATGTAACGTTTATGTATATAAATAGAAACTCTGCTTCATATAAAAACAGGTATTTATACTAGCTTTTAACTTTATTGTAGTAATTACTTTAGTAAAATAAATAAATTTTATATTCTTTTTATGATTATTAATAATGACAGAGTTCTACTTCCTTTAACTTTTAATACCGAAAAACTAATTCAAGAAGCAAAAAAATTATGTAATGAAAATTTTGTTTATTATAATGTAATTCAATTACGAGCTCCAGCCCATATAGTAGATTCGTCTATACCTTTTCCGACACCAGCAAAAGACTACGCAGATGGATCTTGGACAAAATGGTTAAATACAGATTCATTAGAAAAATCTCCGTACTTAAAAAGTATTATAGAAAAATTTCAAAAAAACACAACAGTAACTTTAGTAAGGTTATTAAGACTTGCACCTTATGCTGAAGTAAAAGAACACACAGACCCAACTTTAGGACTTACTGTAGAAAAATCTGTTATTAGAATTACAATACCTATTTTAAATAATGATAAAATGATTTTTAATCTAAACAAAACTCCTGTAAAAATGAAACCTGGCGAATGTTGGTATTTAGATTTGACAAAACCCCATCAAATTACTAATAATTGTAATGAAGAGCGCATAAATTTAACAATAGATATGATACCGAATGATTGGTTAAAAAAATCTAATAAAAAAATCCCAATAATTTCTTATTGAGATTTTTAAAAATTTTATTTAAAAAAGTAATTATACGTTAAATCTAAAGTGCATTACATCACCATCTTTTACAATATAATCTTTACCTTCTACTCTCATTTTACCAGCTTCTTTCACTTTAGCTTCGCTACCATAAGTAACATAATCTTCATAAGAAATTGTTTCTGCTCTAATAAAGCCTTTTTCAAAATCTGTATGAATTACTCCTGCAGCTTGTGGTGCTGTAGAACCAATAGGAATTGTCCATGCTCTAACTTCTTTAACACCTGCTGTAAAGTACGTTTGTAAGTTTAATAGTTTATAAGCAGAACGAACTAATCTAGAAACACCTGCTTCTTCTAAACCAATATCAGCTAAAAACATTTGTCTTTCTTCGTAATCATCTAATTCTGTAATATCTGCTTCTGTACCAACTGCTAAAACAATTACTTCTGCATCTTCTTCTTTTACAGCTTCTTTTACCTTTTCTACATATTCGTTACCAGAAACGGCAGAACCTTCATCTACATTACAAACATATAACACAGGTTTTGCTGTAATAAACTGCAAAGATTGTACAAATTCTATTTCTTTTTCAGAAAAATCTAAAGCTCTAACAGAAGTACCTTGTAATAACGTTTCTTCTATCTTTAATAAAACAACCAATTCTGCTTGCGCTTCTTTATTACCAGTTTTAGCAGTTCTTTTTACTCTTTCTAGTCTTTTTTGAACTGTTTCTAAATCTTTTAATTGTAATTCGATATCAATTGTTTCTTTGTCTCTAACAGGATCAATAGAATTATCTACATGAATAATATTATCATTATCAAAACAACGTAAAACGTGTAAAATTGCAT
>JAHDHO010000127.1 GCA_020631275.1 Polaribacter sp. | reverse complement strand
TTCTTTTTATCATCCCTTTTTTATAATTTTTGGTATTCTTTTATTACTTCTAATTTATATCGTTTTTAAATTTACTGCACAAAGAGGTTTAGAAACTAGTTTAAAAGAATCTAAAATTAAATATAAAGTTGCCCATTGGATTCAAGAAGTTGCAAGAACCGTGGTAAGCTTTAAACTATCTGGTAATACAAATTTAGCATTAAAGAAAAATGATGATTTGGTAAGTAAATATTTAGAAGCTAGAGAAAATCACTTTAGAATTTTAATTTTACAATTTAGCCAAATGATAGGCTTTAAAGTAATTGTTACTGCTAGTTTATTATTAATTGGTGGTGCATTAGTTCTAAACCAAGAAATGAATATAGGACAGTTTGTTGCTGCAGAAATTATCATTTTATTGGTAATACAATCTGTAGAAAAATTAATTGTTGGTTTAGAGTCTTTTTATGACGTTCTTACATCTATAGAAAAAATAGGACAAGTTGTTGATAAAGAATTGGAATCTCAAGAAGGTGAAAAACCAATTTTTAAGAAAGGTTTATCTATAGAATTAGACAATGTTTCTTATACTGTAGAAGATAGAAAAAAACCAATTATTAAAGATATTTCTTTAACTATTAAACCAGAATCTAGAATTCTTGTGCACGGAGAAAGTGGCGCTGGTAAATCGAGTTTATTAAGATTAATTGCCGGAGTTATAGAACCTACAGAAGGCAATATTTATATCAATAACTTATCTTTAAACAGCTTACACCTTAATCATTACAGATCTCAATTAGGTTTATCTCTTTCAGATGAAACTCCTTTTGAAGGTTCTATTAGAAATAATTTGGTTTTTGGTAATCAAGAAATTACAGATGATACAATTTTTGAAGCTTTAGATATTGTTGGTTTAAATCAATTTTTAAAAGAGCAGCCTAACGGATTAGAAACTGTTTTATATCCAGAAGGCAAACAAATGTCTTATACAATTGCCAAGAAAATAATTTTAGCAAGATCTATAATTAAAGCACCAAAAGTAATGATTTTAGAAGATCCATTAGATCAATTTAACCTAGAAGAAACTGTTAAAATAATTAGCTATTTGACAGATGTTAGTAGACCTTGGGCCTTAATTGTTGTAAGTAGTAAAAAGAGTTGGAAAACACAATGCAGTCAAGTTATAACTCTAGAAAAAGGAGAAATTAAATCTATAAATTAATAATCATGTTAAATATTTCTAACAATCAATTAAATAATAAGGTAGATTTAAAAAAATTTAAATCTGGTAAAGATATTTTTACAAAAAACTATTATAAATCTTTAAATAAATTTTTGTTGGCTTTTGCTATTATTGGTTTTATCCTTTTATTTTTACCTTGGACGCAAAACATTACTAGTCAAGGTTTAGTTACAACATTAACTCCAGAACAAAGACCACAAAGTATACAATCTCAAATACCTGGAAGGATTGAAGAGTGGTTTGTAAAAGAAGGTGATTATGTAAAAAAAGGAGATACTATTTTAAGAATTTCTGAAATTAAAAGTGATTATTTTGACAATAGATTAATCGAAAGAACAAACAATCAAATAAATGCAAAAAATTCTTCTGTAAATGCATATCAACAAAAATCTAATGCTTTACAAAGACAAATAAACGCATTAAAAGATGAGCAAGTTTTAAAAACTGCGCAATCACAAAACAAACTTTTGCAATCTAAACTTAAAGTACAAAGTGATAGTATTGCCTTACAAGCAGCAAAAACCAATTTATCTATCGCAGAAAAACAGTTTTTAAGAACAGAAACGTTACAAAAAGAAGGTTTAAAAGCCGTTGTAGATGTAGAAGAAAAACGTTTAAAACTACAAGAAACTCAAGCTAAATTAATAGCTCAGCAAAATAAATTATTAGCAAGTAAAAATGATGTAATTAATGCTAAATTAGAATTAGCTAGAATTAAGGCAACATTTACAGATAAAATTTCGAAAGCACAAAGTGACATGTTTACTGCAAGATCTAATGGTTTTGATGCAGAAGCACAAGTATCTAAATTAGAAAATAGCAATAGCAATTATAAAGTTAGAAATAGTCTTTTATACGTAACATCACCACAAAATGGATACATCAACAAAGCTATTAAAGGAGGTATTGGAGGAACTTTTAAAGAAGGCGAATCTTTAGTTGGTATAATGCCAGAGAAATATGATTTAGCCGTAGAAACTTATGTAAAGCCAATAGATTTACCACTTTTACACATAGGTGAAGAAGTAAGAGTTCAGTTTGACGGTTGGCCTGCAATAGTTTTTTCTGGATGGCCAAATGTATCTTATGGTACATATGGTGGTACCGTAGTTGCTATAGAAAATTTTATAAGTGACAATGGTAAATACCGTGTTTTATTGGCACCAGATGAAAGAGAAAATAAATGGCCAGAAGCAATTAGAGTTGGCTCTGGAGCAAAAACAATCGCATTATTAGAAGATGTGCCAATTTGGTTCGAATTATGGAGACAGTTAAACAGTTTTCCGCCTAATTACTATCAACCAAATACAAACAAAAGCAAAAAAGAAACTAAAAAGTAAAACAAATGAAGAAGTTTTTACTAATACTAACAATGTTATTTTTTTCTACTAATTATGCACAAGAAAAAATTAGCAATCAACTAACTTTATCTGAATTTTTAAGTTACGTTAAAAATTATCATCCAATAGTAAAACAAGCTAATTTAATTTTAAATGCTAGTGAAGCTAAATTGTTAAAAGCTAGAGGCGCATTTGATCCTAAGATAGAAGTAGATTTTGATAAAAAACTTTTTAAAGAGAAAGAATATTATAATAAATTAAATAGTTCTTTTAAAATACCAACTTGGTATGGTGTAGAATTTAAAGCAAATTTTGAACAAAATGACGGCTTGTTTTTGAATCCAGAAAATAGTGTACCAGAAGATGGTTTATATAGCGCAGGAGTTTCTATTTCACTAGCAAAAGGTCTGTTAACAAATAAAAGAATGGCTTCTTTAAAACAAGCTAAATACTTTTTAAATCAAGCCAAAGAAGAACAGCAAATACTAATTAATAAAATTTTATATGACGCTTCAATAACTTATTTTAATTGGCTAAAAACTTACAAAGAAAATTTAGTTTATAAATCTTTTTTAGAAAATGCAGCGACAAGATTTAATGGTACAAAAAGAGCTTTTGAAGAAGGAGAAAAGCCTGCAATAGATACTTTAGAGGCTGGTATTACTTTAAATTCTAGAAAATTAAATTTAGAAAAGTCGAAAATTAAATATATAAAAGCATCTTTAGAATTGTCTAATTTTTTATGGCTTAATAACAATACACCTATTGAGTTAAAAGAAAATATAATTCCAGATTTAGAAGCAAAAAACTCTGTTGATAAAACATTTAATATAGCTTTATTTAATAAGGAAAATTTCGATATCGAAAATCATCCGAAGATAAAAGCTTTAAAATTTAAAACTAAAAACTTAATTGTAGAACAACGTTTAAAAAAGAACAATTTACTGCCTAAAATAGATTTACAATACAATTTTATTTCTGCAGATGGCAATCAAATTAACTCATTCAACTCTTCTAATTACAAAGCAGGTGTAAATTTCAGTTTTCCGATATTTATCAGAAAAGAAAGAGGTGATTTAAAATTAGCAAATATAAAGCTTTTAGATCAAAAGTTAGAAAATGAAACTACCAAGGTTGCCATAAAAAATAAGGTAAATAGTATATTATTAGAGTTAGAATCTTTTAATAACCAAAATACTTTTACAGATACAATAGTAAGAGATTACAATGTTTTGTTAAAAGCAGAAGAAAGAAAATTCTTCTTAGGAGAAAGCTCTTTGTTTTTGGTTAATTACAGAGAAGAAAAGTTTATTGATGCACAGTTAAAAGCAATCAAATTAGAAAATGAATTCTTTAAAACAAAAGCAACACTATTTAAAGAAGCTGTTTTCAATATCAATGATAACTAATCTGTTTCTTCTAAAGTAAAAAATTCATTTACAGGAATCTTAAATACTTTAGACAATTTTAAAGATAAAACTGTAGAAGGAACATACCTGTTTTTTTCTATTGAATTTATAGTTTGCCTAGACACACCAATTGCTTTTGCTAAATCGTCTTGGGTTAAATCTAAAATAGCTCGCTGTACTTTTAAAGTATTTTTCATGTTACTTATTTAGTCTTTTTAACTGCCAAAAAATCATTAGCTGCACAACCAACATGTAAAATAACACTTCAAAATAAGTAAAACCAACTAATTTTTCATCAGCATTAAAAAGTTTACCAACACCATAATTAATAATTGGTTGCAGTAAAGAATATAAAATTGCTAAAACAAAAGCAATTCTATAAGATTGCGCTCTTAATGTTTCTATAAACTCATCCTCTACTCTATCTTTTGATATAGAAATCAACAACATACCTATCAAAAGCAAACCAGATAATAGCGGTTTCACCCAAATTGGTTCGTCAAAAAACTTTTTTACAATCATCAATCCAAAAATAAAAAAGGTTACATAATAACCAATTTTCTTGAATTTATTAGACAATTGAAACTTGTTCATTTTTTCAATATAACTTCTTTCTCGTTCACAAACAGACACTTTTGGCATAACTAAAACATTTTACAATTAGACAAATAAACTTTATATAATGTCAAATATACTTTACATTATTAATTTTTACAAATATTTTTAATTATATTTAAAAACAATTCACTAAACTTTTTTAAAATGACTACAAATTCGAATAAACCTAGTAAAGCCTTTTGGGCAATTGGTATTCTTGCACTTCTATGGAATTTAATGGGTGTAAGCGCTTATTTATTTCAAACATTAGCTACAGATGAAATGATTGCAAGTATGCCGCCAGAACAACAAGCAGAAATGATGGTAGAACATCCGGCTTGGTTAACTGCATTATTTGCATTAGCAGTATTTGGTGGTGTTTTAGGTTGTATATTTTTTCTTGTAAAAAAGAAACTATCTTATTATTTATTTTTATTATCAGGAATTTGTGCAACAATACAACAAGTATATATTTTAATTGATATTGATCTAAGTATGTATGTTATGCCAATTTTAGTGATTTTAGTTTGCCTGTTTTTAATTTGGTATTCTAAAAAATGTATCGCAGACGGAATTCTAAAATAATTTCTGTTAATCCTATTCAAAAAACGCAGCAATAAATTCTGCTACACAAGCTGGTTTTTCTTGTCCTTTAATCTCAATTGTACAAGAAAAAGTAGCTTTTATACCATTTTCGCCTAAACTTTCTACCAGTTTTAATTTAGAAATCATTCTTAATTTGCTATTTACAGGAACAGGATTTGGAAAGCGAACTTTATTTAATCCGTAGTTTAAGCCCATTTTTAAACTTTTAATAACAAAAATATCTTCTAATAATTTAGATATCATAGAAACAGACATAAAACCATGTGCAATTGTGCATTTGTAAGGACTTTCTTTTAAAGCTCTTTCTTCATCTACATGAATCCATTGTTTATCTAAAGTGGCATTTGCAAAATCATTAATCATTTCTTGGGTTACTGTATACCATTCGCCAATTGGCAAATCTTTACCTTCTAACCTTACAAACTCACTTAGGGTATTTAATATTAATGGTTTCATTTTATCCAATTTAAATGTTAAAAAATCAACTTCTAATTTAACAAAATAAACAAGTTCTAAACTATATCAAATTATTAATTTAGAAAAAAATTTAAATCATGAAACAACTAACCTATTTCCTCTTTTTATTTACATGCATTTTAAGTGCACAAACTAACCCAAAATGGCTAAGACATTCTTCTATTTCGCCAGATGGTTCTAAAATTGCTTTTACATATAAAGGCGATTTATATACAGTAGCAAGTGCTGGCGGAACAGCGCAACAACTTACTTTTCATAGTGCACATGATTTTATGGCTACTTGGAGTAAAGACGGATCTAAAATTGCTTTTGCATCTAATAGATATGGTAATTTTGACATTTTTGTAATGAATGCAAATGGTGGAACCGCAAAAAGATTAACTTTTCATTCTAATAATGAAACTCCGTACAGCTTTACATCAGACAATAAAAATGTAGTTTTTGGGGCTTTAAGGCAAGATGATGTTCGTCATAGACAATATCCGCACGGTTCTCAAACAGAACTTTATAGCGTGCCCGTAAAAGCTGGTAAAATACAGCAATTGTTAACTATTCCGGCAGAATACACACAATTCTCTAAAGATGGTAAAACAATGCTTTATCAAGATAAAAAAGGAGGCGAAAACGAATGGAGAAAACATCATACATCTTCTATTACGAGAGATATTTGGGTTTATAATACCAAAACTCAAAAGCATAAAATGATTACTACAAATACAGCAGAAGATAGACAACCTGTATTTTCTTCGGATGAAAAAAGCATGTATTTTTTAAGTGAAAGAAACGGAACATTTAATGTATTTAAGTCTACGTTAGAAAACGGAGATTCAGCAGAACAAATTACAAATTTTAAAACACATCCTGTTCGTTTTTTAAGTATTGCAAATGATATACTTTCTTTTGGTTACGATGGTGAAACTTACACATTAAAAGAAGGTGAAAAACCTAAAAAAGTTGCCATTACAATTAATACTCAAGATAAAGAGAATACAGATAAATATATTTCTGTAAATGGCGGAATTAATGAAATGGCAGTTTCACCAAATGGTAAAGAAATTGCTTTTATTGCTCGTGGTGAAGTATTTGTAACTTCTGTTGATAAAACTTTTACTAAAAGATTAACCAACACACCAGAAAACGAACGCTTTGTAAATTGGAGTTCAGATGGTAAATCTGTAATTTATTCTAGTGAAAGAAACGGTAAATGGAGCGTTTTTAAAACTGAAAAAATACGAAAAGAAGAACCTTTCTTTTATGCAGCAACACTTATTAAAGAAACTACTTTAATAGATAACAAAAAAGATAATTATTTAGCACAATACTCTCCAGACGGTAAGAAAATTGCTTTTATTGAAGGAAGAAGAACTTTAAAAATTTTAGATGTAAAATCTAAAAAAGAAGTTACACTTTTAACACCAAAAGATTTATTTCATATGAGAGATGGTGATAAGAATTTTACTTGGAGTCCGGATAGTAAATGGTTACTTGTAGATTGGTCTAAAACCCTAAATAATGGCGAAATATTATTAATGGCAGCCGATGGTTCTAAACGAGTAAATTTAAATGAAAGCGGTTATTACGATTCGAACCCTAAATGGGTAAATAATGGTAAACAAATGATTTGGTTTAGTAATAGAAACGGATTAAAATCTTACGCAACAAGTGGTAGTTCTCAAAGCGATGTTTATAGCATGTTTTTTACTCAAGATGCTTGGGATGAATTTAATCTAAGTGATGAGGATTATAAACTAATGAAAGCTATTAAAGAAGAAGAAAAGAAAAATTCTAGCAAGAAGAAAGAAAAAG
Source organism: Polaribacter sp. (assembly GCA_020631275.1). Taxonomy (GTDB): domain Bacteria; phylum Bacteroidota; class Bacteroidia; order Flavobacteriales; family Flavobacteriaceae; genus Polaribacter. The sequence goes on along the minus strand of JAHDHO010000127.1, from coordinate 163 downwards.
ATACTAAGAAAAAAGATGCCGATAAAAAAGACAAAAAAGAAGTTAAACCTTTACAGTTCGATTGGGATAATTTACAAGGTAGAACTAAGAGATTAACAATTCATTCTTCTCGTTTAGGTGATGCTGTTCTTTCTAAAGATGGCGATAAACTTTATTATTTATC
>JAHDHO010000126.1 GCA_020631275.1 Polaribacter sp. | reverse complement strand
TTATTAAATTCTGTAGGCAAATTTTTACCTAACAAATTAGGCAGAATACTTTTTAAATCGTTATATGTTGCTGTTAAATTATTTAAATCACCATCAAAAACAAAACCTCTTTCGGTATTAACTACGTTTTTAAAAGCTAGATTTCCGTTTAATTTAATTCCTTTTTCTGATGACAGATTTAAGTTATTTAATTTAAAATCGTTTAGTTTACCGTTCATATCTCCAGAAAAACTAACTACATCATTTCCATTTAACTCTTCGTAAAACTTTTTTAAATCTTGAATTTTAATACTACTTTTTTCAAATTTTGCACTAATATCAACTTTATCATTAAAATCTTTTAAATCTTCTCTCTTGTATGTAAAATCGATATCACCAAAAACATTCGAATTTTCCGTTTGTAATTGTGTGTCGTAAAACTTCATATCTGTTTTAGTAAACTTATAATCTGTAGTAAAATTGGTAATTTCTAAACCTTGATTCGTTTTAAAATATAAACCTCTTGCATTTATAGAAACATTAGCCCCTTCTATAGATAAATCTTGTACATTACCACCAGTATTGTATGCCGCAAAACTTAAGGGAGTTGTGTTATTCTCGTTTACTAATTTAAAGTCTAAATTTTGTACATAAACATTGGTTGCTTTTAAAATAAATTTTGGTGCTAAGGAATCTTTTTTCTGATTATTATTGAAAGAATTTAAAAAAACAGCCATATTATCTTCTGTTTCTCCTTTATAAGTTTTCATGTAATAATATGCATCTTGCAGTGTAATATCACCAAATAACAATTGATTATTTAAAACTTTTTTAGCACTTAACAACGAAGTATTTAATGCAGAAACAAAAATTAAAGTATCTTTATGATGATCTCTAATTTGTACATCTTTAAAAGCTACACTGCCTAAAAAAGACAGGTTTACCTTACCAATACTTAAATTAGTATTGTAACTTTCATTAATTTTTTTAGTAGCATATGCACCTAGTTTTGTTTGCACAAAAGACGTAGAAAGCAAAATGCTTATTAATAGTAGAAAAAGTACAAAGTACCCTAACCATTTTAATATTTTTTTACTAAAGTTTTTAATGATAGTGTATTTTAGTTTTTATAGAATATTTAAAGAAAAGTAATCAAAAATATTGCCACATATTACAAAGAACGTGCAAATTTAACAAAGAATTAAATTTCTATTATTAAAAAAGGAAAATCAACTTAAAATTATACTTAATTTTGCAAATTATATAGCTTTTTAATTTTTATGAAAACACCCATTTATATTTTAGGTATAGAATCTTCTTGTGATGATACAAGTGCATCTGTAATTTGTAACGGAAAAGTACTAAGCAATGTCGTTGCAAACCAAGAAGTGCATTCTAAATATGGTGGTGTTGTACCAGAATTAGCATCTAGAGCTCATCAACAAAACATTGTACCCGTTGTGCAACAAGCGTTAGAACAAGCTAATATTGAAAAAGAAAAATTATCTGCAATTGCATTTACACGCGGTCCTGGTTTAATGGGTTCGCTTTTGGTTGGCACATCTTTTGCTAAATCTTTAGCACTTGGTTTACAAATTCCATTAATTGATGTAAATCATATGCAAGCTCATATTTTGGCTCATTTTATAGAAGATGAGGATAGTAAAATTCCGCCATTTCCTTTTATTTGCTTAACAATTAGTGGCGGTCATACGCAAATTGTAAAAGTTTCTGATCATTTTAAAATGGAGGTTTTAGGTGAAACAATTGATGATGCTGTTGGAGAAGCTTTTGATAAATCTGCAAAAATTTTAGGATTGCCTTATCCTGGTGGACCTTTAATAGATAAATATGCGAAATTAGGAAACCCGAAAGCTTATCCTTTTACGAAACCTAAAGTAGGCGATTTAGATTTTAGCTTTAGTGGTTTAAAAACCGGAATTTTATATTTTATTCAGAAGCAACAAAGAATAAACCCAAATTTTATTGAAGAAAACCTTAACGACATTTGTGCTTCGATACAATATACAATTGTAGAAATTTTAATGACCAAATTAAAAAACGCGGTTAAACAAACAAACATAAAACACATAGCAATTGCTGGTGGTGTATCTGCAAATTCAGAAATTAGAAATCGATTAGGATTAGCAGAAAAACATTTTGGTTGGACAACTTACATTCCAAAATTCGAATACACTACAGATAACGCTGCAATGATTGCCATAACAGGTTATTTAAAATACTTAAACAAGACCTATTCTGATGTTACTGTAACAGCAAAAGCTCGTTTAAAAGTTACAGATTAATATCATGAAAAACCTTGCATACAGACTTTCATTTATCATCTCCTATTTTTTAATTTGGATTGGTTATTTTGTCTTTGCTCGTTTGTTTTTTTTACTTTTTTATGTTTCTGAAACTTCAAAACTAGATTTTATTACCATCTTAAAAACCTTTGGTTATGGTTTACGGTTAGACGCTTCTTTTACCTCCTATTTAAGCATCATTCCGTTTTTTCTTGTCGTAATTTCTATTTTAACAAGTCCTTTACAAATCAGAAATATTATTAAATGGTATTCTTATTTCGCCATTACAATTATAACTTTATTTTTAATTATTGATGCAAGTCTTTATGCTGCTTGGGGCGTTCGTTTAGACACTACTTTTTTAACGTACCTTAACACCCCAGAAGTAATGATTGCTTCTGCTTCTAATTTTCAAATTATTTCTGGATTAATTTTATGGCTCTTAATTTCTTTTGCTTTTATCAAACTTTTTCAAAAGATTATTAATAAAAACTTTAAAATTTCAAAAACTAAAAACTTATTACAAATACCTATATTTATATTACTTACAGCTTCTTTAATTATACCTTTAAGAGGTGGTTTACAAGAGATTCCTATAAATCAAAGCAATGTTTATTTTTCTAAAAAAATGTTTGCAAATCATGCAGCTATCAATTTTATTTGGAATTTTTCTAACACAATAACTCATAAAACAAGTAACATCAATATTTATAAACAGTTTGATAAAGAGGTAGCCGTAAACATCATCAATAAAACTAAAAATCAACTTTTAAAAAGTGATAGAGATTCAATTTTAAATATAAAAAAACCCAACGTTATTTTAATTATTTGGGAAAGTTTAACTGCCAAAGTTGTTGGCGCCTTAAATGGCGAACCAAACGTAACAGAAAACTTAAATAGATTATCTAAAGAAGGTATTTGGTTTACAAATTTCTACGGAAATGGAGATAGAACAGACAAAGGAATTCCTGCAATTTTAAGCGGCTATTATCCGCAGCCGATTAAAAAAATAATGAGAATGCCCAACAAATCTAGAAGTTTACCAATGCTACCTAAAGAAATGAGTGCTTTGGGTTACAATACGTCTTTTTATTATGGTGGCGATTTAAACTTCGGGAATTTAAACACTTATTTAAGAATTGCAGAAATAGATAAAATTGTTGATGGTAGTGAATTCGATAAAAAAGATTGGAACTCTAAATGGGGTGCTTTTGACAATGTATTTTTAGAACGTTTTGGTAACGATTTAGCTAAAAAACAAGAAAAACCTTTCTTTGCTATTGCCTTAACATCAACTAGCCATGAACCGTTTGAATTAAACGACACTTATAAATTTGGCAAAAAAAATCATGACGACCTGTTTAGAAGCTCTCATGCTTACACAGATAAATATATTGGAAAATTTATTGATTTTGCCAAGAAACAAGATTGGTATAAAGAAACACTAATTGTTATTATGGCAGATCATGGACACAGTTCGCCTAAACATGAAGGTGAATACTTTTCACCAAAAAAATTTCAAATTCCGATGCTTTGGCTTGGTGGCGCATTACAACAAAAAGGAGTAAATGTTGATAATATAACAAGCCAAGTAGATTTTTCTTACACACTTTTAGATTTATTAAAAGGAAATAATACCGAATTTAAGTTTGGTAAAAACCTCTTTAACAATTCAGACAAGCAATATGCGCATTATGTATTTAATAAAGGCTTTGGTACTTTAAATAAAGATGGTTTTTATCTTTTTGATTATGTTAGTAAAAAACCCATGCAGAAATATGGTAAAACTAGTGCTAATTTAGATTCCTTAGGAAAAGCAATAACCCAAGACTCTTATCAAGATTTTTTAGAAAGAAAATAACCTAAATTCACTTTTATAAATAATAAGAGTAACTTAGCTAAAATTTTTATTTGTGATTCAAAAACTTAGAAAATTTGGTTTTTTTACCAAAGGATTCGTTTACGTTATTATTGGCATACTAACTTTTTTAACTGCTTTAAATTTTGGTGGTAAAATTTCTGATAAAAACGGTGTAATTTCGTTTTTAGAAAATCAGATTTTTGGTAAAGTTCTTTTGTTAATTCTTAGTTTAGGTTTAATGTCTTACGCTTTATCGAGGGCTTATAAATTTTACGACGTTCTTAAAAATGAAGATTCTAATAAAAAATACATCGCTGCTGTAAATTATCTTTTTAGAACATTTTTTTATGGCGCTTTTGCTGTTTCAATATTTCTTAAAATATTTAATAAAACGTCAAGTGATGTCACTAAAGAAACGCTAGTTTCTAGAGTTTTAAAAATAGAAAACGGTAATATAATTCTAATTGGAGCTATTTTTTTAGGATCTGCAATAAATCAATTTTACAAAGTAATTTCTAACAGTTATTTAGAAGATATTAAAAAGAGTAAAAATATTGCCTCATTTAATGTCTTAAAAAAAACAGGAGCGTTTGGAATTTTTGCTAGAGGAATTTCTTTTCTTATTTTCTCTTGGTTTATCATTTCTGCTGCTTATTATAACAATCCTCAGAAAATTAAAGGCACTCAAGAAATGTTTAGTTTTCTAAACTCTTTAACTTTTGGTAATATTTTAATGGCTATTATGGCATTGGGTTTTGTATGCTACGGAGTTTTTCAATATTTTTATGGAAGATATAGCAACTCTTAAAATCTAAAAAAATACACTGTTTATGAAAAGTATTTCTATTTTGCTTGTTTTTCTTTTTTCGATAAGTTTAGTAGCTCAAAAATTACCAGAAGGCTTTGTATATCTTGATAACATAATTCCGACTGTAAAAGTTGAATTAAGGTATTTTTCTAACAATAATTTTATAGGTAAACCAATTGAAGGTTATCGAAGTAATTGCATTATAACAACTACTACCGCAGCAAATGCACTAAAAAATGTCCAAGAAGAATTAGCAGAAAAAAACTTGGGTCTAAAAATCTTTGATGCTTATAGACCACAAAGAGCGGTGAATCATTTTGTAAGATGGGCCAAAGTACTAGAAGATACTTTAATGAAGAAAACCTATTATCCGAAGGTTAAAAAATCTGAACTTTTTAAACAAGGTTATATTGCTTCTCGCTCTGGCCATTCAAGAGGAAGTTCAGTAGATCTTACAATTGTAGATTTAAAAACAAATAAAGAATTAGACATGGGTAGTATTTATGATTTTTTTGGTTCAGAATCGCATCCATCTTATAGAAACATCTCAAAAAAACAATTAGAGAATAGAATATTACTGCGTAATATTATGATAAAACACGGATTTAAGCCTTACAAAAATGAGTGGTGGCATTTTACTATTAGAAACGAACCTTTTCCTAAAACTTACTTTAATTTTGAAGTAAACTAATTAAGTTTAACAAAAAATAAACAGGTTCAATTTATTTAGGCATTATATTTGTACACATACAGTTAGAAAACTATTCTACATGAAAAACAAACTTATTTTATTTATTTTATTTACATGCGTTTTTTCAACATCAAATGCTTTTGCTCAATTAGATAAAAATAACGGAGCTAGTAATAAAGGTAAAATTAAAGCTGTAATTTTAAACTATGCCAAACCAGTAGAAAAACCCAAATCCATTGAATTAAAAGGAAATAATGGTTTTAAACAAGCGTATGATAACGAGCAAAAAAAATTAAAGAAAAAACAAGAAGAAGATAAAATTAACAATAAAGGCGTCATTTCTCAAAAAAGAATAAATGAAGCTCGATTTTTAAAAGCTTTTAAAAAAATTAACGGGCAATATATTTATCCAGTTATAGACCAAGATTTGGGTAGTTTTAGAACGAACTCGAATAGTGTAAATATAATTTGTAGAGATTTTCAATATCCCGACGGAGATCGAGTAACCATAATGGTTAATAACATTCCTGTAGTTACAAACATTACTTTAAAACAAAGGTACCAAAGCTTTACAATACCTTTAGATGTTGGTATTAATAAAATCTCTTTTGTAGCTTTAAATCAAGGTACTTCTGGCCCAAATACAGCAGCTTTTAAAGTCTATAATGATGCTGGTGATTTACTTTCTTCTAATGAATGGAATTTGGCAACAGGTGCTAAAGCAACATTAGTAGTTGCAAAAGACAAATAAACAGTTAACGAAATCGTTGTAGTTAAATGTATAAAATCAAGTTTTTTTATTCTATTTAAAACAGTTATTTTTGTATTTCGATTATTAAAATTTAATAAAATAATCTCACAACAAACAATTTATCACTAGAATGAAAAAAATCACTAAACAAACGTATTTAGACTGGTACAAAGACATGCTTTTTTGGCGTAAGTTCGAAGACAAACTAGCTTCTGTTTACATTCAACAAAAAGTTAGAGGTTTCTTGCATTTATATAATGGACAAGAAGCAATTTTAGCAGGAGCATTACACGCAATGGACTTGTCTAAAGATAAAATGATTACTGCATACAGAAATCACGTACAGCCAATTGGTATGGGAGAAGATCCTAAAAAAGTGATGGCAGAATTGTATGGTAAAGCAACTGGTACTTCTAAAGGTATGGGTGGTTCTATGCATATATTTTCTAAAGAATTTGGTTTTTACGGTGGTCATGGTATTGTTGGAGGTCAAATACCTTTAGGTGCTGGTATCGCATTTGGTGATAAATATAAAGGTAGTGATGCTGTTACTTTAACATGTTTTGGTGATGGTGCTGCAAGACAAGGTTCTTTACACGAAGCTTTTAACATGGCAATGTTATGGAAATTACCAGTTATTTTTATTGTTGAAAACAATGGATATGCAATGGGTACTTCAGTAGAAAGAACAGCAAATCATACAGATATATGGAAATTAGGTTTAGGATATGAAATGCCTTGTGGACCTGTAGATGCAATGAATCCTATTAAAGTTGCAGAAGCTGTAGATGAAGCTATACAAAGAGCTAGACGTGGAGACGGACCTACATTTTTAGAAATGAAAACTTACAGATACAGAGGACACTCTATGTCTGATGCACAACATTATAGAACTAAAGATGAGGTAGAAGAATACAAGAAAATTGATCCTATCACTCAAATCTTAGATATAATTAAAGAAAAAGAATATGCTACTGCAGAAGAAATTGCTGCAATAGATAAAGAAGTTAAGGATAAAGTAAAAGAATGTGAGCAGTTTGCAGAAGATTCTCCTTATCCAGAAACTCAACAAATGTTCGACATGGTTTATGAACAAGAAGATTATCCTTTTATAAAATAAAATATGGCTACAGTAATAAACATGCCCCGATTAAGTGACACCATGGAAGAAGGTGTTGTGGCAAAATGGTTAAAAAATGTTGGAGATAAAATTGAAGAAGGAGACATTTTAGCCGAAATTGAAACAGACAAAGCTACAATGGAGTTTGAGTCGTTTTATGAAGGAACATTATTACATATTGGTATTCAAGAAGGCGAAACTTCTCCAGTTGATGTATTATTGGCAGTTATCGGTGAAGAAGGTGAAGATATTTCTGATATTTTAAATGGAAATTCTTCTAACGA
>JAHDHO010000125.1 GCA_020631275.1 Polaribacter sp. | reverse complement strand
TTTTTAAGATATTAGTATTTGCTTCAAAAATAGCAGTATATTTAGATGATTTACCATAATATTGCTTTGCGATTTTACCAAGAGTCTCTCCACTTTTTACAGTATGGCTTGCAAAGATAGAAGTATCTTCTACAGAAATATCTGCCATAATATCTGTAGGGTTTTCACCACCAACTTTCTTTATTTCATCCCAAAGTAAATTTTTTTCATATTGGTTTTTTGCAGTACCTACAACATGTAATACGCCGTTTTCTTCTTTTACATCTCCATTTTTAATTGCTAATTCTTCTCCTAGATTTAATACACTTTGATATTTTGCTCTCATTTTAATTTTTTGATTTTTAATTATAGCCTAAATGTACAAAAAAACCAAAGCTAAAAGCTTTGGTTTTTCGATTAAACTACAAATTTTATAGTTAAATGATAATAATGTATAAGTGATTAACTTTTTCTAATAACTTTATAAATGTATTACTTCGTCATAAGCATCTGCAACAGCTTCCATAACAGCTTCACTCATTGTTGGGTGAGGGTGAATTGCTTTTAAAACTTCATGACCAGTAGTTTCTAATTTTCTACCAAGTACAGCTTCTGCAATCATATCAGTAACACCAGCACCAATCATGTGGCAACCTAACCATTCACCATATTTTGCATCAAAAATTACTTTTACAAAACCATCTGGTGTACCAGCAGCTTTTGCTTTTCCTGATGCTGAAAATGGAAATTTACCAACTTTAAGCTCGTAACCAGCTTCTTTAGCTTTTGCTTCTGTCATACCAACAGATGCAATTTCTGGAGTTGCGTACGTACAACCAGGTACGTTACCGTAATCGATAGCTTCTGTATGTAAACCTGCTAATTTCTCAACACAAGTAATTCCTTCTGCAGAAGCAACGTGCGCCAAAGCTTGTCCAGGAACAACATCTCCAATTGCATAATAACCAGGTATGTTAGTTTGGTAAAAATCATTTACTAAGATTTTATCTCTATCAACAATAATACCTACATCTTCTAAACCAATGTTTTCGATGTTAGATTTAATTCCAACCGCAGATAATAAAATATCTGCTTTTAAAGTTTCTTCTCCTTTTTTAGTTTTTACAGTTGCAACAACACCATCACCAGAAGTATCAACAGACTCTACAGAAGAATTTGTCATTACTTTAATTCCAGCTTTTTTAACAGAACGTTCAAATTGTTTAGAAATGTCGATATCTTCTACAGGAACTAAGTTTGGTTGAAACTCTACAATAGTAACTTCTGTTCCCATTGAGTTGTAAAAATGAGCAAACTCAACACCAATTGCACCAGAACCTACAACAATCATAGATTTTGGTTGCGTTGGCAACGTCATTGCTTGTCTATAACCAATTACTTTTTTACCATCTTGAGGTAAGTTTGGTAATTCTCTAGAACGTGCACCAGTTGCAATAATAATATTGTCTGCACTATATTCTGTTACAGTACCATCTTCTGCAGTTACATCAACTTTTTTACCAGTTTTAATTTTACCGAAACCATTAATAATATCAATTTTGTTTTTCTTCATTAAAAAAGCAACACCTTTGCTCATTCCGTCTGCAACACCACGACTTCTTTTAATTACAGCGTCAAAATCTTTATCAATTGCTTCTGCTTTTAAACCATATTCATCAACATGCTTTAAGTAATCATAAACTTGAGCAGACTTTAATAAGGCTTTTGTAGGGATACATCCCCAATTTAAACAAATTCCACCTAAGCTTTCTTTTTCTACAATGGCAACTTTAAAGCCTAATTGAGAAGCTCTAATTCCCGTAACATATCCTCCAGGTCCACTTCCAATAATTATGATGTCGTATTTCATTTTTTTAATATTTACTAGTTGTTTGTTTTATTTTGGGCGTTTTAACAGGCTTTCCGTTATATCTTTTTTATCGTACCTCAAAAAAAGGATGCCACTTCAATCCTTAACGCGTGCTAATTTACTAACTTTTTTACATTCTTTCAGGAACCTGAATTCCTAATAAAGAAAATGCCGATTTTATAGTTTCTGCTACTTTTTTAGATAATTGAACTCTAAATGTTTTTTTATCTAAATCTTGCTCTCCTAAAATGTGTACATTTTGATAAAAAGAATTAAACTCCTTCACCAAATCATATGTATAATTAGCAATAATTGCTGGCGAATAATTAGCAGCAGCTTGCTGTATAGTTTCTGGATATAATTCTAATTGTTTTAATAATTCTTTTTCCTTTTCATGTAAATCTACAGTTACAGGTTTCGAATAATCAAAATTTGCTTTTCTAATTATAGACTGAATTCTGGCATATGTATATTGAATAAAAGGACCAGTATTTCCTTGAAAATCTACAGAAGACTTCGGGTCGAATAAAATTCTCTTTTTAGGATCTACTTTTAATATGAAATATTTTAAAGCGCCTAAACCAATCGTTTTATACAACTCTTCTTTTTCTTCATCAGAATACCCTTCTAACTTGCCTAGTTCTTCAGAAATAGCTCTCGCAGTATCTGTCATTTCTATCATTAATTCATCAGCATCTACAACAGTTCCTTCTCTAGATTTCATTTTACCAGAGGGTAAATCTACCATTCCGTAACTTAAATGATGTAATTGTTTTGCCCAATCGAAACCTAGTTTCTTTAAGATTAAGAATAAAACCTGAAAATGGTAATCTTGCTCGTTACCAACTGTATAAACCATACCGCCAACATCTTCATAGTCTTTAACACGTTGTATGGCTGTACCAATATCTTGTGTCATGTAAACCGCTGTTCCGTCAGAACGTAAAACAATTTTTTCGTCTAAACCATCATCAGTTAAATCACACCAAACAGAACCATCTTCTTTTCTAAAGAAAACACCTTTTTCTAAACCTTGTGCAACTACATCTTTCCCTAATAAATAAGTGTTACTTTCATAATAAAGATTATCAAAGTTAACTCCCATGTTTTTATAAGTTACATCAAAACCAGCGTAAACCCAAGCATTCATGGTTTCCCATAAAGCAACAACATCTTTATCCCCAGCTTCCCATTTTAAAAGCATTTGTTGTGCTTCTAAAAATAACGGAGCTTCTTTTTTTGCCTCATCTTCAGTTTTGCCAGCAGCCATTAAATCTGCAATCTCTTTTTTATATTCTTGATCGAATTTTACATAATAATTACCAACTAATTTATCCCCTTTTAAACCTGTAGATTCAGGAGTTTCTCCGTTTCCGAATTTTTCCCAAGCCAGCATCGATTTACAGATATGAATTCCTCTATCGTTAATTATCTGCGTTTTATAAACTTTCTTACCCGAAGCTTTTATAATTTCTGCAACAGAATATCCTAATAAATTATTACGAACATGGCCTAAGTGAAGAGGTTTGTTTGTATTTGGAGAAGAATATTCTACCATAATAGCTTTCTCATTAGCCTTTGGCGATTCTAAACCATAAGAAGTGTTTTCTAATATTGCATTAAAAAAGTTTGTGTAAAAAGAATCGTCTATAACTAAATTTAAAAACCCTTTTACAACATTAAAATTGGTTATTTCAGTAACGTTTTCTACTAGATATCTACCTAAATCTTCTCCTATTTGTACCGGATTTCCTTTTTTGTAACGTAGCAACGGAAAAACAACTACTGTAATGTCTCCTTCAAATTCTTTTCTTGTTGCTTGAAATTCTACAGACGGAATTTCGATATTATATAATGCTAAGAAACCTTCTTTAACTTTAGTTTCTATGGTGTTTTGAATATTCATTTATTAATAAAATTGAAATACAAAATTAAGGATTTTTATTTGTTTTTCTGAGTGATTTTTCCCGAAGAATAATTGTAATTTTGTAACATGGAAAAAATGCTGAAACAACTCCCAAAATTAGCCAAAGAAGCAAAAAAAGAAAACGAAAAATATTTTGCGAGATTAAAGAAACGAACGCCAAAAAGATTAGATTATTTAATGCAAGAATTGCACGATAAAGAGTTTGAAAAGACAGACTGTTTAACTTGTGGTAATTGTTGCAAAACTACCAGCCCAATTTTTACGGATGTTGACATAGAACGAATTGCCAAATATCTAAAAATGAAGGTGTCAGCATTTACATCACAGTATTTAGAAAGAGATGAAGATGATTTTATGGTTTTAAAATCTGCACCTTGTACTTTTTTTGATGAAAGTGATAATACATGTTTTATTTATAGTGTAAGGCCTAAGGCATGTGCAGAATATCCACATACAAATCGTAAAAAGTTTATCGGTATAACAGATTTAACCATTGCCAACACAGCAATTTGTCCTGCAACTTATAATATTGTAGAAAACTTAAAAAAACGTTTGCCTTTAGAAGGTAATAAGAAAATTAAAAGATCTTAAACTCTTTAAACATCAAAACTTGCATAATTTATTTTGACTATTTTAGTAGAAAATAAATTTATGCAAACTATTTTTACTTATTTTGAAACAATACCATCTTCTCATAGAAGTTTAATTCTAGTTTCTGGTATTACTTTTTTTTGGCTTTTAGAAGGTGCATTGCCATTATTTAATTTCAATTACAAAAAATGGAAACATGCGATACCAAACTTGTTTTTTACTTTTACAACAATAATTATAAATTTTTCGTTGGCATTTTTATTGCTTAAAACTGCAGATTGGGTAACTGTAAATAATTTCGGACTTATTAATTGGTTGCCAGAAATGCCACTTTGGTTATATGTTACTTTAGGAATATTATTTTTAGATTTTTTTGGCGCTTATTTAGCTCATTTTGTAGAACACAAAGTTGCTGTTTTATGGATGGTCCATTTAGTACATCATACAGATCATAGTGTAGATACTACAACAGCCAATAGACATCATCCAATAGAAAGTGTTATTCGTTTTATTTTTACTTTATTGGGTGTTTTTGTTATTGGTACGCCAATAGCTATTGTGTTTATGTATCAATCGATGTCTTTAGTTTTTACTCAATTTACACATGCAAATATTAAAATGTCGTCAAAATTAGATACTTTTTTAAGTTATTTTATAGTTTCTCCTGATATGCATAAAGTGCATCATCATTATAAATTGCCTTATACAGATTCTAATTACGGAAACATCTTTTCTATTTGGGACAGAATTTTTGGTACTTATATGAAATTTGATAGAGATAAAATTGTGTATGGTGTAGATACTTTTCCGGATGCAATAAAAAACTCTTCGTTAAAAGAATTGTTAAAACAGCCTTTTCAAGGTTATAGAAAACCAACTGGGGTTGAAAAAGTAAATTAGAATAGTAGTGCTTTAATTATTTGTAAATTAAATACTTATATCTAATAACTTTAAAATTCTCCAAATCTGCTTCCCAAGTTTTTCTAATTTCCTCAACAGATAAACCTAGTTCTAATTGTTGTTGTAGTCTTTTTGTGCCTGCATGAATTGTAAAAGTATTACCAAAGAATTTTTCTGTTTTTGGTGTTTTTTTATATGCATCTATTAAAAAAGATAAATCTATTTTATTTAAAAACGGTATTTCTTCTAAATTGACTCCGTTACAAAGTTTATCTTTATGTTTTGGATATTTGGCTCCAAAATTAGCTACTGGTACATAGCTAAAATCACTTTTAGGAAAAAAAGGAGCACCATATCTTTGAAACTGAAACTCTGTTCCACGTCCGGCATTTATGGTTGTTCCTTCAAAAAAGCCTAAACTAGGGTATAAGTTTATACTTTTGTCATTAGGTAAATTAGGAGAGGGCCTAATAGCTAAAGAATACTTAGAATTATGTGTGTAATTTTTATTCGGAATAACTTTTAAATCGCATTGTATTCCGTTAATTAACCATTTTTCTCCATTAATCATTTGTCCGTATTCGCCAATTGTCATTCCATAAACAACAGGTACAGGATGTTTACCAACAAAACTGCTATGTTCCTTTTCTAAAACAGGGCCATCTATGTAATGTCCGTTAGGATTTGGTCTATCTAAAATTATAACAGGTATTTCAGCTTCAGCACAAGCCTCCATAACATAATGCAATGTAGAAATGTAAGTGTAAAAACGAACACCAACATCTTGAATATCGAAAATAACAACATCTATATTTTCTAATTGTTTTGCAGAAGGTTTTTTACTTTTACCGTATAAAGACACAATTGGCAAACCTGTTTTGGTGTCTAAACCATCTTTAATTACTTCTGCAGCATCTGCTTTTCCTCTAAAACCGTGTTCTGGTGCAAATACTTTTTTTACATTTATATCTTTATAATTGTGTAGAAAATCTACTAAATGTTGTGTTACTTTTTTAGAACCCATAACATTTGGAGCAATTTCGGCTCTTTGCAATACGTTTAAAACAGAAGTTTGATTTGCCACAATGGCCACGTTTTTTCCTTTTAAAAGATTTAAATATAATTCGGTTCTTTCTGCACCTGTTTTAATTTCAGAAATAGTTTTGATCTCACTATTCTGAATAACTTTAGTTTTCTGAGCACAAGAAATCAGGTTAAAATTCAGTAAAAGAACTAAGAATAAATATGTACTTTTGAAAGGTTTAAAATCTGTCATCAATTTGAATTACGAGTTATATATAGCCAAACGTATTATTACAGGGAAAAAGTATAAAAATAGCATTTCATCCCCAATAATAAAAATTGCAATTGCAGCAATTGCGTTAGGAATCATTATTATGTTAATTGCAGTGGCAACAGCTGCAGGTTTGCAAACAAAAATTCGCGATAAAATGGCTGGTTTTAAAGGTCATGTGCAGATTGTAAATTATGACAATAATAATTCTGACGTTTCAACAACGCCAATAGATATTGAACAAGAATTTTACCCGAAATTTAAAAATATCGAAGGTATAAAAAACGTACAAGTTTTTGCAAGTAAAGGCGGTCTTTTAAGAACAGATACAGCTTTTGAAGGTGTTGTTTTTAAAGGAGTATCTTCTGATTATGATTGGTCTATATTTAACGAATATTTAGTAGAAGGTAAACTGCCAGATTTTACGTTGCCAAGAACAAAAGGCGTTTTATTATCCCAAACAATAGTAAATAGGCTTCAATTAAAATTAAATGATACTATTTCTGCATCATTTTTAAAAACGCTGCAAAACAAACTACCATCTAATAGAAAATACCATATTGTAGGTATTTACAATTCTGGTTTTATGCAGTTTGATCAAAATATGATGATTGGAGATATTAGAGAGGTTCAGAAATTAAATAAATGGACAGAAAACCAAGTTGGTGGTTTCGAAGTCGTTTTAAATAGTTTTGATAATATTGATGAAAAAGGTGAAGAAATTTATAGCGAAGTAAGTTTAACACTTAATGCAAAAACTATAATAGATTCGTATCCAGCTGTATTCGATTGGATTAAACTATTCGACAATAATGTGTGGTTTATTATTGCAATAATGATATTAATTGCAGGTATAAATATGATTACAGCTTTACTTGTATTAATATTAGAGCGCGTGCAAATGATTGGTATTTTAAAAGCTTTAGGAAGTAGTAATTCTAGTATAAGAAAGATTTTTTTATACAATGCATCTTATTTAATTTTAAAAGGTCTTTTTTGGGGGAATTTAATAGGTTTATCAATTATTGGTATGCAGCATTTTTTTAAACTAATTACATTAAATCCAGAAACTTACTATGTTTCTATTATGCCAGTTCATATAAGTGTTGGTGCAGTTTTAGCATTAAATATTGGCACATTAATTTTATGTTTTTTAATGTTGATCATTCCTTCATACATCATCACAAAAATAAATCCTTCGAAATCTATAAAGTTCGCTTAAAAATTAGGTTAAGGTTTCTTAAAACATACTTTTAGGCAT
>JAHDHO010000239.1 GCA_020631275.1 Polaribacter sp. | reverse complement strand
AATCAATCTGAAAAAGAAAAATCAATAAACAAAAAACTATTGATTGATGGAATAAAGTATTTATCTAGTGATGATTTAGAAGGTAGAGGTTTTTCTAAACCCGGAAATTATAAAGCGCAAGAATACATCGCAACTAAATTTAAAGAAATTGGTTTAGAAACTGAAGAATCGTCTAATTACATTCATAAATTTCCGTATACTTTTTCTGGCAAAAGAAGACAAAGAATGTTTCCAGTTGAAAATGCAGATTCAGATGTATCTAAAATAAAAGATACAACTGTATTTGGCGGAAATGTAATAGGTAAAATTACAGGAAGCATCGATAAAACTATTGTTATAACCGGACATTTAGATCATTTAGGCATTAAAAAAGGTAAAATTTATAATGGTGCAGATGATGATGCTTCTGGTACTGCTGCTTTATTTGCAATTGCAGATTATTTTAAAAAAAACAAACCAAAACATACATTAGTTTTTGCAGCAGTAGATGCTGAAGAAATTGGTTCTTTAGGTGCAGATTATTGGCTTAAAAATTACAAACAGAAGAATAAAATTGTACTAAATATTAATATGGATATGATTGCTCATAATGATTCTTTACAACTTTATGCTGCCGGTTTACACCATTATCCTAAACTTAGAACCAGTTTAGAAAATATAAAATCACCAATTAATTTACTTTTTGGTCATGACAATCCTGATGATAAACAATTAGATAATTGGACCTATTCTTCTGATCACAGAGTTTTTCATAAAGAAAACATTCCGTTTATTTATTTTGGTGTAGAAGACCATAAAGATTACCATAAAGCTACAGATACATTCGAAAACATTAATACAGAATTTTACGTGGAAGCAGTTAAACTAATTGTAAAATCTATCGAAAATTTTGACACCAATTTAACCTATGAATAATTTTATAAAAAAGGGATTTATACTTGCTGGATGTACAAATATTGTCGCAGTTTTAATTTTATCTAGACTTTTTACAAATGAAACAATAAACAAATACGACACTACAGTAATGTCTAATTTTGGTTTATTAATGATTATAGTTTGGGGGTTTGCTTATCTAT
>JAHDHO010000124.1 GCA_020631275.1 Polaribacter sp. | reverse complement strand
TTTCTGAGCTTTTAAAACAGCTTCTACTTTGCTGTGTACTTGTAGTTTCTTATAGATATTTTCGATGTGTTTTCTTACTGTGGCTGGAGAAATAATTAAATTGTCTGCTATTAAATTATAATTTAATCCTTTACTAAGTTGCACCAAAATTTCTATTTCTCTTTTAGATAATTTATAATTATTGTTAGAAATATTTTTAGTTTCCGGTAAATTTGTATTTCTTAATAAATTTAAGGTTTTTAAAGCAATACTTGGTGTCATTGGTGCGCCACCTTTAATTACCTCTACAATACTTTTGTATAAGGTTTCTGGGTTTGTTTCTTTTAATAAGTAGCCGTTTGCACCCGATTTTATAGCTTTAAAAATGTAATTATCATCATCTAAAACGGTTAACATAATTATTTTAATGTGCGGATATTTGTTTTTAATTAATTCAGTGGCTTTTATACCATCCATTACTGGCATTTGAATATCCATTAAAATAACATCAATATTGTGGTTTTCTTCTAACTTACCAATTAATTCAGCACCATTTTTAGCATCAAATTTTACAATAATTTCATCAAAAAAAGATAGTTTTTCTTTAATTGCTTTTAATAGAAAGTAATTGTCTTCTGCAATAGAGATTTTTAAGCCCATTTAGTTATTATTTATAAAATTGCTGGTAATTAGAATTTTTATTTCTGTACCTTTTTCTTTTTTAGAGATTATCTGAACCTTACCGTTGATTTCACTTATTCTTTTTTCTATATTAGATAAACCGTTACCTAAATTAACAGTTTTTATATCGAAACCTATTCCGTTATCAATTATAGAAATCTCAAAAGTATTTTGTTTTTTATTGAGATTAATTTCAATTTTAGATGCGTTTGCATATTTTATAGTGTTGTTAATAGTTTCTTGTATAACTCTAAACAAATTCATGCCTTCTAAAGAAGTAAAAGTTTCACTTTTATTGATATTAAAATCAACCAAAAACTCTATGTTTTGAGTGGCAATTTTAGCTTTTTCTATAAATGATAAAATTCTGGCATGTAAGTCTTCTGCAGTAATTTCACTTTTATTCATTGCCCAAATAGTATCTCTTAATTGATGAATAGTATCTCCTGTAAAAGAACTAATAGTTGATAATTTATCTTTTAATTTTTGATTTGCATCTTTAGATATGTATTTTAAATTATCTATTGATGAAATAATAAATGTTAGTTGAGAGCCAATATTGTCGTGCAAATCTCTAGAGATTCTTAAACGCTGTTCTTGTAACCTATTTTGTGTTTTTATTTTAGAAAGTGCATCTTTTAAATCTATTTCTTTTTGTAACTGTTTCTTTTTTAATTCATCTCTTTGGTAAACAGAGAAAAAGATAATTGCTAAAATTAACAAAGCAGATGCCAAAAGAATGGCATATAGATTTCTATTTTTGATAGTAAGTTGTTGTTCAATAATTTTTTTTTCTTTGTTAGAAGTATCAAATTTAATTTGTAACTCATTAATCTTATTAATTTTAGAAACATTATTGATCGAATCTTTCATTTTAGAAAATTCTTTAAAATATTTTAAAGAATTTCTATAATCATTTAAAGAATCATAAGACTTGTAAAGTAATTCTAAAGCATATTTTTTAAGAGGAAAATAATTGTTGTTTTTTGATAGTATTAAAGCTTTTTTATAGTCTGTTATTGCTTTTTGAAACTCTTTTTTATGATAAAATAAATCACCATAGTACAAGTAAGAATCAGTAATGCCATAAAAGTCTTTTCTTTTTTTTCTGATATGAAATGCAGAATCTAAATATTTTTTAGCATTTGTATATTCACTTTGTTTTAAGTAGATATTCGCAATGTTCGAATAAGCAAAGGGTATACCTATTTGATCATTAATTGATTTAGCCAATTTTAAAGACTTGTTATGGAAATATAAAGCACTATCTTTTTCTTTATTTAATAATTTTAACGTTCCGTAATTATTGTAGCCTTCTACTAGATTTTTTGCTTTAGGATTATTAACTTCCAAAGTTAAAATGCCTTTATTCATGTATTCTAAAGCTTTAATTATGTCTATATATTTCAATCTCCAACCAAGTTCTATGTAAGAAAAAGCATAATTGTCTATATCATTATTATTTTCAAATATTTTGGCTGCTTTTATTGTATTTTCTATAGATAACTCATAACTAGAAGTATAATGATAGGCTAATGATTGTAAGCGATAAGATTTGGCAATTAAAGAATCATTTTTAATTAATACAGCTATATCTGTTGCTTTTTTAGATAATTTTAAAAGTTTTTTAGGATTTAATACGGCTTGTTCAAAATTTAAACTAAAAACTAATTCTAAAAATTTTTCGTTTGAAATCTTATTTTCTAATTGTAAAATGCTGTCTAATTTGTGTTGACAAAAAGTAATATTGTAACTAAAGAATATTAATAGAATGTAAAACTTTTGCATTTATGTATTATTTTAAGACTTCAGATATAGAAAAGCTAATATTTAATAATTGTACCTTAATTGTATTTAACTTAATCTGAGTATTGTTTTTTACTTTTATTAATGAAGGTTTTACTTTTTCTAAATCTTCTGAAATTATCTTTTCTTTTTCAATTTCTAAAAATAAATAATTTAATTGACTTGTATGTAATGCTTTAGCTGCTATAATGTATTTGTATAACACCAATATCAAGAAAACTATTAGTGTAATATTTATGAGCAGTAAGAGTTTAGTAATAATTATCATACATGGTTTTTTTTAATTTAAAAAAAGGAGATGACTGCAGTTTTAAAAACTACAGCCATCTGTAACCCTAAAATACAATTGTTTATATTTTGTATGAGTTACGGGAGGATTCTCCTAATTATTAATTTTTTTAAAAAAAAAATTAATTGTTTAATTGTGAGTTTATTACAATGGTTGTGTAAACACGTTGTAATTTATTTATAGTTTTTTAACACTTCATTTAGATGATAAAAGATAAATTCTTTACCTGCCATGTAAAATCCTTCAGAAAATTTATTTGAATCCACATTAATTATGTTTACGTTTTTACTTATTTTGTCTTCTGCTATTGCAAAGTTCTTAAAAGATGTAATCCTATCAGTATCTTGTCTTTGGTATGCAACTATTTTTTCTTTTTTCATTACTCCGCTTATTTCTAAATCGTTTTTTAGTATTCCAGAATAAAAACTTAAAGCACTTCCTCCAATATTATTTTTTCCTTGAGTAAAATCTACTCTACTATTTACACGATCTGTTGTTTTACTACCCACTGAAAATAGGCCTTTATTTTTTTTAATATTAGTAACAGCAGTAGCATTTATTAATCTATAGTTTACATTAATTTTTACCTTGGCAGCGTTTCCTTTTAACCAGTCTTTAGCACCATCTTCTGTAAAAAGAAAGTATAACTCAATATCACTTACCAATGCATTATCTAATTCTTTAGAGATTCTAGAAGAAATATTTGCGTTTACTCTTAATTTCTTAAATAGTTTATTTTTAAATTTACTTTGTTCTTTGTAGTAATAGCTATAATTTTCAGGAACTATTTTAACAACACCAGGAATTTCAGATTCTTTTACAAACGGACCTTCTGCTTTTGTCCATCCATCATAGCTACTAGTTTTTCCAGCAACTTCAGATGAGATAACCTCAAAACCATTATTTTTTAATTCTGTTAAATAATCATTATAAAGCTGGTTTACTTTTCGTTGAACTAGTTTTTTATCTAAAGTACCCAAACCAACTGCAGCAACAGCTTTTGCATCACCCACTACTTTTCCCTTTCTATAATCTTTACTTCCTACTTTTTTATCTTGTGCATCTTTATAAACTTGTATGTTCACGTTAAAATTTGCTATATATATTTTTTTAGGATTTTTTCTAAGATTTTTTAATCCGTAGGTATAGTTTTTCGGTTTAAAATTTTGTAATTCTTGAGCAGTAAAAGTAAAGCTAAGGCAAATTGCGATTGATAAAAGAATAATTTTTTTCATTTCATAATATTTTAAAGTTACATAGCTAAACTCATAAAAAGGCTTAGTTTTTACAATACGGCAAATGACGTATTTCTAAAATTTGAAATTATAACAACCTTTGTATCAACTAATTTTAAAAAATATTATTATGAAAGTAATTACTAAAAGTGTATTGATTTTTTCTGTGTTAATTTGTCTATGTTCATGCGAATCTTTGTTTGGCGATGGAGAAGATGATTTTTCTTGTGATAAAAATGCTACTGTTATATTAAATGGAGATGAAAAATGTGCACATGCAAAATCTCAAATAAAAGCAGGTCGATTACAAATAGGTTTTGGTTATGCTACAGGTGCTGTAGATTTATTAATTAATGAAGAAAATCTTAAAGAAAATGTTACTTATTCTTACGCAAACGGAGAAGTAACTGTTTGGTTTAACAATTTAAACAAAGTAAAGTCTGGCCTCTTTATGATAACTAAATTAGATGAAGAAAATAGAAAAATGTCTGGTCATTTTGATTTTAATGCCGAAAGCAATAATAATAGTCAGGGGTTTGATTATACTATAAGTGCTAGATTTACAGATGTAAGCTATTAAAGTTTCTATAAAGGTAGGGTAAATTAAGTTTAAGTTGTTTTACTAATAGATAATAGAAATTATGTATTAGAATTTATAAATTTTTAAATTATGAAAACAATCAAATTAATAGCAACAATTACCGCTTTTTTTACCTTTGGATTTTTGAATGCTCAAGAACAAAAAGAGGAATCTACACAAAATAAAGAATTGTCTAAAACGGCTTATTATCAAAAAAGAGCTAAAGAAGATGCCAAATTCGAACAACAATATGAGGCTAAATCTAAAAAAGAGGAAAAAAAATTCTGGAAAGAACAAAAAGCCTACGAAAAAGAGTTAAAGAAAAAAGACAAAGAAGCATACGAAGCCTATATGCAAGGTAAAAGAGATGCTTATGCAGAACATCACAATCATTGCGATTCACATTGTCATCATGGTTATTATTACCACAATCACACAAGATATTATTACAGTTACGAGTATAGAAGTCAACCTAGATATAGAACACGAACAAGTGTAAGAGTTGGTGTGCCAAGAGTAAGAATTGGATTATTTTAATTAATTAAAAGCTTATCGAGAATATTTTTCGGTAAGCTTTTTTAAAATTTAATAAAAGGAAGTTTTTTAGTCAACTGTGCTTTTTTTAATTCTAAGTTTTTTAAAAATTTCTGATGTTTTTCAGAAGCTTCATTAAAAGGTCTGTGTGCAATTCCTCGCTGAATTGTTTCAATATTTTTCAAAACGGGTTTGGTGTCTTCCGAAAACCAAGTTGCTGTAAATTTATTCCAAATATGATTTATTGCCATATTGTTGGGATGAATCATATCTTCATTGTAAAAACGATAATCTCTCAATTCATCTACTACAATTTCAAAAGATGGAAAATAATGTGAATTTATATCAGAATTTACAGTAGCATGTACCGCACTAATTAAATGAGCTTTACTTCTATTATTTTCGATAAAACCATCTTTTAAATGCCTAACAGGAGAAACTGTAAAAATGATGTTAGCCTTCTTGTTAATTGAACTTATAAGAGCAGTTATATTCTTTAAAGTTGAAGTTATTTCATCAATAGAAAGCAAATTTTTAGAGAACTTTTTCTGCGGAATTTTATGACAATTTGCTACAATACAATCATTTTCTAAATAACGATACACCCAAGAAGTGCCTAGTGTCATAATAATGTGAGATGCGTTTTCTAAATAAGTTTTGGTGTTTTCTAAAGCTGAATTTAAATTGAGTAGTAGTGTGTTTTTATCCGCAGCACTTAAACTAGAGTGTGCATCTAAACAATGCCATCTTTCGTTGTTAAAAACCAAATCTTTTTCGATATAATATTCACTTTTGATAGCTCTAGAAATTAAATTCTCTATTGCCTTCGGATGAAATAAAATACCAAATGGATTTTGATGTGTTTGAAACTTATAAAAAGCAAGTTTATTACCAATGTTTTCTGAAAAACAAGAACCAATTAAAAGGGTTTTAGAATAATAAGAAATAAGATTATTCTCTTCTCTTTTAATTGGTATTTGCGTCTGAAAAATCATTTATACTAAATAATCTTTTGCTTTGTCTAATGCTTTCGGAATTCCACCAGGATTTTTACCACCAGCAGTTGCAAAAAAGTTTTGGCCACCACCGCCACCTTGAATTAATTTACCTAATTCTCTAACAACTTTACCAGCATCGTAACCACGTTCTTTTGCTAATTCTTTAGAAATATAACACGTTAACATTGCTTTGTCTTTAGAAGGAGCAGTTGCAAACAATAAAAATAAATTATCTGCTTCTTTACCTAAGCTAAAAGCTAAGTTTTTAATGCCGTTAGCATCTAAATCTACTTTAGTAGCTAAAAATTGCACTCCGTTAATCTCTTTAAGATTATTCTTAATTTCTCCGGATAAATTTTGTGCTTTTTCTTTTAGAAGTTGCTCTATTTGTTTTTGTAGCGACGCATTATCTTCTTGCAATTTTAAAACTGCTTTTACAGGTTCTTTAGCGTTGTTAAGTAAATCTTTAATTTCAAATAATGTTCTATTGTTTTCGAAATAGAAATCCTTTACAGCATCATTTGTTATGGCTTCTATTCTTCTTATTCCAGAGGCAACAGCACCTTCAGATTTAATTTTGAAATGCCAAATGTCTCCTGTGTTTTTTACGTGTGTACCACCACATAATTCTACAGATTTACCAAATTTAATTGCTCTAACAGTATCGCCATATTTTTCTCCAAATAAAGCCATTGCACCATCATCTAAAGCTTGTTGCATTGGTATATTTCTTTTTTCTACTAAAGGTAGTTTTCCAGAAATTCGAGCATTCACAAAGTCTTCTACATCACGTAACTCATCCGCAGTTAATTTAGAGAAGTGAGAAAAATCGAAACGTAAATATTTTGAATGTACAGCAGAGCCTTTTTGCTCTACATGAGTTCCTAATACTTCTCTTAATGCTTGATGCAATAAATGTGTTGCCGTATGATTACATTCTGTTCTGTAACGTTGTTTTTTATCTACAACAGCTTTAAAACTCTCGTTTAAATGCTTTGGTAAATTCTTGGTAAAATGTATAATTAAATTGTTTTCTTTTTTAGTATCTAAAATATAAACTACATCACCATGAGTATCTTCTAAATAACCTTTGTCGCCAACTTGTCCACCACCTTCAGGGTAAAAAGGTGTTAAATTAAAGGCTAATTGAAACATTTCGCCGTTTTTCTTCGAAGTTACTTTTCTATACTTGGTAATTTTTACATCAGCCTCTAAATAATCGTAACCAATAAATTCTTCTTCTTTGTCATCAATTAAAACTACCCAATCTTCTGTAGAGCTTTCACTTGCAGCTCTAGATCTATTTTTTTGTTTTTGAAGTTCTTCTTTAAAGCCGTTTTCATCTAAAGTATATCCTTTTTCAGATAAAATTAAAGCTGTTAAATCAATAGGAAAACCAAAAGTATCATACAATTCGAATACTTTTTCTCCAGAAATTTCTTTGGTTTTAGAAGCATCGATAATTCCGTCTAATAAAAGCAATCCTTTGTCTAGAGTTTTTAAGAAAGAAGCTTCTTCTTCTCTAATTACATTTTCTATGAGTTGTTTTTGGGCTTTAATCTCCGGAAAAGCTTCTCCCATTTTATTGCTTAAAACTTCTACAAGTCTATAAATAAAAGGGTCTTTTTTGTTCAAAAATGTAAATCCGTATCTAATAGCTCTTCTTAGAATTCTACGAATAACGTAACCTGCACCTGTATTACTTGGTAATTGTCCATCGGCAATAGAAAAAGCAACTGCTCTAACATGATCTGAAATTACACGTGTTGCAATGTCTTGTTTTTCGTTTTTGCCGTAAGATGTATTTGTAATGGTACCAATTTCGCTAATAATTGGTTTAAACACATCTGTATCGTAATTAGATTGTACGTTTTGTAAAACCATACATAAACGTTCAAACCCCATACCAGTGTCTATATGTTTGTTTGGTAATTCTTCTAAAGTTCCGTTTGCTTTTCTATTGA
>JAHDHO010000123.1 GCA_020631275.1 Polaribacter sp. | reverse complement strand
GAATGTTTTAACGATTTAACAGTATTACATATCGATGCGCATGCAGATTTGCGTAAAGAATATGAAGGTTCTACTTGCAACCACGCTTGTGCAGTTTATGAAGCAAATCAAAATACAAATTTGGTACAAGTTGGTATTAGAAGTATGGATATTTCTGAAAAAAGAAATATGAATTTAGATAAGGTTTTCTTTGCACATGATATGGCTGTAAATGAAGATTGGATGGACGATGTTATAGATCAATTAAGTACAAATGTGTTTATTACATTCGATTTAGATGCCTTAGATCCTTCAATTATGCCATCTACTGGTACGCCAGAACCTGGTGGTTTGTTTTACTATGAAACCTTAGAGTTTTTAAAATCTGTATTTGAACAAAAAAATGTTGTTGGTTTTGATATGGTAGAATTATGTCCTAATAAAGATGAAAAATCATCAGACTTTTTAGCGGCAAAATTATTCTACAAAATGTTAAGTTACAAGTTTGCATCTAATGAAGATACTTACGATAATGGTGAAGAAGATAGAAAAGAAAACTCTTTTAGTAAATTAGCTAAATTTAAAAATGATGAAGATGAATACTAATCAAAAACCAATTTCAGAATTTATAGAAAAATATTTTTTACATTTTAATGCAGCTTCTTTAGTAGATGCTGCTAAAGGGTATGAAGATCAGTTAAATAAAGGAAATAAGATGTTAGTTTCTTTAGCTGGAGCAATGAGTACAGCAGAATTGGGTAAGATTTTTGCAGAAATGATTCGTCAAGATAAAGTACATATTATTTCTTGTACCGGAGCCAATTTAGAAGAAGATGTAATGAATTTAGTTGCGCATTCGCATTATAAAAGAGTTCCTAATTATAGAGATTTAACACCACAAGACGAGTGGGATTTATTAGAAAAAGGTTTAAACAGAGTTACAGATACTTGTATACCAGAAGAAGAAGCTTTTAGAAGAATACAAGAACATATTGTAAAAATTTGGAAAGATGCCGAAGCGAATGGAGAACGTTTTTTACCCCATGAATTTATGTATAAATTATTACTTTCTGGTGTTTTAGAACAGTATTATGAAATAGATATTAAAGATTCTTGGATGTATGCAGCTGCGGAAAAAAACTTGCCAATTATTTGTCCTGGTTGGGAAGATTCTACTATGGGAAACATTTTTGCATCTTATGTAATGAAAGGAGAATTGAAAGCGTCTACAGTAAAATCTGGAATAGAATATATGACATTTCTTGCTGATTGGTATACAGAAAATTCTAATAACGGAATTGGTTTCTTTCAAATAGGAGGAGGGATCGCAGGAGATTTTCCAATTTGTGTTGTGCCAATGTTATACCAAGATATGGAAAGAACTGACACACCGTTTTGGAGTTATTTCTGTCAGATTTCTGACTCTACAACAAGTTATGGTTCTTATTCTGGTGCTGTACCAAATGAAAAAATTACTTGGGGTAAATTAGATATAAATACACCAAAGTTTATTATAGAAAGTGACGCAACAATTGTTGCGCCATTAATATTTGCTTATTTATTAGAAATGTAATTATTATGAACAGAGTAATTGTAGACTATGCAAAACTTACTACAGACATTTTAGATATGTTGGTAGAAAAATATCCTGATGGATATGATTATTCAGATATTATTTCCTTCAAAAATGCAAAAGGAGAAAATATAAAAGCTGTAGAAGTTAGAACAGAAACTACTATTTATTTAGTAAAAATAAGTTCTAAATTAGAGCAAACTATGGAAGACTATGCAGAAGATGAAGATTCTTTTGATGAAGATGAAGATCTAAATCTAGATGATTTAGAAGATGAAATATAATTAAAACAAAAAGAGCTCCTAAGGGAGCTCTTTTAAATTATAAACCTTCTATTTATTTCTTTCGCAGCTCAAAAATATCTTTTCTTCTATCTTTTAAGTTTCTAACAGAACCAAACTTATTTAAATCTTTTAATAAATCTAAATCAACATCAGCAATTAAAATCATTTCTGTATTTGTTGTTGCTTCTGCTTTTATTCCGTTTGCAGGAAAAGAAAAATCACAAGGTGTAAAAACCATAGATTGAGCGTATTGAATATCCATATTATTTACTTTTGGTAAATTACCAACACTCCCAGCAATAGCAACATAACATTCATTTTCTATAGCTCTTGCTTGTGCACAATGACGTACTCTAGAATATCCATTTTGTGTATCTGTTAAAAACGGAATAAATAAAATATCCATTCCTTCATCTGCCAATAATCTACTTAATTCTGGAAACTCAGAATCGTAACAAATTAAAATACCAATTTTACCACAATCTGTATCAAAAGTTTTTAACTCATTCCCGCCTTGCATTCCCCAAACTTTTGCTTCATCTGGCGTAACATGTAATTTTTCATAGCGATCTGATGAGCCATCTCTTTTACAAATATAACCAACATTATACAACAAGCCATCTTTAATTTCTGGCATACTACCAGTAATAATGTTAATGTTGTAGCTAATTGCTAGTTCAGAAAATTTCTGAACAATTTCTGGCGTATATTTTGCCAATTCTCTAATAGCTTGCGATTCTGGTAAATGATTATTATCTGCCATTAAAGGCGCATTAAAAAATTCTGGAAACAGCGCAAAGTCAGATCGGTAGGCAGAAACAGCATCAACAAAATATTCTGCTTGTTGCATTAATTCTTCTAAATCTTTATACAAACGCATTTGCCATTGTATTAAACCCAAACGAACAACTTTTTTGTTACTTGCTGCTTTTTTTGATTTTTTCTCGTAATAAATATTGTCCCATTCTAAGAGTACTGCAAATTCACCAGAATTTTCATCACCTTCTAAATATCCTTTTAAAATTTTAGAAGGATGAAAATCATTAGAAATTTGAAAGTTTAATACAGGGTCATGAATTTCTTTACGTTTTACTTTCTCTATATATTCTTTGGGCGACAATTTGTTTGAAAACTTGTGATAATTAGGAATTCTTCCTCCAAAAGCAATACCTCTTAAGTTTAATTTTTCGGTTAATTCTTTTCTATAATCATACAATCTTCTGCCCAAACGCAAACCTCTATATTCAGATTTAATAAATACGTCGATACCGTATAAAACATCTCCGTTTTTGTTGTGCGTATTAAATGTAAATGCACCTGTAATTTCTTTATAAGTGTGTTGGTCATCAAAACTATCGTAATCTAAAATTATAGATAATGCACAACCGGCAAGTTCTCCGTTAATTTTAATTACTACTTGTCCTTCAGGAAATTTATCAATTAAGGCTTTAATTTGATCTTCTTTCCAATAAGAATCTGGCATACTTGCATATGCTTCTATCATTGCTTCTTTTAACTGTTTGTAGTCATTTAATGTTAAATAATGAAGCTCAATATTCTCTATATTTTGTATCATTTTTAATATAATGGTTTTTTAAAATAGACCATTTTCTTAAAACAAAATTAGATAAAAAAAGAATTGGTTTTAATAAATAATAAGAATTTATTTAACTGTTTTTTAGTAGGTTAATTAAGTGTCTAAAATTGTTTTTTTGTATTTGTCTGTAGCTTTTTTTAAACTATCAGAAAGAGATTTTAACCACACCATATGGTTAGAAATTAGATAGGCTTCTTGTAAAGCATGTAAAGTTTTTTCATCTATTTCTTTATTTCCTTTCTCAATACTTTCGTCTCTTAAATTAGATAATTTTTGATAGGCATTTAAAAGTTTATTTTCTGCTTTTTCTACAATTTCTTCTGCTATTTTAGATTTACTGGTTTTAGCTTGTAAATTGGTACAAGCTATTTGTAAAGAGCTTTTAATTTTATCAATTAAAATATCAAATTCTTTAGAGGCTGGTGTAGTTTTATGGTTAATTATAAAGTTACCAATAGAAGCAATTGCAGAAACCATAGTTTGGTTAATAGTTACTATTTCATAAACCAATTCAAATTCTTTTTGTTTCGATTTAGGGTCTTGAGTTAATCTTTGAAACGAAGCGTTTAAATTACTAATTGCTAAAAATGCCTCTTTTCTTGCCAAATTATAAGACAATTTGTTAATATTTGGGTCTTTATATAATTCTTGGGTTGCTAAAAGATAGTTTTTATTCATTTTAAGCGCATTTATTAAAATTTGTTTCTGATTATTGATTTCCCAAGTTGGAAGTATTAAATAATTAGAAACAATCGCAATTATTGCACCGATAATGGTGTCTAAAACTCTGTATTGTATTACTTCATATGCATTCGGATTCATTAACGAATACACAAATACAATACTTATAGTTACCAAAGCGGCAGCCGATTTATAGTTCTGTTGCAATAATGAAACAGCAAAAATTAATGAAGAGAATGCTAAAATACTATAGACTACAATGTTTTGAGTTAAAGAAACAATACTTAAAGCAATTGCGGCACCAATTAAGGTTCCTATAATTCTATCCTTTGTTCTTAAACGAGTTAAGCCGTAGCTTGGTCGCATAATCACAATAATTGTTAGTAAAATCCAATAAGTGTTTTGTATTTCTAAAAAATAACCGAATAGATAACCAAATACCAAGGCAAATGTTAATCTTACAGAATGTCTAAAAATTGTTGATTTTAAGCTTAAATTTTGCAATAATACATTAAAACGGTATTCTTGTAATGTTAAAAATTGACTAGAACTTTCTCTTTTTAATGAAATTTTTGAAGCATCGTGTACATTAGCCATTACACGTCTAATTATTCGAATTTCTTCTAAAAGTTGTTCTTGGTAATCGTATAAATTCTTTAAAACTAAAGCGCCTTCTCTGGCTTCTGGTAACTTTATGGTTTCTATATATGCTGCTATTGTTTCATTTGTTTTTGAAAGCGCTTTTAATAAAACATCTTTATTAGGTATTTTTTCGTTCTGAATTAGTAATTCTGATAAAACTATCAGATGGTTACCCATAATTTTGTTTAGTTTTTTAGATGCTTTTAAAAATGATTTATGTTCGCCAAAAATCGAATCAATCATTTTATAATCTAAATGTTTTGCTTCTATTAATTCAAAAATCTTAATAGATGAAACAAAAATAAGAAGTTGTTTCTCTTCATATCTAGATCTCCCAGAGCGTTTTCTTGCTGTTAGTAGTGCTTCTCTTAAAGTTTCGTGTTTTTCGTTAATTTGATTCTGAAGAACAAATGTTTTTTTAAGTAACTCGTCTCTTTTTGTTTTTTTAGTGAGAAGTTTTGCTCTTAATTTTAAATATTTTCCAATTAGTAATAAAGAATCAGATAATAATTGATTTTGATCTTTTTTAGGAACTAATTTTTGAAAAACATAAGAAACCACTAAATACCATAATCCGCCAAAAGACATTAAACCAAGATGCATCATTATTTCTTGTGCGGTTTCCTTTTGAATTGCGAATGCAATAACCATAGCTAACAAACCAGAAAAAGAAACTAATGAAGCTCTAAAACCATAAACAGATAGTAATGAAATTGTAAATGAAATAATTGTAATAACTAAAATTAAAACAACTAAAAACGGTTTAGCAAATAATATTGCTGCCGTTATTAACATTGATAATACAATACTTATTAAAATGGCATTAACTTTTCTTTTAATACTTCCAGGAATATCACTAGGTGAATTTAAAAATGTACCAACCGCAATTGCAGGAGCGTATTTGAAATAACCTAAAAAGTAGAGTAGAGCAAATGGTATTGCGATTGCAACACCAATTCTAATTCCTCTATTAAAATCAGAACTTTTTAAAAATAACTCTAATTGTTTTAATTTCTCTTTCAAGATTTATGATTGATTGTTATGTTTATAAGATAGTAAAATCTTCTAACTAAGCGCTTGTATTTAATATTAAAAAACAAACCTCATTTTTTAACTTAAAAATGAGGTTTTGTTTCTAAATATAAATGTTATTTATTTGGCGGGTAAAACCTTACCAATACATTCTCCAAAACCAATTCTTATGGTGTCATTTTTACAATGTGCACGCATAATAACTGTATCGTGATCGTTTATAAATTTACGTGTAGTACCATCTTTTAAAGTAATTGGGTTTTGTCCGCGCCATGTTAATTCTAACATAGAACCAAAACTATCTTTTGTTGGTCCAGAAATTGTACCAGATCCCATCATGTCGCCAGCTTCTACAGGACAACCATTAACAGTGTGATGTGCTAATTGCTGTGCCATTGTCCAGTACATATATTTAAAATTAGAATTTGCCACAATTGTTTCTTCACCATTTTCTGGCAGAATACCAACTTGCAAATTAATATCATAACTTCCTTTTCCTTCTTGTTTTAAATAAGGTAAAGGCTCGTGAACTTGTTTTGGATTATCTGTTCTAAAAGGCTCTAAGGCATCTAAAGTTACAATCCAAGGAGAAATTGTAGACGCAAAATTCTTTCCTAAGAAAGGTCCTAACGGTACATATTCCCAAGCTTGAATATCTCTTGCAGACCAATCATTAAATTGAACTAAACCAAAAATATATTCTTCTGCTTCTTCGATAGGAATTCTATCTCCAAGCACATTTGCATCCGTAGTAATAAATGCCATTTCTAATTCAAAATCTAATAACTTAGATGGCCCAAAACCAGGAGTTTTACTGCCTTCTGCAGGTCTTGTTTGCCCCAAAGGTCTTCTAATTGGCGTACCAGAAGGTACTATAGAAGAACTTCTACCATGGTAACCAATAGGAATGTGAAGCCAGTTTGGTAATAATGCATTTTCTGGATCTCTAAATAAAGAACCAACGTTTGTTGCGTGCTCTTTACTTGCGTAAAAATCTGTATAATCTCCTACAGAAACAGGTAAAAGCATTTCAACTTCATCCATCCTAAAGATAATTTTATCTTTATGGTTTGCATTATCTCTTAAATTTCCATTGGTTACATCAAAAATTTCTGCAATTTTATTTCTTACCAAACGCCAAGTTTTTCTACCATCTGCAATAAAATCATTTAAATTATCTTGTAAAAAGATATCATCGGTTAATGGTATTCCTTCAAAATATCCTAATTGGTGTAAAGCGCCTAGATCAATAGCAAAATCGCCAATTCTACTACCTATTGTAATAATATCATCTCTTGTAATAAAAACCCCAAATGGTATATTTTGTATCGGAAAATCTGAATCTTCTTCTACCTTTAACCATGATTTTCTATTCGGATTATTTGCTGTTATGATCATCTTATAAAAATCTTTATTTTGTTCAAATTTATGCAATTTTTTCTCATCTTTAAAATGAAATTTAACGAATAACTTATTTTTAACAATGCTTTTTTTTGAATTGTATAAATCTTGATAAGTTCTTAAAAAATATACGAAAAAGTTATTTAATAGGATTATGTTTTTTGTTACATTTGATACTTATTCAAAACAATTACAATGCAATTAGACAATCAAATTTTTGACCTTATTCAGGAAGAAAAAGAAAGACAATTAAATGGTTTGGAATTAATCGCTTCAGAAAACTTTGTAAGCGATCAAGTTATGCAAGCTCAAGGTTCTATTTTAACGAATAAATATGCTGAAGGATATCCTGGAAAGAGATATTATGGCGGTTGTGAAATAGTTGATATTGTAGAGCAAATAGCAATTGATAGAGCAAAAGAATTATTTGGTGCAGAGTATGTAAATGTGCAGCCGCATTCTGGTTCTCAAGCAAACACAGCAGTTTTTGCTGCTTGTTTAAAACCTGGTGATACTATTTTAGGTTTCGATTTATCGCACGGTGGACATTTAACTCATGGTTCTTCTGTAAATTTTTCTGGTAAATTATACAACCCAACATTTTACGGGGTAGATGAAGAAACTGGAGTTTTAAATTATGATAAAATTCAAGAAGTAGCTACTAAAGAACAACCAAAACTTATAATTGCTGGTGCTTCTGCATATTCTAGAGATATCGATTTTAAACGTTTTAGAGAAATTGCAGATAGTGTTGGGGCAATTTTAATGGCAGATATTTCTCATCCGGCAGGTTTAATTGCTAAAGGAATTTTAAACGATCCATTACCACATTGTCATATTGTTACTTCAACAACTCATAAAACTTTACGTGGACCACGAGGTGGAATGATAATGATTGGTAAAGATTTTGACAATCCTTTTGGTGAAACTTTAAAAAGTGGAAAACCTAAAAAAATGTCTACTTTATTAAACTCTGCTGTTTTTCCAGGTAATCAAGGTGGACCTTTAGAGCATGTTATTGCTGCAAAAGCGGTTGCTTTTGGCGAGGCATTAACAGATGAGTTTTTAGAATATCAAATTCAAGTAAAAGAAAATGCGCAAGCAATGGCGA
>JAHDHO010000122.1 GCA_020631275.1 Polaribacter sp. | reverse complement strand
CGATATTTCTCAAGTAGAAGGTTTTATAAGACAAATTTTAGGTTGGCGAGAATATGTGAGAGGCATGTATTGGATGTTGATGCCAAACTATAAAAACGAAAACTTTTTAAACAATAAAAATAAACTTCCAGCCTTTTTCTGGACAGGAAAAACAAAGATGAATTGCTTAAAAAACGCAATTCAAAATTCGTTAAATAACGGCTACGCGCACCACATACAACGTTTAATGATTACGGGTAATTTTGCATTATTAACACAAATTAATCCAGATGAAATCGATGCTTGGTATTTAGGTATTTATGTAGATGCAATTGAATGGGTTCAGTTACCAAATACTCGAGGCATGAGTCAGTTTGCAGACGGAGGCAAAATCGCCACAAAACCTTACGTTTCTAGCGGAAGTTATATTAGTAAAATGAGTAATTATTGCGAGTCTTGCTCGTATAAAAAAACTAAGAAATTAGAAGATGATGCTTGCCCATTTAACTCTTTATATTGGAATTTCTTAGATGAGAAACAAGCAGAACTTTCTTCTAACTTCCGCATGAAGATGATGTACAGTTTACTTAATAAAATGTCTACGGAAGAAAGAACAAGAATTAAAGAAAAAGCAAATCATATAATAGAAAACTTAGATGCATATTAATAGAGAGGAAATTAATGTTGTTTGGTTTAAAAGAGATTTACGTTTAGAAGACAACGAAGCTATTTACAATGCTTTGAATTCTAATAAACGTACACTTTTTTTATATGTTTTAGAACCTACTTTAATTAGTGATAAACATTATAACGAGCGTCATTGGAACTTTATAAAACAATCTATAGTAGATTTAAACGAGAGTTTAAAACAATATAATTCTAAAATCTTGACTGTTGAAACCGAAGTTGTAACTGCTTTTAATCAACTTACTGCTAATTACAAGATTAATGCTGTTTTTTCTCATCAAGAAACAGGTTTGCTGTTAACCTTTAATAGAGATAAAGAATTTAAAAGATATTGTAGAAATAACACAATTCAATGGGTCGAGAATAATAACAACGGAGTTCTAAGAGGTTTGTTAGACAGAGAAGATTGGTTTGAAAAATGGGATGAATATATGTACACATCTCAAATAAAAAATAATATTACTGCGAATAAATTAATCACTATTGATGAAATTAATGTTATAGAAAAATTATTTAGAACTGTAAATTTAGAAACAAGCAAAAAAACACCGTTTCAAAAAGGAGGTTCTAAACTTGCTTGGAGGTATGCAAATTCCTTTTTTAAAACAAGACATGAAAAATACATGTCTAATATTTCTAAACCCTTATTAGCAAGAGAAAGCTGCAGTAGATTATCTCCTTATATAGCTTGGGGTAACGTATCTATAAGACAAATTTTTCAAGAAGCTGTAAACAGTACTACCGATAGTAATAAAAAACATATTAGTGCATTTATATCTCGATTAAGATGGCAAGCTCATTTCATTCAAAAGTTTGAAATGGAACATAGCATGGAAAACGAAAGCATTAATAAAGGATATTTAAAACTAAAAAAAAGTATTTCAGAAAGATATCAAAAAGCTTGGAGAGATGGCGCCACAGGGTTCCCTATAGTAGATGCTTGTATGCGATGTTTAAAAGAAACCGGTTATATCAATTTTAGAATGAGAGCTATGTTGGTTTCTTTTTTTACACATATTTTATGGCAACCATGGCAACATGCATCTCAACATCTATCGCAATTATTTTTAGATTTTGAACCCGGAATTCACTTTCCGCAATTACAAATGAGCGCTGGTGAAACTGGTATAAATCTATTAAGAATTTACAATCCTATAAAAAACAGTTTAAAGCATGACGAAGATGCTACTTTTATAAAAAAATGGGTTCCAGAATTAAAAGAACTACCAATCCCTTTTATACATGAGCCTTATTTAATGACACCTTTAGATCAACAGTTTAATAATTTTGAACTGGGTATTGATTATCCAAAACCAATTGTCGACATAAAAACCGCAAGAAAAAACGCTAGTGATATCTTGTGGAAATTAAAAAAAGACCAAACTGTGCAAGAAGAAAGTCTAAGAATTTTAAAAAAACATACAATTTCTAGTAAGAACAGCCCAATCAACAGAGGCTAACCTGCATAATATCTACAAATTAAAATTTATTGTTAAATTTTGTTTAATCATTTTTACATATAGTTAAACATAAATATTTTTTTTGTATATTTGAGTAATGATATTTAACACCACATATAAAAACAATGATGCAAAAGCTACCATAGATGACTTATTAGGTGCTCCTTATAGTTTTTTTCAATCACTAAAAATGGGAGGAACAGGTTCTAAAAGGATGATAATTGAAGAAGTTGGCCATGGTTTCTCTAAATACATGAACAAAGTTTCTGATATAAATTATGGTAACATAGAATTAAGAGAAAAAGGAATTATAGTTCACATCAATAAAGGATTAGAAACTTACAGTTGGGCAATTCCTTATTATCAGTTGCATTTATACAGAACCGCTGGCTTTAGTGTACATGCTCAAGGCAACTATGTGCGATTTAAATACAACAAACTATTTAAAGAAAACAAGAAGTTTATCGATAAAATAGTAAACCATAAAATAGAAAATGACAAACAATATCAACTATACTAGATGAAAAAATTAAATGGCACATCTATTGATAGAATAATAGAAATGGCTTGGGAAGATAGAACAACTTTCGAAGCAATAGAATTTCAGTTTGGTTTAAAAGAACAAGAAGTAATTAATTTAATGCGTACAGAAATGAAACTATCAAGTTTTAAAATGTGGCGCAAAAGGGTTCAAGGAAGAAAAACCAAACACGAAAAACTTAGAAACTTCGAAAAAGGACGTTTTAAATGCTCTAGACAAAAATCTATCTCAAACAATAATATAGCCAAAAGATAAACCCGTGCTTTGCTTTAACAAAAACGTTAAAGACAGCACATAAAAAAGAAAATTATGATAACAGAATTATTACAAGAAGAAAAAAAGGAATTGTTAAATGGTTTCACCATTGATGATATTGGTGATGATCATTTATTTACCGGCTTAGAAACTCCAATGAAAAAGGATGCGTTTAAGCTTTCTGACGGTGAAAAAAAAGATAAAATTGCGTCTTTATTTTCAGAAATAATGGATGTAATGGGTTTAGATTTAACTGATGATTCTTTAAAAGGAACACCAAAAAGAGTTGCAAAAATGTACATTGATGAGATTTTTTCTGGACTAAATCCTGCAAACAAACCTAAAGTAGCTTTATTTGACAATAAATACCAATACAATCAAATGTTGGTAGAAAAAAATATAACTTTTTATTCTAATTGCGAGCATCATTTTGTACCAATTATTGGTAAAGCACATGTGGCATATATTTCTTCCGGTAAAGTTATAGGTTTATCTAAACTAAATAGAATTGTGCAATATTTTGCCAAAAGACCACAAGTTCAAGAAAGACTTACAAATCAAATAGCAGAAGAATTAAAAGCAATTTTAAATACCGAAGATGTTGCAGTGATAATAGACGCAAAACATTTATGTGTTTCTTCTAGAGGAGTCAAAGACGATGCTTCTGCAACAGTTACCTCTTATTTTGGAGGAAAATTTAACAATCAAGAAAAAATAGTAGAATTACAGAATACCTTAAATTATTAATTATGAAGTTAATCGAAAAAGCATTAGAGTTTGAAACTCGAAAAAAAAGATTTCCTACAACAAGTGACAGAATATTAGCTGCAAGAGAAGCAAAAGAGTTAATCTTAAGCTTAAACGAGGTTTATAAGAAGAATAAAGACGCTAATATTATGGACATAATGAAGCGTTTAACACTTATAAAACAACGAATTGAAAGACGCTTAAAAGGAAAACCACTTACTGCCTAATAATAAATGCACATTTTTATTGCTTATCTAAGTTTTATAATTATATTGGAAAAATTATAAAAAGACAAGATAAGTAGAATGGATTTATTAGAAAGAGCTGTAGAGTTTGAGAACAGAAAGTTCTCTTTTAAAACAACAAGTGATAGAATTTTGGCATCTAGAGAAGTTAAAGCACTTATTTTAGAGCTAAACCAAGTATATAAAGTAGATAAAGATCCAGAAATTATGGATCAAATGAAGCGTTTAACTGCTGTAAAGCAAAAAATTGAAAAGCGCTTGAAAGGAAGACCTTAAAAAGCACATGAAAAAAATAATAGTAGTAGGAGGAAGCAAAGGAATTGGAGAAGCAATTGTTAATGCTCTAGTAGATAATAACAGTATTATAAACATTAGTAGAACAGCACCTTCGCTTTCTCACGCTAACTTAAAACATTACGACTGTGATGTTCTTAATGATGAACTACCAGATATTGAAAATGCAGATACACTAATATACTGCCCTGGAAGCATCAATCTAAAACCAATATCTAGATTAAAACTAGAAGATTTTAGAGAAGATTTTGAAATAAATGTTGTAGGCGCGATTAAAGCCATTCAACGATACCTTCCAAAATTAAAAAACGGAAAAAACCCTTCTATTTTATTATTTAGCACAGTAGCTACAAAATTAGGCATGCCTTTTCATGCTAGTGTTGCTGCAGCAAAATCAGCTGTTGAAGGCATAACCAAGTCTTTAGGTGCAGAACTTGCGCCTACAATTAGAGTAAATGCAATAGCACCTACGGTTACAGATACAGATTTAGCATCAAAATTATTAAGAAATGAAAGAATGATAGAAAATATCACAGAACGTCATCCTCTTAAAAAGTTTTTAAAACCAGAAGAAGTTGCAGATTTAGCTTCGTTTCTAATTTCTGATAAATCCCTTTCAATATCCGGTCAAATTTTCGAACTGGATTGTGGTATTGTAAACTTCAAAATATAAAAAACATGACTGATATTTATAAAATTAATATCAATAGCTTACAAAATAAAGCTATTGACTTATCCGAATACAAAAATAAATTTATATTATTTGTTAATGTAGCTTCTAAGTGCGGCTTTACATCACAATACAAAGAGTTAGAAGAATTATATAATACTTATAAAGAGAATCTTATCGTAATTGGTTCTCCTTGTAATCAATTTGGATCACAAGAACCCGGAACTTCAGAAGATATAGAAGCTTTTTGTAAAGTAAATTTGGTGTTACTTTTTTAATGACAAAAAAAATTGATGTAAAAGGTACAAAACAACATCCACTTTATACTTGGCTTACAGATAAATCTTTAAACGGAACTAAAAGTTCTTCTGTAAAATGGAATTTTCAAAAATATTTAGTTTCGCCAGAGGGCAAGTTAATTGACTACTATTTTTCTATTACAAAACCTATAAGTTCTAAAATTACAAAACATTTAAAATAAAAAATATGTTTGGTTTATTCAAGAAAAAATCAGCTGTAGAAAAGCTCCAAGAAAAATATAAAAAACTAATGGAAGAAGCTTATAAGCTTCAATCTATTAATAGAGCTGATAGTGATACGAAATATAAAGAAGCAGACGATTTACTAAAGAAAATTACAGAATTACAAGCTAATTCATAAGAATGAAACAATTAAAAATAACACTGCTTTTTCTAGTTATTAATTTCGGTGGATTGGCATTTGGAAGTTGGTTAATGGATAATGGTCCGCTTTCGGATTGGTACACAAATTTAAATCAAGCTCCTTGGACACCTCCAGGAATTGTATTTGGTATTGCTTGGACAGTAATTATGGTTTGTTTTTCGATTTATTTAGGCAAACTTTTTACTATTGAAAATACTCTCGAGAATAAAATTGCTTTTTTAATTCAATTTATATTAAACGTAAGCTGGAACTACATTTTTTTTAATCAGCATTTAGTGTTAACCGGCTTAATTACAATATTACTACTTACCGCTTTACTTTTTGTTTATTTTTTAAAACTTAGTTCTAAAACTTTAAACTACAAATACTTGCTACTACCATATATTATTTGGTTGTGCATAGCAACATCATTAAACTTATATATTCTAATACATAATTAAGATGAAAATTTACACACTTCATAAAAAACAAAATTTACCAATTTCTAAGGAAGAAGCTTGGAAATTTTTATCAGACCCAAAAAACCTAAAAACAATTACACCAGATTATATGGGATTTAATATTCTTTCTGGTGCAGATAGAGATATGTTTTCTGGTCAAATTATACAATATATTGTGACACCAGTTTTAGGAATAAAAACAAAGTGGGTTACAGAAATTACACACGTTGTAGATAAAGAGTATTTTGTAGATGAACAAAGGTTTGGACCTTATGCCTTATGGCATCATAAACATTTTATTCATGAAATTGAAGGAGGTGTAGAAATGGAAGATATTATCGATTACAAATTACCAATGGGAGTTTTAGGACAATTAGCACATCCTATTTTAGTAAAACCAAAATTAGAAGAAATTTTTAACTACAGACAAAAGAAGTTAATAGAACTTTTTGGAGAATATCAAAAATAATGAAAGAAACAATAAAAATTTTTTGGTTTAGAAGAGACTTAAGACTTGATGATAATGTTGGTTTTTACAACGCATTAAAAGGTGACTGCAAAGTGTTGCCTATTTTTATTTTTGATGAAGAAATTTTATCAAAATTACCAAAAAATGATGCCAGAGTTAGCTTTATTTTCGAAACGCTACAGAAAATGAGAAAAGAGTTGCAAGAAAACAACAACAGTAGTCTTGCTATATTTCACGGAAAACCCTTAGATATTTATAAAGAATTAATTGATACTTATACTATAAATTCTGTTTTTACAAATAGAGATTATGAACCTTATGCTAACAAAAGAGATAAAGAAATTGAGAAACTATTAAAAGAAAACAATATAGCGTTTAAAACTTTTAAAGATCAGGTAATTTTTGAAAAAGATGAAGTTGTAAAGAAAGACGGAAATCCGTATGTTGTTTATACTCCTTTTATGAAAGTTTGGAAAGAAAAGTTTAAAGAGCACAATTTAGATATTTATTATACAAACTCTTACCTGAATAATCTAGTAGAAAACACAAGGTTGCCAAATTTAAACTTATCAGACTTAGGTTTTACGAAATCAAAACAAGAGATTCAAGATTATACCGTTACGCCAACTTTAATTCAAGAATATGAAGAAACTAGAAATTATCCTGCTTTAGATAACACTTCTAAATTAGGGCCTCATTTACGTTTTGGTACTGTTTCAATTCGTAAAATGGTGAAAAAAGCAATAGCAGAAGCAAATGAAATTTTTTGGCAACAATTAATTTGGAGAGAGTTTTTTATGCAAATACTTTGGCATTTTCCGAAAACAGCAAACGCGTCTTTTAAACCGAAGTACGATAGAATAGAATGGAGAAACAATGAAGAAGAGTTTAAAAAATGGTGTAAAGGAGAGACTGGTTATCCGCTTGTTGATGCTGGTATGAGGCAACTAAACGAAACAGGTTTTATGCACAACAGAATTAGAATGCTGGTTGGTAGCTTCTTGTGTAAACACCTTTTAATCGATTGGCGTTGGGGAGAATCTTATTTTGCAGAGAAATTGCACGATTATGAAATGGCCAGCAACGTAGGTAATTGGCAATGGGTTGCAGGTTCTGGTGTAGATGCAGCGCCATATTTTAGAATTTTTAATCCAACCACTCAAATTAAAAAATTTGACAAAGACTTACAATACATTAAAAAATGGGTTTCTGAATTTCAAGAATTAACCTATTGTAAAGAAATTGTAGATCATAAAGAAGCTAGAGAACGCTGTTTAAAAACTTACAAACAAGCATTAAATTAAAAAATTTTATTTATAACCATTTAATTTTCATATTTTTAAAGTCAACCTAAAAAATAAGATATGAACACAATTGAAGTTGCACAGAAATGGAAACAAATGTGTGAACAAGGTAAAAATTTAGAATGCATTACAGAATTATATGCAGACAACGTTGTTAGTAAAGAAATGCCTGGTGTACCGCACGGAGAAATTGTTTCTGGAAAACAAAACGTAATGGAAAAAAGCAAACAATGGTTAGAAGACGTAGTAGAATTCCATTCTAACGAAATCTCAGAACCGGTAGTTGCAGACAAGCATTTTACAAGTAAAATGAACTTTGATGTAACATTTAAAAGCAGAGGAAGACAACAAATGGAAGAAGTTTGCGTTTTTGAAGTACAAGATGGAAAAATTGTTAACGAACAGTTTTTTTACTCTATGTAATATTATTATTTCTTGACTGAGAAAGCTTCAATTTTAATTGAAGCTTTTTTTTTAAAAAAAAGTAAAATTTAGTTTGGCAGTTATGGTTTTTTGTATTTAATTTGCCATCTCAAAATAAAAGCCGATGTAGCTCAGCTGGCTAGAGCAGCTGATTTGTAATCAGCAGGTCG
>JAHDHO010000121.1 GCA_020631275.1 Polaribacter sp. | reverse complement strand
TACATAATACTACATTATAGCTATCAAATGGACTTCTCTCATAAAATACCAATGACAACACATGTACTATAATTTATATTATGTTAAATAGAATATTTTGAACCATACTTCTATTGTAATTATAAAAGCTGTTTTACATATTTTGTGTGTAGAAATTGTAATCTTTTAAAACAACGGATATAAATTCACTATCACTTTTGTGTATAGATTTAATCTGAGTAACTTCAATAATTTTACTTCGAAGTTTTATCAACGTTTTATAGTCATTAAATTTTATGGCAGTTCTAAAAGTATTTTTAATGATTCGTGCATCATTATCAGACAATTTAATTACGTTCGGATATGTTGGGACATATGTATCAGCTAATTCTTCTAAAATGGTTTCAGAAAATTTAACTTCATCCTTTAAATAAATTACAACGGTATTTGCAATAATATCTCCAAATCGTTGATTTTTAGGCGTAAATAGTATCAATAACAATCCAACTAATTTACCCACTAAAAATGTCAATCCTAAAAGATAATCAGCATCATCTATAGTAATAGATTGTATGTATACGGCTAAAAGTATAAACAAATTAAAATCAATAATTCGTAAAAACCAACGCATTATATAATCGGAAACCGAAGGTTTAAAACCATCTACATTTATTACTTTAACATGTAATAGCTTCTTGCCTAGTGTTTGTCCGTCCATTAAAATTTCTGAATATAATGTGTAAAAAGTTACCGGAATTAGCACTAAAATTCCGATAGCTTGCACCGTCCAAGTATCACCAGAAAAAGTTTCTTCTACAGCCTGAAAATCAAATACATAATACACAAAATAGATATATGCAAACTTAAGTATATTGTCAAATAAAAATGCCAATAAACGTTGCCCAACGTTGGCTACCGTAAAATTTATATTTATATTTTGTGCGGTTTTTATTTGGAGTGTTTTCATGCAATGGTTAAATTCGCTCTTAATGAGAGAGGTCGCTTTTATAAAGCAAAATAAAGAAAAATGGCTCGAATTTGAACAAGTTATTTCAAATAAAACGAAAAAAAGTCCAGATGACATTGCCAACTTGCATATAAAAATCATGAATGATTTGGTATATGCGCAAACGTATTACCCAAAAAGCAAGGTTACCACATATCTTAATAAATTAGCAAAAAGCAGCTTCGACAAAGTTTACCATTCTAAAAGGAGAGATCAGAATATATTTTTATATTTCTTTTTTGATAAAGTACCACTTCTCTCCTATCAATACAGAAAATTCATTTATTTATCATTTGCTTTTTTCTTTATCTGCTTTTTTATCGGTTTACTTTCAACTTTTAATGATGATAGTTTTGCTAGACAAGTTTTAAGTGATGAATATATAGATCAAACGCTAGAAAATATAGAAAGTGGCGATGCCATGGCTATTTATAAAGGAGGTAGTAATTGGGGTACATTTATAGGTATTTATAATAATAACCAAAGAGTTGGCCTAAATATGTTTCTTTCTGGATTATTTCTAGGAATTGGAACCGGTTATTATGTTGTGATGAACGGAATTATGGTTGCTGTATTTCAGGCATTCTTTTACCAACAAAATAGTTTTTTTGATAGTATTAAAGGAATCTGGATTCATGGAACTTATGAAATCTTCGGTATGATTATCGAAGCCGCAACAGGTTACATTATTGGTGCAAGTATCTTGTTTCCGGGAACTTTAAAAAGGTTCGAATCTTTTAAAATAGGCGTAAGAAATGCTTTTTACATCTTTTTAAGCACCATACCATTTACAGTTATGGCAGCTTTTTTAGAAGGATATGTTACAAGGTATTCTAATATAATGCCAACATTTTTCTGCTTTGCAATTATT
This sequence comes from Polaribacter sp., assembly GCA_020631275.1. Classification (GTDB taxonomy): domain Bacteria; phylum Bacteroidota; class Bacteroidia; order Flavobacteriales; family Flavobacteriaceae; genus Polaribacter. The sequence goes on along the minus strand of JAHDHO010000121.1, from coordinate 6,559 downwards.
CTATTTTGTTTAGCTACAATTAGTTACTACTATTTAATTTTGCCTTTTAAAGTGGCTAGAAAACATCAATTAAGATAATGAAAAAAGTTATTTTATTAGTGATGATTTTTGCAAGCTTTATTGTAAAAGCCCAACAAGAAAAGCTTGATAGTATTGTAAAATACAAAGACACAACTAAATATAGTAAAAGTATTGAATACAGTACTTTAAGGACTTTTTCTGATAGTTTAAACACAAAATATAATGGTAAAGATTTTACGTATACAGAAGAAAAGGAAAAGAAAAAATCAAATGCAGATTTAAGTTTTTTAACTAGTATTGCCTCTTTTTTAAAAGTAATTTTTCCTTTTTTGTTGGGCGGAATTGTAATTTTTATCATCTTAAAAGTGGCTCTTGGTTCTAAAATTGGTTTTTTCAATTTTAAGAAAGCCCCGAAAAAAACTGCTGAGAAACTAATTTATGAAGAAGAAGATATTAATGAGCTAGATTTAAATACCCTATTAGAAGAAGCCATACAATCTGAAAATTACAAATTGGCTATTCGTTTCTATTTTTTGAAAACCTTAAAAGTACTTTCTACCAAAAAACTAATTAATTATCATAAAGACAAAACAAATTCAGAATACAAATTTGAACTTAAAAAAGGTGCAGTTAGAAATCAGTTTTCTTATTTAACCTATGTTTATAGCTACGTTTGGTATGGCGATTTTGCTGTATCAAAAGAAGAGTTTTATACATTGCAAACTAAGTATGAATCATTTATAAATAACATTTCTTAAATGATAAACCTTAAAAACATATTTAGAATTTTCTTACTTGTTACCTTAATTATAATTACAGGTTGTACAAAAACCAATTGGGATGAAAATTATAGAGAAAAAGAAAAAAGTCCGTTTGGAAATTATATAATTTCAAAAGAAGCACCTAATTTATTTCCAGATACGGATATGACGATTCTTAAAGAAAATTTTTACGACGCATCAATTTTTTCTTTTGATGGAGATACAATCAATAAAAAAAATTATGTTTTAATAAAAAATGCCGCTTTTAAACAAACCAAAGAAGGCACAAAATCTTTGTTAGAGTTTGTTTCTAAGGGAAATTCGGCATTTATTTCTTTACATTATTTTAATGCTGATTTTAAAGAAGCCTTGGAGTTTAGCATTAATAATTTAGACAAAAATACTTTTGGAAATCAAAACTTAAAAAAATTAAAAGGAGAATTTTACCTAAAACACCCAGATTTTGGTAAAAAACCATATCTGTATTCTAGAAATATTAAAAGAAATTATTTTTTACAATACAACGAAGGTAAAACAATGGTTTTAGGCACAACAAAGATAGATGGCGAAGAAGTACCAAATTTTGTCAAAATCTATCATGGTAAAGGTGCTTTTTACTTACACACAAATCCAATTGTATTTACAAATTATTACTTATTAGAAGGCAAAACAACTTATGTTGCCAACCTTCTCTCCTATTTACCAAATAATCCGGTTTTATGGGACGAACATATTAAATCGAGCGAATATTCTCAAAATCCAGACGATAAACCATCCATTTTTAATTATTTTTTAAAACATCCAACACTTACCTGGTTTTTATATGTATCAATAATTGGTTTGCTGCTTTTTATGCTATTTAATGCACGAAGAAAACAAAGAGCAGTACCCGTAATAAAACCTATAAAAAATACAACTGTAGCTTTTACACAAACAATTTCTAATTTGTATTTAAGTGAGGAAGATCATAAGAATTTAGTTGATAAAAAAATTACTTTTTTCTTAGAAAAAGTCCGTTCTAAATACTTAATAGATACCGCAAATTTAAATGCTGAATTTATTAAGAAATTAGCAACAAAATCGGGTAACGAACATCAAAAAACAAAATATTTAATACATACAATTATCACTTTAAATAAAAAGACAGAATGTTCTAAAGAACAATTAATTGTATTGCATAAAATGATAGAAAATTTCTTAAAAAAATAACTATGAATTCTTTAAATACAGAGCCAAATAACATCCCTGAAGAAACGAATAAAATCGAGTTTAAAAACAGGTTAGATGTAAGCGAATTACAAGAAAACGTTTTCAAAATTAAAGAGCAATTACAAAAAGTAATTGTGGGTCAAAAAGACATGTTAGAATTGTTAATTGTTGCATTATTATCCGACGGACACGTATTAATTGAAGGCGTTCCTGGTGTTGCAAAAACCATAACTGCCAAACTTTTATCTAAAACTATTGCTGCAGATTTTAGTAGAATTCAGTTTACGCCAGATTTAATGCCTTCGGATATTTTAGGAACATCAGTATACAATCTTCAAACTTCGGAATTTGAATTTAAAAAAGGACCCATTTTTTCGAACATGATTCTTATTGATGAAATTAATAGAGCGCCTGCAAAAACACAAGCTGCTTTATTTGAAGTTATGGAAGAAAAACAAGTAACTATTGATGGTACAACCTATAAAATGGAAGAACCTTTTATGGTTTTAGCAACGCAAAACCCTATAGAACAAGAAGGTACGTATAGATTACCCGAAGCTCAATTAGACCGTTTTTTATTCAAAATAAATGTAGCATATCCAAATGCTGAAGAAGAATTTGAAATCATATTAAAAGAACAAGCCTTAAATAATACCACAAAATCTAGTAAAATAGAAACTGTTATCTCTGCTTCTAAAATTAAAGAATTTAGAAATTTGGTAAACCAAATTGCAATAGATGAAAATTTATTAAAATACATTGCTAATATTGTTGTAAACACTAGATCTAATTCTTTTTTATATTTAGGCGCTTCGCCAAGAGCAAGTATTGCAATTTTAAACGCATCTAAAGCCTTTGCAGCTATTGATGGTAGAGATTTTGTTACCCCAGAAGACATTAAAAAAGCTACAATACCAGTATTACAGCACAGAGTTATTGTAACACCAGAAAGAGAAATGGAAGGTTTAGGCAGCAAGCAAATTATTGCGCAAATTATAGAAGCAGTAGAAATACCAAGATAATTTAAAGAGAAAATCAAACCTTGAAAAACTTTTACAATTCACTCTTTTTAAACAATAGATTATTCTATTTATTAGGTATAATTGCAGCACTTTTTGTTGTTGGTTTTTTTGTACCAATATTTTTCGAAATTTCTAAAGTACTTTTATTTATACTTTTTACGATTTCTTTAATCGATATAATACTTTTGTATAAGTTAAAAAAGGGTATCGAATTTTCAAGAAATTTACCAGAAAGGTTATCTAACGGAGATGTAAATACAATTCGTTTGATCTTTACCAATACTTATGGTTTTAAAGTAATTCTGAATATTATAGAAGAATTACCATATCAGTTTCAAAAAAGAGATGCCAATTTTAATTTAAAGATTGATTCAGATAAGGATAAAGTTCTTTTTTATGATTTAAAACCAAATCAAAGAGGAGTTTATAACTTCGGAAAAACAAATGTTTATACAAATACTCCGTTACAATTAGTAACCAGAAAATATGTTTTAGGAGAAGAAAAAATACTAAAATGTTATCCTTCTTTCTTGAAATTGAAAGAATTTGATTTTAAAGCTTTCACAAACAATAGTTTATCCTACGGCACAAAAAAAGTGAGAAGAATTGGTCATTCTTTAGAATTTGAACAAATTAAAGAATACGTTTCTGGAGACGACATAAGAACTTTAAATTGGAAAGCTACAGCAAAAAGCAACCAATTGATGGTCAATCAGTATGTAGAAGAAAAATCGCAACCCGTATATGCAATAATCGATAAAGGTCGTGCAATGCAAATGCAATTCAATCAGCTTTCCTTATTAGATTACGCTATAAACGCTACACTTGCAATTAGCAATATCGTTTTAAGAAAACAAGACAAAGCCGGAATGTTATCTTTTTCTAAGAAACTAGAAGATTGGATTGTTGCTGAAAAGAGAAATTCTCAAATGAATTTGATTTCTGAATCTCTATACAATCTTAAAACTGATTTTTCTGAATCTGATTTCAGTACATTATACGCAGTTATAAAAAGAAAAATTACGCACAGAAGTTTATTAATTATCTATACAAATTTCGAAACTATGGATGGTTTAAACAGACAACTCCCCTATTTGCGTGCTTTAGCTAAAAATCATTTGGTATTAATTATATTCTTTAAAAACACCGAATTACAATCTTTAATCAATACAGATAATATACAAGATGTTTACGACAGTATTATTGCAGAAAAGTTTATGTACGAAAAGATTAGAATTGTAAATGAGTTAAAGAAATACGGAATTCAATCTGTCTTAACATCACCCGAAAACTTAACCGGAGATGTTATTAATAAATATCTTGAATTAAAATCTAGAGGATTGTTTTAAAAAAACTATTTTCGCAAAAAAAAAGCAATGAATTACTATACCTACTGCATAAGAAATTATGCGAATTTTTCTGGTCGTGCTAGAAGAAAAGAATATTGGATTTTTCTTCTTTGCAACCTTATTATATTTACAATACTTGGGTTTATTGCAGAACTTATTAATACATACACTTTAACTAACGAAGGTTTTTTATTAATAGGTATTTATGGCTTATTTATTATAACACCACATTTAGCTTGTGCGGTTAGAAGATTACATGATATAAACAAATCTGGCACTTATTGGTTTGTTCGATTTATTCCGTTAATAGGACCTATATGGCTCTTAATCTTATTCTTAGAAAATAGTTGGGAAGGACAAAATAAATACGGAATGAATCCGAAGAAAATGAATACATCTGAATTAGAAAATATAGGAAAAGAATAAAAATAAATAAACTATGGATTGGTATTTAAAAGTATTAAAAGATTATTTTAAATTTTCTGGCAGAGCAAGAAGAAAAGAATATTGGATGTTCTTATTATTTCATTATTTGTTTTTAGGACTTTTACTGTTTCTATTTATATATTCTAATGATAGTTTGTCTATAATTGACGAACAGTACTCAGATAAAGAAACAAACTTTATTTTTCTTCAAATATTGGTGGTTTATGCAATAGCCACTTTTATTCCTTCACTAGCTGTAAGTTCAAGAAGAATGCACGATTTAGGTAAAAGTGGTGCATGGTTTTTTATCAATCTAATACCATACATTGGTGGTTTTTGGTTTTTGATATTAACTTGTATGGAAGGCGAAAATAAAGTGAACAAATACGGAGAAAACCCGAAAGGAATAAATAATAACAGAGAAATAGATTTTATAGGAAGAGAATAAGTTTAATTAAAAATAAAAAAAATGAATTGGTATTTAAAAGTTTTAAAGCAGTATGCAGATTTTAAAGGAAGAGCAAGAAGAAAAGAGTATTGGATGTTTGTATTAATAAATGCAATAATATCATTTACAATTAAATTTATAATGCAAGGCACATTAGTTTCACCTGAAACATCACTTATTGAAACCATATATTCTGTTGCAGTATTTTTACCTTCTTTAGCTGTTGGTGTTAGAAGGATGCACGATGCTGGTAAAAGTGGTTGGTTTTTATTGATTCCTTTTTACAACTTGTATTTAGCTTGTACTGATAGTGAAAATGGTGAAAATAAATGGGGACCAAACCCAAAAGGTTTAGGAAATAGTAATGAAATAGATTTTATTGGAAATGAATAATTTCTTTTAATTTTAAATAAAAAAAGGACTGCTATTCTGCAGTCCTTTTTTTTTATTTATAAAACGAATATTTACAAAAATATAAAAGTGAATAAACTACTTTTGCCCAATGGAAATTAGACAAAAATCTGAAATAGAATTTATTATTGTAATGGCTTCTTTAATGTCTTTAGTGGCATTAGCTATAGACGCATTATTACCTGCAATAACAGATATTGGTTTATCTATTAATGTGACAGATTCTCAAAACAATCAGTTATTAATTACCATGATTTTTTTAGGTTTAGGTTTTGGACAGTTAATTTCGGGCCCGTTATCGGATAGTTTTGGTAGAAAACCTGTAATTTATGTAGGTTTTATTGTGTTTGCTTTTGCAAGCTTGGTGTGTATTTTTTCTAAAAATTTAGAAATGATGATCTTAGGAAGAATTCTACAAGGTATTGGTCTTTCTGCTCCTAGAACTATAAGTATAGCAATGGTTAGAGATCGTTTTAGCGGTAATTATATGGCTAAAGTAATGTCTTTTGTTGTGGTTATATTTATTTTAGTTCCGGTGGTTGCGCCTGCTATTGGTAAAATAATGCTAGATTCTTACGGATGGAAATCTATTTTCTACAGCCAATTATTTTTTGGTTTATTTGTGATGCTATGGCTTTGGAAAAGGCAACCGGAAACTTTAAAGGTAGCAAATAGAAAAAAATTTAAATTATCTTTATTTGTTTCGGGTACAAAAGAATTTATAAAACACAAAAACGCAGTAATTTTTACCTTATTCTCTGGTTTTATTACTGGCTCTTTTATGGTTTATTTAAGTGCAAGTCAGCAAATATTTGAAAAACAATACCATTTAAAAGAAGAGTTTCCTTTTATTTTTGCAGGTTTGGCAATTAGTATTGGTATTGCAACATTCTTAAACGGAACTTTAGTTGT
>JAHDHO010000120.1 GCA_020631275.1 Polaribacter sp. | reverse complement strand
AACCAGGGACACAAGGATTTTCAGTCCTTTGCTCTACCAACTGAGCTAAGGTACCATTGCCTTAGCGGATGCAAATATATAATGTTTTTTGATATTTGCTAATCTTTTTTGAAAAAAAAGTAAAAAAAAATTAATTTTTATCTAAATTTGAATCATGAATCTAACAATTGATGTAGGTAATACTAGGGTTAAGTCTGCTGTTTTTGAGGGAGATAAATTGATAAATCTTTATGTTTTTGATAAAAGAAAAATTATTTCAGAAATTAGAAAAATTTTAAAAGAAAATTTAATTTCGCAAGCAATTATCTCTAATGTTGCTTCTATTTCAGAAAAAAAAATGTTACAACTTCATAAACTCATAGATTTAGAGGTTGTTTCTTCAGCAACAAAAGTTCCTTTTAAGAATTTATACAAAACACCGCATACTTTGGGTGTAGATAGAATTGCACTAGTTGCTGGTGCCGTAAAACAATTTCCTAATAAAAATGTTTTAGTAATTGATGCTGGGACATGTATTACTTATGATTTTGTGAATTCTAAGGCAGAATATTTAGGAGGTGCAATTTCTCTAGGTATTAAAATGCGGTATAAGGCATTAAATAAGTTTACAGCAAATTTACCTTTATTAGAAACATTAGAGTTAGAAAGTCTTATTGGTAAAAATACAAAAGAAAGTATAATTTCTGGTGTTTTAAATGGTGTAGTAAAAGAGTTACAAGGAATAATTGATAGCTATGAGCAAAAATTTGCAAATTTAACAATAGTTTTAACGGGAGGAGACACAAATTTCTTGTCAAAACAATTTAAAAGTAGCATATTTGCCAATCAAAATTTTCTCCTACAAGGATTAAATGAAATATTGAAATTTAAGGAACACAAATGATTAGAAAGATTTTAACGGTTTTTTTACTGATAACATCGGCAACATTATTAGCGCAAAGAACTAGTTCTTCTCCATATTCTTTTTTCGGAATTGGTGAGCAATATACGCCAAGAACAGTTGAAAACGCAACAATGGGAGGAATAGGAGTTTCTTTTAACCATTATAAGTATTTAAACTTTACAAACCCGGCGGCAAATGCATTTTTAAGACAAACCACTTACGCAATCGGGCTTTTAAATAACGATTTAACTTTAAAGTCTGCAGATGCTAAACAAAGTTCTACATCTACAAGTTTAAACTATATTGCTTTAGGTTTTCCAATAGGAAGTAAAGCAGGTTTTTCTGTTGGATTACAGCCTGTGTCTTCTGTTGGGTATTCTCTTTCTAATAGCGAATTCGATGTAAACGGAGATATATCTGCAATAACTTTGTATGCTGGTGACGGTGGTGTTAATAGATTATACGGAAGTTTTGGTATTAAACTTACTAAAGAAATAGCTTTGGGTATTGAAGCTGATTATAGTTTTGGTAACATAGAAAATAGTATTACCAATCAAAGAGCAGATGTTAGTTTGGCTACAAAATATAAAGAAAGTAGCATTATTAGAGGTGGTACAGTTACATTAGGTACACAATACCAAAAGTTTTTAAAGAATGATACTTATGTAAATGCTGGTGCAACTTTCAAATTAGGTAATGATTTAAAAACGTATGGTAACGAATATTTATATTCTTTAACAGTTTCTGGTGCTGGTGTAGATATTCCGAGAGACACACTGTCTAGTACATCTACGAATGGTAGATATAAAATGCCTTTAAAATCTATATTAGGAGTAAGTGTAGGTAAATATGATAAATGGCATGTTGGTGTAGAATATCAAAATCAAGATGCGATAAACCCAGAAGGATTTATTAACAACACAAATAATTCTTTTAAATACGAATCGTCTAATAGAGTTTCTTTAGGAGGATTTTATATACCAAAGATAAATTCTATTTCTAGTTATTGGGATAGAGTTACTTACAGAGCTGGTTTAAGATACGAAAACATAGGATTAGCGATTGATGGTTCTGGTTCTGGAACAAATTTTACATCAATTAACGACTTTGGCATGTCTTTTGGTTTAGGTTTACCACTGAAACAATTATCTAATGTTAATTTAGGTTTCGAATATGGTAAAAGAGGTACAACCGCAAATAACTTAGTTCAAGAGAATTACTTTAATTTTAGACTTAGTTTGTCATTGACAGCTTCGGGAGCTCAAAGTTGGTTCAGAAAAAGAAAGATTGATTAATTTATAAAACAACTATTAAAATGAAGAAAATTACGTTTTTATTAGCTGCAATGTTATTCATAACAACAGTAAAAACAAATGCACAGGTATCAAAAACAGATTGTGAAATTAAATACAATCTTTTTAATGGAGATTATAAGTCTAAAAAATATGACGATGCTTATACGAATTGGATATTTTTATTAGATAATTGTAAAGATTTATCTGTAAACATTTATAAGTTAGGTGCTAACTTAGCAGAAGATGTTAGAAAAGATCCTGTTTTAGCAAAGAGAGTATATGAGCAAAGGTTAGAAGTTTTTCCTAACTCTAATCCAGCAAAAGTACATAGTGATTACGCTTCATACTTATATAAAAATAAGTTGGCTGATGATAACACTATATTTTCAATATTAGAAAAAGCGTACAAAATTGATCCTACTAAATTAGGTGTAAAGAATCTTTATATTTACTTCCAGGGAATTACTGATAGAAATAAAGATACCAATCCACAGTTAGTATTTGATACATACGATAATGTATTAGAGAGTATCAACTTAAAGTTAGAAGGTTATGCTAAAAAACTAGTTCAATTGAAAAAAGATTCTGCTAACTTAGATAAAAGAGGTTTAAGAAATTTAAAAGCTTATAAAAGTAATTCTAAATCTTTAGGTACTGTAGAGCTTGGTTTAGACAAGATGATTTCTGAAATTGCAACATGCGAGCGTTTAATACCTTTATATCAAAGAGATTTTGAAGCAAATAAAACCGATGCTGTTTGGTTAAAAAGAGCAGTTTCTAGAATGTTTAACAAAGGGTGTCAAACTGATCCTTTATTCGAGAAGTTAGTTAGAGCTTATGCAGAAGCATCTCCTTCACCAGAAGCATATTCTTTTTTAGCTAACGTTTTAGAAGATAATGGCGATGCTGCAGGAGCAAATGACATGAGAGAAAAATCTTTTAGCTTAGAAACAGATCCTTTAAAGAAAGCGAAGTATAAATTAAAGTTTGCGCAAGCAGCTAAAGATAGAGGTCAGTTTAGTAAAGCTAGAAGTTTAGCTAGAGAGGCAATTAAGTTTAACCCTAACTTTGGTAGAGCATATTTATTTATTGCAACTTTATACCAATCTAGTGTAAACAATTGTGGAGAAAACTTATTCGAAAAAAGAATGGTTTATGTAGCGGCCTTAAATATGGCACAAAGAGCAGCCTCTGTAGATCCTAGTATATCTTCTAGAGCTAGAAAATACATTAGTATTTATAGACAAAATGTACCTAGTCAAAAAGATATTTTTAATGCAACAGCAACTCCTGGAGGAAAGTTTACAATTAAATGTTGGATTGGAGAAACTGTAAGAATACCTAATAAATAGTTTTTTTGAAAAACTACATACAAATATTATTTAAAAGCATTACTGTAATTTGTTTTACAGTAATGCTTTTTTCATGTTCTAATTCTACAGAAGAAGTTCGTAATTTTTTAGAAGAAAAAAACCTGCCCATTGGTAAAGCAAAAGATGCTTACCATGTTTATAAAGATTCTGGTAGAATAACTTCTAAATTAATTACACCTTTATTGTTAGATTTTAGCAATCGAAAAAATCATCCGTATAACGAGTTTCCTAAAGGAATAAAAATCATTAACTTTGAAAATAAAGGGAAAGATTCTGTAACAATTATAGGTGATTATGCATTGTCGTATGCTAAGACAGAAGTATCAGAAATTAAAGGTAATGTTGTTGTATTAAACCATACAGAGGAATCTAGGTTAGAAACTGAACAATTATTTTGGGATCAAAAAACTGGTTATTTTGTTTCAGAAAAGCCCTTTACAATGTTTAAGGAAAGAGATACTATAACTGGCGTTGGATTCGAGTGTAAAGAAGATTTAAGTAAATATATAGCCAAAACAACTATCGGTAAAATCGATACTAAAGAAGAATAAAATATTATGAATAAACTTTGGAAATTTTTTCAATACGGATATTTAATGGTAGCATTTATTTGCTTAGTAGAAGGTATTGTTAGATGGAATTCTGAAAGAAGTAGATCTTATTTATTTTTAGGTTTTGCATTAATGATTACCTTGGTGTTCTTTTTTAAGAGACATTTTCGAAAAAAAGTGCAAAAACGAAACAATCAAAATAAATAGTATTAGATTTCTTAATGGAAGTTGAACTCATCATAATATTATTATCAATTATACTTTCCGCATTTTTTTCGGGAATGGAAATTGCATTTGTTTCTGCTAATAAACTTCATATAGAATTAGAGAAAAAAAGAGAAGGTTTTATACCGCAAATTCTTAATAAAATAACACAGAAATCTTCTAAGTTTATTACCACTATGTTGGTTGGTAACAACATATCTTTAGTAATTTATAGTTACTATATGGGTAGGTTTTTAGTAAGAATTCTGCCGCTAGAAGGGTATAACGATTTTTCTATTTTACTTATTCAAACTATAATATCTACAATAATTATTTTAATAACTGCAGAGTTTTTACCTAAAGCAATCTTTAGAATTTATGCAAATGAGGTCCTTAAAATTTTTGCTTTACCAGCATACTTTTTCTATGTATTATTTCATTTTTTTTCTGAGTTTATCACGCTAATTTCAGATTTTTTTCTGAAAGTATTTTTTAAAACAGACGCCGATGAGCAACAAGTAGAATTTAGTAAAGAAGAATTAGGAAATTATATAACAGAGCAGCTAGAAACTGGTAATGATGAAGAAGTAGATTCTGAAATACAAATTTTTCAAAATGCTTTAGAATTTCATAATGTAAAAGCAAGAGAAGTAATGGTTCCTAGAACCGAAATTATTGCTGTTGAAATTCATGAAAAAGTTTCAGTATTAAAAAAGATTTTTATCGAAACAGGATTGTCTAAAGTATTAGTATATAAAACTTCGATGGATGACGTAATTGGTTATGTAAATGCTTTCGAGTTATTTAAAAAACCAAGAACTATAAAATCTATATTATTACCTGTAGAGATTGTGCCAGAATCTATGATGATTAATGATATTTTAAATATCTTAATGAAAAAGAGAAAAAGTATTGCAGTTGTAGTAGACGAATACGGAGGAACTTCTGGAATGATAACTGTAGAGGATATTGTAGAAGAATTGTTTGGTGAAATTGAAGATGAGCACGATTCTCAAGTTTTTTTAGAAGAAAAAATTAACGATTCAACATTTAATTTTTCTGCAAGATTAGAAGTAGATTATTTAAATGAAGAATACGATTTAAGTATTCCGAAGTCTGAAGCTTATGAAACTCTAGGTGGTTTTATAATCGAGCATACAGAAAGTATACCAGAAGAGAATGAAGTAGTTGATATAGAGGGCTTCGAAATAAGAATCTTAAATATAAGCGGCGCAAAAATAGATGATGTTTGCCTAAAAATTATCGATACAGAAGATTAGTTATTATAACTAACCGCATTACTTACTATTTACTGTTTATTTAGTTTAAAATGGGTTGCAATATTAAAACCCAAATCGTATATTCGCCCACTGAAAATAAATAAAAACGTATGGCAATTTTATCAAAAATTAGAGAACGCTCAATGTTCTTGATTATCATAATTGGTTTAGCACTTTTTGCTTTTGTATTAGATCCTTCTACTTTAGGAGATTTTTTTAATTCAAGTAAAGTAAATGAAGTAGGAGAAGTGAACGGAGAAGCTATTTCTACACAAGAATTTGCAAAAGAATTAGAGCAATACAAACAACAGACTGGTGGTAGAGTTTCTGAAATGCAAGCTGCAAAAAATGTTTGGGATAACATTGTAAGAAAAAAAATATACAAAAATCAATTAGACGAAGCTGGTATTACTGTTGGTGAGCAAGATGTTTGGAACGAAGTAATCAGTTCTCCGTCAGTTCAAAACAATCCTCAGTTCTTAAATGAGGCTGGTTTATTTGATGAAGGAAAGTTTAAAACATTCTTAGCAGACACAAAAGCAAACAACGAGCAAATGTGGGCAGCTTGGTCTGGTTATATGAATCAAGTTAAAAATAATGCAGAAACAAATACTTACAATAAGTTAGTTACAGCTGGTTTAGGAGCTTCATTAAAAGAAGGTGAAACAGAATATTTAATCGAAAACACAAAGTTAAGCGGTAAGTTTGTTTATGTACCATATAGTAGTATTTCTGATAGTTTAGTAAAAATTAAAAAATCTGAAATATCTTCTTACATTAAAGATAACGCTAGTCAGTTTAAAGTAGAAGCAGCTAGAGATCTTTCTTATGTTAAGTTTAATATTGTTGCTACTCCAGAAGATGAAGCTGTAATTAAACAAAGTGTTGCGAGTTTAATCGAAGATTCTTTAGATAGAAACAATGACAAAAGAGTAGGTTTAAAAAACACTACAGAATATAAAGAGTTTTTAGAAGAAAATGATTCTGACATTAATTTAGATTTAGGATATAAATTTAATGCGTCAGTTAATCAAACTGTAGCTAAAGATATTTTTGCAGGTAAAGAAGGTGATGTTTTTGGTCCTTATAAAGATCAAGGATATTTTAAAATATCTAAGATTACAGAAGTTACTAAAATGCCAGATTCTGTAAAAGCTAGTCATATTTTAATACCTTTTGTAGGTTCTCAAGCGGCACCACAAGATGTTACAAGAACTAAAGAAGCAGCAAAAAAACTTGCAGATAGTTTATTAACTGTTGTTAAAAGAAGAAAAAACAAGTTTGCAGATTTAGCAAAAGAGTTTTCTTCGGATAAAGTTTCTGGAGAAAAAGGCGGAGATTTAGATTGGTTCAATTACAATAGAATGACACCAGCTTTTAGAGATTTCAGTTTTACAAACAAAAAAGGTTCTTTAGGTGTTGTAGAAACTCCTTTTGGTTACCATGTTGTTAGTGTAGATGATACTAAAAACAACCAAACAGTTTTAAAATTAGCTACCTTTGGTAAGCAAATTGTACCATCAGAAGCTACAGAAAATGCTGTTTTTCAAGAAGCAGAACAATTTGCTTTAGCAGTATCTAAAACAGACGATTATGCTACTTTAGCTAAAGATAAAAACTATAGTTTAAGATCTGCAGTTGGTTTACAAGTTTTAGATGAAAATGTACCTGGTTTAGGAAACCAAAGACAAATTGTTTCTTGGGCATTTAGCGGAGATTCTGAAGTTGGTAGCTTTAAGCGTTTCGATTTAGAAGGAAGTTATGTGGTTGCTGTTATTACTGCAGAAACAGAAAAAGGACTAATGCCAGTTGAAAAAGCAATTAATAGAGTTAGACCAATTTTAACTAATCAAAAGAAAGCTGCTTTAATATCAGAAAAATTAAACGGTAGTACTTTAGAAGAAATTGCGAAAGCTAATAATACAAATGTAAGAACAGCAACAAATGTAGATCTTAAAAATTCTTCACTTTCTGGTGTTGGAGTAGAGCCTAAAGTTGTTGGTGCAATGTATGGCGCTAAAGAAAATCAACTTTACAAGGGTATAGAAGGTAATAGAGGTGTGTTTTCTTTTGTGTTAAATAAAAGAGAATTACCAACAGCTTTACCAAACTATGAAGCTAATAGAAAAAAGATTGCAGAATCTAGAAAGAGATTAACTTTTAAAATTTATGAAGCAATTAAAAAAGCTAGCGACATAGAGGATAATAGAGCAAACATGTATGTTTCTAATTAAGTAGAAAATATACTTTAATTATATAAAAACCGTTCAATTAGCTTTGAACGGTTTTTTTATGTTTACTCAATAATAATGCTAAGTATAAAAAAAGACCCTTCTTAATTTTAAGAAGGGTCTTTAAATTATTTATAAAGATCAATTTTTACCCGTTCATAGAGACTAAAAATTCTTCATTGTTTTTAGAGAACTTAATTCTGTCATTTATAAATTCCATTGCTTCAATAGGATTCATATCCGCTAAGTACTTTCTTAATACCCACATTCTTTGAACTGTTTGAGCATCTAATAATAAATCATCTCTTCTTGTAGAAGATTTAATTAAGTCGATTGCAGGATATATTCTTCTATTAGAAATATTTCTATCTAATTGAAGTTCCATGTTACCAGTTCCTTTAAACTCTTCGAAGATTACTTCATCCATTTTAGAACCAGTTTCAGTAAGAGCCGTAGCAATAATAGTTAAAGAACCACCATTTTCTATGTTTCTAGCTGCACCAAAGAACCTCTTAGGTTTATGTAAAGCATTTGCATCAATACCACCAGAAAGAATTTTACCAGATGCTGGTGCAACAGTGTTGTAGGCTCTAGCTAAACGCGTAATAGAATCTAAAAGAATTAC
>JAHDHO010000119.1 GCA_020631275.1 Polaribacter sp. | reverse complement strand
AATGTTAATCCGCTTATAAATTGTTGCTCAAAACTTTGCTCTAGAAAAGAGTTATCTTCTACTATTTGCTGAACCTCTTCTGTAGTGTTTGATAATCTTGTATAATTTACCGAAATAGGATTTAACTCGTAAGTAATGTACTTATTAGCGTTCCAAACATAACCAAAAAGTGCACTACCAGATAAAAGAGTATATAATTTACTTCTATTTAAATACGTAACTCCTAAACTTGTTTTTGTTTTAGGTACAGAATATTCAAAAAAATCTTCGTTTATAGAAAAAGGGGCAATAACTCTCGGAAAAATTAATTCGGTTTTTAAACCTAATTCTAAACTACTTAGCCCAGAATTTTCTCCACTAGAAACTTGCGTTTCATAACCAAAGTTTGTGCTTATGTTTAAAGTTTCTCCACCTTTAAAAAGATTTCTATTACTGTATGTTAAAGAAAGCTCTGGACCTGCAAAATTATTAGATTTTGTAACCGCTTGCAATTCTGCTCTTATAGCTCTTTTTGTTAACGGAGATAAAAATATATTAGCTTCTAAAACACCTAAACTATCTGTTTCTAAACTTTCTAATTCTTTATACTGAATGTTTACATACTTGTATGCTCCTATAGAAGATAAACGTCTTGCTGTATTTTTAGAGGTTAACGGATTGTATTTTTCTCCTTCTTTTATTGTAATAAAATCATCTAAATACTTTGGTTTAAAAAACACAGAATCTTGATAATAACTTTTATTATCAAACCTTGTTTCTTTAACATTTGTAGAATCTTTTAAATTAAAATTAGGGTAAATATTTATTTTTTTAACTTGATACGGAATTGTAGCTTTTTCTGGTACTTTAGCTTTCAATTTTAAAAACAAATCGAATCTTTTGTTTTTATATTGATTTGTATCCGCTTCAAAAATTAAAAAACTCGGATTAAAATTATAATAACCTCTTTGTTTTAATTCGGTATCTAAACGTTGTCTTTCTAACTTTAAATTTGCCAAATCGAAACGCATATTTTCTGGAAATGGAGATGATTTTGTTAAATCTTTTATCTCTTGATAAATAGGACTTTCTATACTGTCTATTTGATAACTCGCCATTTTATATGGCGCAGGTACTTTTAACTTATAAACTACACTCGCTTTTTTATCTTTTTCATTAAAAAAAGAACTTGCTCTGCTGTAGAAAAAACCATGATTTTCTAATCTGTTTTTTAAAATTTCTTCAACTTCTAATTCGTCTACATCACTTTGATAAATTGGTTCTTCTCCAAATCTTTTAAACAACCATTTATTTATAAAATTAGGATGCTCTTTCTGATTTTTATAATAGTAGTACAAACCTAAATAAGCGCCCAAAAACTTAGAATTTGGTTCTGGTCTTAACACTGTATTTAAATCTTCTTTTAAATTGGTAGTATTTTCTACGGCAGAATCTACTTCCATTTCAATTTTTGCACCAGTGTATAAACGCTCGTCTTCTGGTATGTATTTTTGAATACTACAAGAATATAGAATTGTACCAAAAAGTACTGCAATTAATAAGTATTTTACAATTTTAATCAAAATTTAATTCTTTTTATTAACAGGTTCTTTAGCTAATTTTGGTTGATTTTCCTCTTCTTTCGGCTTTTCACTTTTTGATGAATTTTTATCTGAATTTGATCCTAAAAGTGCTTTCCATAGCTCTTGAAACTCATTGAATTCTTGCGTAAAAATTAACCCGATTCCGCTAACAATAGTTTGACCATCAATTACATTTTCGAATTCACTTTTTCTGAAACCTTTTAAACGATATCTGCCATCTTCTGTTATTTTATATTCTAAACTAACATTACCAATTAACGGAGTTTGCTCGCCAGTTGTACTACTTCCTTGTATATCAATTTCACTACCAACTCTAACCGTTAACCTTTCGTTAAACAACTGTTTTTGTGCAGCAACATCCAATTGAGTTCGGTCTGTTGGTGCATCACCTTGATAATCTGTAAAACTATTTAAACCAAAGTCTAATTCTATACCCGATTTACCCAAAAGTTTATCAGAAAAAGTATTTAATTGTTCTGAAACCGCATCATTTAAGTTGTTTCTTGCTATAGATGCAAAACCACCAAAACTACCATCGCTACCAGCATCTGGATAAAATCTATTTAGAACTAATAACGAAAAAACCTGTTTGTTCAATTCTTCTTCTTGTTGCTTAATTTGTTGAACTCTACCATAAACTTGTCCGCCAATAGCGCCTTGTTCTTCTTCTGGCATACTCAAATCAAAAGATATTTTTGGTTGTAACAATTCGCCATCTATATTTAGATACACCTGAAAAGGCAACACTTGTTTATACTTATTTTTTACTGATGCATCTTCATTTGAAATCTGAGCCGCCATTAAAGAAGATGCAGACGTTTCTAATTTATAAATTGCACTTACATCTAATTTCGCATCAAAAGGATCGCCAGACCAAGTAACTCTTCCGCCAGGAGCAAGTAAGAATTTTCTATTGACTAAATTGTATAATGTTAGCTCGTAATGCCCGCTTGCTACTTGATATGCGCCCGTAAATGAAATTCTGCCATTTGGCACCATTGTAAAAAGGAAATCTCCTTCTCCAGAAACTTTAAAATTATCGCCAGTATCTTCATTTATAATAATAGTAACTATGGCTTCTCTGTTGACTTTTAATCGAGAAGAAATATCAAATCCGCTAATTATTGCAGATTGTTCTTCGGTTTGGGTTAAAATAGCATCCGGATTTTTTCGATTTACAAAAGCCACAACACCATCTCTTTCTTCTACGTTTGCATACGTAGAAGGCATAACATAAGTTACATCTGTATCTTTACCTAGTGTAAAGTTGGCGTTTACTTTGGGTATTTGTAAGTCGCCAGTTAATGTTGCATTGGTATTAAAAGTTACTTTACCGTACAAGTCTGGATTGTCTTTTTGACTAGCGTTTAAAACCCTAAAATTTTCTGCTTTTAATTTTAAATCGAATCTAGGATTTATAAAACTTTCTGTTTCAATATCCCCAGAAAGGGTTAACGCATTATTTTTAGCATCTAAAACTGTAAAATTAGTCATAGAAATACCAGAATTGTCTATAGTTAATTGCTCTTGTTTTAGGGTAAATTTTGTATTTAACTTGGTAATATTAAAAACAGCATTATTAAATGTTAAACTACCATTGTATTTAGGTTTATTGGTTGTACCAGCAACTTTAAACTCGCCAGTAAAACTTCCGCTAGTTTCTTTTATTTCACCTAAAGAAAGTGTTTTAAGAGCATTCATTTTAAACTGATTTATATTTAAATCTAAGTTTAAATTGGCAATATTATTATTTACAAAGTAATCTCCTTTTAAATCTAAATCTACATCACCTTCTTTTAAATAAGTATTAAAATTATACTTGTTATTTCCTAGAGATTTTGCATCCATAGATAATTTACCTAAATTGGTATTTAAAACTTTAAAATTAGAAACCGATACATCTGCAATAATACCCGTATTCGTAAAAGGTTCTACAAGTACAAAATCTCCGTTTAAAACACCGTTTGCAATTTCATCTTCTGGATTTAAATAATTAAAAACTTCGTTTATATTAAAGTTATTGTAAACCAACGCAATGTGGTTTTTCTGAACATCTTTTAAATTGTTTGTTATTTCTATAGATTGGTTTTCTTTATTTATTTTAAAATTAGAAAAGGTTAAGTTATTATTTTCGAGAACAATCTCATTTTCTTTTGGTATAGACCATTTACTTTTATTTAAAATTAAACTGTCTTTGTTTACCGAAAACTTAAGGCGGTCTCGATTTCCTGTAATTTTAGTGTTTACATTCATCAATTTTTCACCTTTGTGAAATCCTAAGAAATTAAGCGCTAATTCATTATTAGTTTGATTACCGGTAATTACTGTTTTAGGAACATCTACAGGACCAGCTTTAATGTTTTTAAAACCCAAATTAAAGTTGAAATTTTCTTTGTCTGTATTCATAGAAAAAGACAAACTATCTAATTTATTACCACTATAATTAATAAATGGCGCAGTAACATTTGCTTTTAATTGTCTTTCTTGTTCTTTAAAATCTAATGCAATATCAATTGTATCTATATCTTTTAGATTCACTAAAAAAACATCTTTAATTAATGAAGTTTGCGAAATTTTTGCCTCTAATTTTAAATTTATAGGATTTTTAATGGTATCAGAAACTTTATCATCTCTATAAAAATAACTTAAAACATGGCGTTGTATACCTCTACTAAATGTTAATGGATCTGTGTTAGACTGCAGGTTAAGATCTAACATTTTGTTATTTATTTTAACAGCTGTAGTGTCTTTATTAATAAAGGCTTCTGCATTTAAGGCTCCTAATAAGTATGTATTATTGTCATAAACTACTACACCGTTTTTAATATTAGACTTTACGTTATAACTCTCTAAATTCCCTTTAAAATCAACAGATACATTCATACCCGTTTTAACATTTCTGTTTAATAAACCTAAAGCCTGTAAATTTGCACCAATTATATTTAAATCTATATCTGCTTGCGTTGCTACCGAATCTAAAATTACAGATCCGTTAAGTTTTAGGTTTAAATTATCATCTTTATAAGTAGAAGTAACAGCACCTACACCATCTTTAAAATTACCTTTTACATTTAAATCTTTAATGGCATATTCTTTTAATTGAAGTTTTGTAATGTTTGTTTCTAACGTCGCATCTAAATTATTTATATTTTTACCCGCTCCGTTAGATTGTAATGAAAGTGTTAAGGCCCCTAAATTTTCATTTTGCATCAAATTACCTAAATCGTAATCTGTTATAGCAGCTTTAACAATGTAACTAAGATTTTTACCATTAGTTAAGTTTCCTTCTATAAAAGCATTACCCTGACTTGTATTAATAGTAGCATCGATTTTACTTTTCTTTAAACTACCATTTACATTACCTGTTATTAAAATGTCTTCTGGCAATTTTATATTTAATTGTTTTTCATCTACAATTTGTACAAGATCTGCTCTTTTGGTTTCTGCTCTAAAATTTGGCAAATTCAATTGTACTTCATCCGGATTTGTAGCATTCTTAATACTTCCGTTTAAAGATATATTTGTAGCATTACCCCAATTAACACTTGTGTTTTCAATTTTTAAATTATCTAAATTTCCGTTTACAAACAGTTTTCCTTTAAATGCTTTTGCGCTTAACTTAGATAAGTATTCGTTTTCTTTTAATTTCCTCTGAAATCTAAATGCATCATTTAACCAAATATGAAAAGAAGGTAAGTTTAACTGTAAATTTGTAGTTTCTGGTGAAGAAATTAGTTTGGATAATGATGCGTAACTAGCTTGTAAATTACCCGATATATTATTTTGATTGACAGCGATTTTTACATCTAAAATACTAGTTTTTGTATCTGTTGCATTTATTGCTAATTGCATTTTAGAAACGTTTAAACCAGACTTTTCTTTAAAATTGAAACGCTCTATTTCTAATTTTGCTTGCCTGTCTTTTAATTGTATATCTGTTGCTTTTAAATTTAGATTATCAATAGATAGAGCATCAGGATTAAACACATTTGCAATAGCTTTTTGATTATTTACCGAGTATTCTATTTGGTTTTCTAAAAACTCAACATCATCAATATTTAAAGTAATTACTGGCCAATTAAAAGCTACTTGTGTATTATTTTTAGCTATTTTATTCTCTTTAGAATTTAAGTCAATTCGAATTTTAGACTTTGCTAACTGAATTGTATTTAAATCAAAACTATTGTTTTTTAAATCTGCATTGGGTATTTCTGTATAAAAATCTGTGATAGCTACATTTGCAGCCAAATTATCAATTTTAGATTGATAAAAAGCTTTTGTGTTATTAATCGAAATTTTATCCGCAGTAATTGTTGGCAAAATTACTTCTGCAGCCGGTAAAACTATAGATGGAGAATTTTGAACATAAGAGATTTCTGAATTTTTAAGATTAGCTTTATTTACATCAAAATGCATTGTATTTACATCAACATCATCAATATCTGCAGATAAACTGCCAATCTTAAACTTACTGTCTATACCTAAAACATCATCTCTAAAATTTACATTTATGTCCTTAAAATTTAAGGTTCCTAGAACAATATCTATAGAATTCGTTGCTGTTGTATCTTTTACTGTTTTAGTATTATTTTCTGATGCAAAAGCATCAATTAAGAATTGAAAATTATAACTATTAATGGTATCTTTTCTTACAATATTGGCTCTTAAACCATTCCATTCTAAATTTTCTACACCGAAAGCGTTACCAGAAATCATTGCAAAAAGCGGCACATTTGCTTCTAGAGATTTCGAATAAATTAAAGTATCTCCTTTTTTATCTTCTAAAAATAATCCGTCTAATTGCAGGCCTCCATCAAACGTAAGAAATAACTTGTCTATTGCTACTTTTGTGTTGGTTTTATTAGAAACGTAATTAACAGCTTTTTGTACAATTAAATTTTGCCCCCAAGAACTTCGTATAAATAAAATTAATAAAACGAAAAATAACAAAATAGCGAAAAAAACCCTTAAAGTTCTTCTTACAAAACGATATTTATTTTTAGTTTTCTTGCTTTTCGACATAAAGGTTTAAATAATTATGTAAAAATACATTAGTATTTATTAATTCTTAAGTTTTACAGCTATTTATTATGTGAATGATTTATTAAAGTTTCGATTAAAATTTACAACTGTATTTTCTTATAATTACAACGTGTTTCTAACAAAATTATTAAAAAAGCTCTTTAAAAAGCACTTATAATCGACTAATATTTAGTATATTTATGTGCTATAAATAAGAAAATTGAAAAAGTATCCAACCATATTTATTGAACGAGGAATACATCGTAATAAGCAACAACTTTTAATCAAGTTTGATTATAATACTGATTTATTAAATATTATAAGAACAATTGATGGTGCCCTATGGAGTAAAACTCTAAAATGTTGGCATATGCCCGATACTGATTTGAATTTAAAAGTTTTAAGGCAAAATTTTGATAAAATTACAAAACTCTCAATTCAAAATTCACCAAAGAAAACACCGTTTAAAAGAAATTTATCTGCAGAGGAAAAAGTACTTTTAAATAATTTTTATCTTTATTTAAAAGGGAAAAGATATAGTAAAAGCACTATTCAGACATATACTTTTTTTGTTGCCGATTTTATAAATTTTCACACTAAAACTGCGTTAAACGAACTAACTAATAAATCTGTAGAACTTTTTATTGAAAGTGTATTTATAGAGAGAAATTACTCTATTAGTTCGCAAAGACAATTTATAAGTGCTTTAAAATTATTTATAGTTTTTTATCCGGAAACTCTGATAAATAATTTAGAATTAGTTAGACCTAAGAAATCTAAAAAATTACCTAATATTTTATCTCAAGAAGAAGTTTTAAAAATTATTGGCGTTACCCAGAACTTAAAACATAGGGCCATATTGGCTTTAATTTATTCTTGCGGATTAAGAATTAGTGAGTTAATTAATTTAAAACTAGAGAATTTTAATATTGACAGAAAACAATTAGTTGTTAAAAATAGTAAAGGAAGAAAAGATAGATATGTTAGTTTAGCCGACAGTTTTATTCCGTTATTATCAAATTATTATTACTCTTACAACCCCGAAATTTATTTTGTTGAGGGACAAAATAAGGGGAAATATAGTGCAGAAAGTGTACGTCAGTTTTTAAAGAAAAGTTGTTTAAAAGCAGGCATTAGAAGAACTGTAACACCACACACATTAAGACACAGTTACGCAACGCATTTATTAGAAAACGGAGTCGATATAAGATACATTCAGTCATTATTAGGTCATTCTAGACCAGAAACGACAATGATTTACACACATGTAAAAAGAAAAGATTTAATGGAGATTCAGAATCCATTAGATCGAGCATTACAAAATTTTAACAGAACCGATAATGATCATAAAAAAGTTTTATTATCCGGTAAATTATAATGAAAATGCAATATATTTGATTGCATATAACTAGTTGCCAAAAATTGCCCAAAACCAATCAAAACGTTGGAAAAAAAACAATAAAACTTCTGAATTTTAAAATGTTAAACACTCTCTCGCGAGTGAAAATTTTAGTTTTTAATAAAGATTTATAAACTTTGAAAATATTTAGATTCTTAAAATAAAGTTTGTGGAATATTCTCTTAAACTCAAAATTTTAAAAGGCGGAGAAATCTCATTTTTCAAGAATAAAAGAAACCACTCAAATGTTGAATTTCCAATTATTACGGAATGAAAATTTTTGTGGAATTTTCACTCAAACGTAAAATTTGAAAAAACGGAAAAATCTCGTAAATCAAAATATAAAAAAACACTCAAAATGTTGAATTATCAATATTGCGGAATTAAAAATGTTGGCGGAATAATCACTCGAACGTTAAATCTCGAAAATAATAACAAAGTCGGAAAAACAAAAAACAACTTTAGGCAACACCTTGTATAAAAAATTGCTAAATTTGGCTTAATCAAAGGTTTGTGCTTTTTAATAAACTCTATTTTTCCTGCGGAAAAATGCCGTTCATTTTAAA
>JAHDHO010000118.1 GCA_020631275.1 Polaribacter sp. | reverse complement strand
ATTTTATCAAAAGGAGCTTTTTCTTTTAAACCTTTATAACCATCACCAAAAATAAATCTCTTGGGTTTGTAACCTATTTTAGGTAAAAATAAAGACGTTTTTTTAAACAACTCTTTTTGTCTTTCTATAGAATAGACTTCTGCTTTCAATTCTAATAATACAGCCGTTTGGTAACCAGAACCTGTACCTATTTCTAAAACTTTTTCTCCGGGTTTAATTTCTAAAGTTTCAGATTGAAAAGCAACCGTATAAGGCATAGAAATTGTTTGTTCTGCAGCAATAGGAAACGCCTTGTCTTGATAAGCATGAGCCTCGAAACTAGAGTCTATAAATAAATGTCTTGGTATTTTTCTAACCGCATTTAAAACATTTGCATCGGTAATACCTTTTGCTTCTAAAACAGCAGCTAATTGATTTCTAAGTCCTTGATGTTTGGATGTGTCTTTCAAATTTAATAATTTCTAAAGTCTAAAAATAGTAATAATTCTAAATACAATATTATAAAATTGTATCTTTGTTTTCGTTGATTTTTTCTATAAAAAAATAGAAATTTTAAAGCATTTAAAACAATACTATTAACTATTATTTTAATTTAAATGTGATTGCAACAGCTAATAATTCAAAAAAATAATATACATATGCTAAAAGCTGGAGTTTTAGGTGCTGGTCATCTTGGTAAAATTCATTTACGTTTACTACAACAATCTGATAAATATGAACTTGTTGGTTTTTTTGACCCTTTTAAAGAAAATGCAGAAAAAGTTGCTAAAGAATTTGGTTATAAATTATTCGATTCTATAGAAGATTTAATAGATGCAGTAGATGTAGTAGATATAGTTACACCTACTCTATCGCATTTTGAATGTGCTAAACTTGCTATTGAAAATGGTAGACATATTTTTATAGAGAAACCAATTACTAAAACAGTTGTAGAGGCGGAAGCTATAAAAACTTTAGCAAGCCAGTTTCATGTTAAAGGTCAAGTTGGGCATGTAGAACGTTTTAATCCTGCTTTTACAGCTGTTAAAGATAAAATTGTTACGCCAATGTTTATCGAAGCTCACAGATTAGCTGAGTTTAACCCAAGAGGTACAGATGTGCCTGTTGTATTAGATTTAATGATTCACGATATAGATATAATTCTGTCTGTTATTGATTCTAAAGTAAAAAATGTAAACGCTAGTGGTATATCTGTAATTTCTGAAACACCAGACATTGCAAATGCAAGAATTGAATTTGAGAATGGTTGTGTTGCTAATTTAACTGCAAGTAGAATTTCAATGAAAAACATGCGTAAAACTCGTTTTTTTCAGAAAGACGCGTATATTTCTGTAGATTTTTTAGAAAAAAAATCTGAGATTGTTAGAATGAAAGATGTGCCAAATAAACCAGATGAGTTTGCAATGATTTTGCAAAATGCAGAAGGTGTAAAAAAGCAAATTTATTTCGACAATCCGGAAGTAGAAAACAACAATGCAATTTTAGATGAATTAGAATCTTTTGCAGATGCTATTCTAAACAACACAAAACCTGTTGTTTCTTTAAGACAAGGTGCAGAAGCTTTAAGAGTTGCACAAATGATTATAGATTGTTTCTAAAACTTAACAAATAAGTGCGTTAAGGATAGAGCGGTTTGTTTGAGCTCTTTTTAAAATTTTTATAAAATAAATTTTAAAAAAGCGAGTAGCGAAAGCCTGTTTAAACGCCCATAAAATAAATTTTAAATTAAATATTGATGAAAAATATCGCTGTAATTGGTGCTGGTACAATGGGAAACGGAATTGCCCATACTTTTGCACAATTTAATTATAATGTTCACTTAATAGATATTTCTGAAACTGCTTTAAATAAAGGTATTGCAACTATTACTAAAAATTTAGATAGAATGGTTGCCAAAGAAAAAATTTCTGAGACTGATAAAACGGCTACTCTTAATAATATTACCCCTTTTACTTCTATAGAAAACGGAGTTAAAGATGTTGATTTAGTTGTGGAAGCTGCTACAGAAAATGTGGCGTTAAAATCTAAAATTTTTAAGCAATTAGATGATGTTTGTAATGAAAACACAATTTTAGCTACAAATACATCTTCAATTTCTATTACACAAATTGCCGCAGTTACAAATAGACCAGAAAAGGTTATTGGTATGCACTTTATGAATCCGGTACCGATTATGAAATTGGTAGAAATTATTAGAGGTTACAATACTTCTGATGCTGTTATGGAAACGATTGTGAATTTGTCTAAAGAAATTAAAAAAACGCCAGTAGAGGTTAACGATTATCCTGGTTTTGTAGCTAACAGAATTTTAATGCCAATGATTAATGAGTCTATAGAAACTCTTTACAACGGTGTTGCTGGTGTTACAGAAATTGATACCGTAATGAAATTAGGAATGGCGCATCCTATGGGACCATTACAATTAGCAGATTTTATTGGTTTAGATGTGTGTTTGTCTATTCTAAATGTTTTGTACGACGGATTTAAAAAC
This sequence comes from Polaribacter sp., assembly GCA_020631275.1. Lineage (GTDB taxonomy): Bacteria > Bacteroidota > Bacteroidia > Flavobacteriales > Flavobacteriaceae > Polaribacter. The sequence goes on along the minus strand of JAHDHO010000118.1, from coordinate 6,122 downwards.
CCAAAATATGCACCTTGTCCGCTTCTAGTAAACATGGTAATGGCTGGTAAACTAGGTGTAAAATCTGGTGAAGGTTTTTATGATTATTCAGAAAACAGAAAAGCAGAAAAAGTTGCTAAAATGTTTAGCTAAGAATCTATAATGAAGCATGTATTCTTAGTTTTTATTTTTTCTACATTAATTTGTACTGCACAACAACCTAAAAAAGGAATTTTAAATTTCAAAAAAATAGGTTTTTTGTATAACAATGTAGACGAAGACAGTTTTTTATTTAATGATAAAGACTATGCTTACACTGCTGATATTTATAAATTTCAGGTTTTTTATGATTTAGGTAAGTGGAAATCTTTCGATTTTGATTTAATTGTTCAACCACAGTTACAAAACATAAAACATCAACTTATAAATGAACAATTTGTAACACCAGATGAAGATAATTATGAAGCCAAAAGAGCTGAATTTACAGCATTAAAATCGATAGCTTTATATGGTTTAGAGTTTAGTTTGTTAATTGAACAAAAAATATTTGATAAATTAAATGCTCAAATGACTCTTGGTCTGGGTTTGGCTTCTATTAATAAGAGGTCAGAACGATTAGCAAAAGGCTTTACGTTTATAGAAAATGCTTCTTTAGGATTGTCTTACAAAGCATTTAATAAAGCTTATATATATGTTGGTGGAAATATTGGTCATGTTTCTAATTTAGATACAAAACAACCAAATAGCGGTTACACTTTTGCTGGTTACGAGATTGGATTTTCTTACTTATTAAAATAATAAAAAAGGGAGCAAATTGCTCCCTTTTTTATTTAATATTATAATTGATTATTTACCCAACCAAGAATTTAACATCCAAATTGTTTTTTCTTGTTCTGCAATAAAATCACTCATCATAGAGTTTGTACCTTCATCATCTGCTTTGTCAGATAAATCTAAAATTTCTCTTTCAATTTTAAGTAACTCAGATAAAGAATTAACTACTAGCTCTACCCCTTCTACATCATTCGAAATATCTTTACCAACTGCAACAGAAGAAATTTCTAAATAATCTGTAAACGTGTGTAATGGCTTACCTTGTAACGTTAAAATTCTTTCTGCAATGTCGTCTATCTTCACTTGCGAGTCTGTATAAAACTCTTCGAACTTAACATGCAATTCAAAGAAGTTTTTCCCTTTAATATTCCAGTGTAATCCTCTTAAATTTTGGTAATATATTTGAAAATTTGCTAATAATCCATTTAGGTTATCAACTAAATTTGCACTATCTTTTTTATCTAATCCTAATATTGACTTGCTCATTGTATTTTCTTTAAATTTAAATCAAATTTAACCTAAATTAAACTTGTTAATAGATAATAATTATTGATAGTTTTAATATCTTTATCAAAATTTCTTATATAAAATGACAATTACTCAATTAAAATATGTTTTGTCTGTTTCTGAATACCAAAATTTTACGGTAGCAGCAGAACATAGCTTTGTAACACAACCTACTTTAAGTATGCAAATACAAAAGTTAGAAGATGAATTAGGTGTAAAAGTTTTTAATAGATCTAAAAAACCAATAGAACTTACAGAAGTTGGTAGAAAAATTGTAGAACAAGCTAAAGTTATTGTTGATGAAAGTAATCGAATACTAGATATTGTACATCAACAAAAAGGCTATATCGGTGGCGAATTTAAAATAGGAATTATACCAACCATTATGCCGACTTTATTACCTATGTTTTTGCAAAACTTTACTAAAAAATATCCGAAGGTAAAATTAATTATCGAAGAATTGACTACAGAAGATATTGTAAGAAAATTAACAGACGGACATATTGATGCTGCAATTGCTGCAACACCTTTAGAAAATGAGGCAATTAAAGAAAGACCTTTATACTATGAACCATTTGTAGGTTTGGTACCAAGAAATCATAGATTATTTGATTCTAAACGAATTACTGCAGATGAGTTAGAAATGGAAGATATTTTATTATTAGAAGACGGTCATTGCTTTAAAGACAGTGTAATTAACTTATGTAGAACACATAAGTTAGACAATAAAAAAGGTTTTCAATTAGAAAGCGGAAGTTTTGATACATTGATTAAGCTTTCTAAAGAAGGTTTAGGTATGACATTATTACCTTATTTACATACATTAGATTTAAATGCAACAGATAAAAATCATTTAAGAGAATTCACAAATCCGCCACCAGCTAGAGAAGTTAGTTTAATATACCATAAATCGCAATTAAAAATGCAATTAATAGAAGCTTTAAAGAAAACAATTGATGGTGTAGTTAGAGGCGCAATTTCTTTTTCTGATGTAAAAATAATTAGTCCATTAAAAAACTAAACTAATATGTAAATAAAAAAGGAAACCAAATTGGTTTCCTTTTTTATTTTTAATCAATAATTATTTAACTAAGAGTACATTTTTTCTCTTAATTCTTTAATTTTTGGATCAGATAAATACTCTTCGAAAGTTGTATATCTATCAATAACTCCTTTAGGTGTTAACTCTATAATTCTATTTGCAACTGTTTGTGCAAACTCGTGATCGTGTGTTGTAAATAAAACAGTTCCTTTAAAATTAATTAACGCGTTGTTTAATGATTGTATAGACTCTAAGTCTAAGTGATTTGTTGGTTCATCTAAAACTAATACGTTTCCTCTCTTCATCATCATTCTAGACAACATACAACGTACTTTTTCACCCCCAGAAAGCACATTACTTTTCTTTAAAGCTTCTTCTCCAGAAAAAATCATTTTTCCTAAGAAACCACGTAAAAACACTTCTTCTCTTTCTTCTTCTGTTTGGGCATATTGCCTTAACCAATCTACCAAGTTTAAGTTACCATCTTGAAAAAAGCTAGAGTTATCTAAAGGTAAATAAGATTGTGTAGTTGTAACTCCCCACGAAAACTTACCAGCATCTGCATCTTCATTACCATTAATAATTTGATAAAAAGCTGTTACCGCTCTAGAGTTTTTAGAAATTACAGCTACTTTATCTCCTTTATTTAAATTGATGTGCACATCATCAAATAATTTTTCCCCTTCAAATTCTTTAGATAAACCTTCGACATTTAAAATTTGATCTCCGGCTTCTCTATCTCTATCAAAAATAATTGCAGGATAACGTCTACTTGATGGTTTAATATCTTCAACATTTAATTTATCAATCATTTTTTTACGAGAAGTTGCTTGTTTAGATTTTGCAACATTTGCAGAAAAACGACGAATAAATTCTTCTAATTCTTTCTTTTTGTCTTCTGCTTTTTTGTTTTGTTGTGCTCTCTGTTTTGCTGCTAGTTGGCTAGATTCGTACCAAAAAGTATAGTTACCAGAATAATGATTAATTTTTCCGAAATCTATATCAGAAATATGTGTACAAACAGCATCTAAAAAGTGTCTATCATGAGATACCACAATTACTGTATTTTCAAAATTAGCTAAGAAGTTTTCTAACCAAGCAATTGTTTCAAAATCCAAGTCGTTGGTTGGCTCATCCATTATTAACACATCAGGATTACCAAATAAAGCTTGTGCTATTAACACACGTACTTTTTGCTTACCATCTAAATCTTTCATTAAAGTGTAATGCAAATCTTCTTTTATACCTAAGTTAGATAGCATTGCTGCAGCATTAGAATCTGCGTTCCAACCATCCATTTCTTCAAAAACAATTTGCAATTCACCTATTTTCTCTGCATTTTCATCAGTATAATCTGCGTATAAAGCATCTATTTGTTTTTTTATTTTAAATAAATCTTTATTACCCATTACTACAGTTTCTAAAACCGGATACTCATCAAAAGCATAATGATCTTGAGTTAAAACAGACATACGTTTGCCTGCTTCTAAATGTACTTGACCAGAAGTTGGCTCTTGTACGCCAGAAATAATCTTTAAGAATGTAGATTTCCCGGCTCCGTTGGCTCCAATAATTCCGTAACAATTTCCTTGAACAAACTTTGTATTTACTTCATCGAATAAAATACGTTTTCCAAATTGAACAGATAAATTAGATACTGATAACATAAATAAGCTTTTTTTAATTTTGTGCAAAAGTACAAATTCCATTTTTCTTTTTAACCAAAATCATTAATACTTTTGTAAGCTAAAAATTTGAATTTTAAATATTGTTTTAAACTATTTTAACAGTGAATTAACAACATGACAAAATTCTAATTTCTACATTTGTATACTATATTTGCCAATTATATATGCGTAAAAATTACATTTTATTTATTCCCATTCTATTACTATTAGTAACAATACAAAGTTGCTCTAATAGTGGCAATAACACCAATACCTATTTTGGTGGTAAAATTATCAACCCTAAAACCAAGTTTGTTGTTTTGTATGCAAATGATAAATTAATAGATACTTTGGTTTTAGATAAAAAAAACAAGTTTCTAGGTACTTTTGATAATTTAAACGAGGGTTTATATCATTTTGAACATGGTAATGAGACACAATACATTTATTTAGAGCCAAAAGATAGTTTAATGTTGCGCTTAAATACTTGGGATTTTGATGAATCTTTAGTTTTTGCAGGTAAAGGTGCTGAAAGAAATAATATTTTAATCGATATTTTTCTTGAAGACGAAAATGAAAGAAAATTATTTTACAAGCTAAACAGATTATCACCTAATAAATACAAAGAAAAAGTTGATTCTGTTATCAATACTAGATTAGAAACATACAAAGAATACATTGAAAAACATCCGAATGAGACAGAAAGCTATTTTAAAATACTTAAAACTGCTTTAACCTATACAATATATTCTAGAGCAGAAAGATATCCTACCAATCACGTTTACAGTTTACGAAAAAAAGAATTCCCTAAATTGGAACCATCTTTTTATGATTACAGACAAAATATTGAATTTAATAATAACGATTTAATGTATTATTCTCCTTATGCGAGATACATTACCAATTATTTATATAACAAAACATACGCATTAGGTCATAAACCCAAGCAAGAAAATTTTACAACTCAATTTACAGTCGACTTATTACATACTATTGATAAGGAAATTAATGCAACAGATTCTAAGAATGCACTACTTAAAAGAACTGTTCTAGACCATTTTTACAGAAAATCGAGTTGTAATATTAATAATGAGTCGTTTGAATTATTTTTTAAGCTTTCTACAAATAAAGATGATATTAATCTTGTAAAAAGTGTTTTAGAAGATAATAAAATAATACATAAAGGAGATGCTATTAAAGGATTTAATATTATAGATTTTACAAACCAATCTATAGATATTGTAGATTTTACAATTCATAAAAATTCTGTTTTATTATTTTGGAATAAGGAATATATGTCTAAATCATTTATAAGTTCTAGAATTCCATATTTACAGAAAAAATTTCCAAATTTAAATTTCGCAGTTATAGAGATTGATGGTAACAGTAATAATAGAATTAAAAATATTGATATTAAAAATCAATATTACATTAATTCAGAAGATTTAAAAGAAAATTTCCTTACCAGCAAAATGAATAGAACAATTCTTGTTAATAAAAACGGAATCGTAGTCAATGGTTACGCCGCAATTTCATCTTATAACATTAATAATCAGCTTAAAGAACTAAGCAAAAACAATTAAATACTTAAATACTTGCTAATAAGTTAATTTCATGTACCTTTGCACGATTTTAATTTTGAGGTAACTCATAGAAAATCAAGTCGAAATTTATAAATTGATTTGCAGGTGGGCGTTCTGTGAATCTACAAAAACACAGTAATGTCAACATTTTTAGAGTTAGGTTTAAAAGAACCTATAAACAAAGCATTAACAGATTTAGGTTACGAAAAACCAACTGTTATACAAGAAAAAGCAATTCCACAAATAATTTCATCTACAGACGATTTAAAAGCATTTGCACAAACAGGTACAGGTAAAACCGCAGCTTTTAGTTTACCTATATTAGAACTTTTAGATACTAGTAGTAAAAATGTACAAGCAATTATTTTATCTCCTACAAGAGAACTTGCTGTACAAATAGGAAACAATATTAAAGATTTCTGTAAGTATTTACCAGATGTAAAAGTAACAACAGTTTACGGTGGTTCTAGTATGGAAGAACAAATTAGATCTTTAAAAAAAGGATCTCAG
>JAHDHO010000117.1:1374-8682 GCA_020631275.1 Polaribacter sp. | reverse complement strand
AATTTTCTGAAGTACCATCTTGACCTACATCCCCATCCACAACATCATTAAATCCGTCATTATCAGCATCAACAAAGTTATCAGCTTTACCGTCACCGTTAGTGTCTGTTCCACCAGCTTCTACAATATCTGGAATACCATCGTTGTCTGAATCTAAGTCTTGAGTATTCGGAATGCCATCTCCATCAGAGTCTAAGTTTGGTATTTTATTACCTCCGTTATCAACATCATATAAATCATCTAAACCGTTATTGTTAGCATCATTAATTAAAGTACCATTGGCATTAATATTGTCAACTTTACCGTCACCGTTAGTGTCTGTTCCACCAGCTTCTACAATATCTGGAATACCATCGTTATCAGAATCTAAATCTAAATGATTTGGAATACCATCATTATCAGAATCTATAGGTAAACAATCTAAGAAAATCCCGAAAGCAACACCTTGTGAAGAACCATTTACAGTGTTTTTAAGAACAACTCTAATTGTGTTTGCTTTATTTGATTTTAAAACATAAAAACCATTTCCACCAGAACCTGTGTCATTTCCTTCTAAAAATGCTTCTTTAGCATTTATATTAGAGTTTGTAAAAGTATTTGGTATGTTATCTAATATTTCCCAATTTGTACCTGAAGTATAGTATTGTGCTTTTTCTGTAATTTCATCTGTACTTTCACCATCGGCAACTACAAGGTTAGGTGTGAATACAATATTATTATTTAAACCTGTGAATCTTATTGTAAAGTCGATTTCAGAGGAAGCTTTACCAGAAGGGTTATAAAGAACTTCATTATCTGGTGTTGTATCGTAATATTGTTTTAAATGCGGATTTGGATTTGCATCCCAAGCAGCCATATCTACAGGTACAAAATCTGTTGTTAACCCATTTTTAGCTGCAGCCGATATAACTGTAGCTGTTATAGTAGAGCCATCTGGCATTGTAAACGTTTTGCTATCTCCTAAGTTTATACCGTTGGTGAACTCTCCATCCCAATTTAACCAAAAGATATTATCCCTAAAAGCACCCAATAAAGGAGCTGAATTACCTAGGTTATTGCCACTACAATCCATTTCGTCTACATCAGGTATACCATCATTATCGTTATCTAAATCGAAAACATCTGCTATACCATCATTATCAATATCATTTTTATCTCTGTAGTCTAAATCACCAGAACCAGGAAAATCATTGTCTTGATCACCGTAAGCACTCTCTAATGTAGTTGTATTAGTTACTTTATTACCGTTACCTAAACCATCATTAACAGTAGAACCTTCTGTGTTACTATCATTGTTGTCATCAAAATTATCGTCTAAACCGTCACCATCAGTATCAGTACCAGATACGCCATTATCATTATCTCCATTTTCTAAAACATCAATTATGCCGTCATTATCTGAGTCTAAATCTAAATAATCTGGAATAGAATCATTAGAAATATCAGTATTAACTGGTGTTAAACCTATTTGACCATTTTCATAATTATCATCTACACCGTTATTATTTGAGTCGGTAATTGATGTTCCGATTCCACTTGGAGCAACATAACCATTTGAAGTTTGACCTTCTATGTTATCTGGAATACCATCGTTATCGGCATCTATATCTAAATGATTTGGTAAACCGTCATTATCGGTGTCGCAATTTGGTGACAAGATAGAGAAAGGTAAATTTCTTCTTGAAATAGTAGAGCTTGAATATTCTACATCTAAAGAGTGTGCGCCTGTATTTTCAAAAAACAAAATGGTAATTTCATGTAAACCTTCTTTTAGAGGAATATTATCACCAGTTACCAATCCTCCGGCACCATGCAGTCCGTCGTAATCTACAACTTGATTTCCATCTATAAAAAGTTTAGAACCATCATCAGAATTTAAATAAAAAGTGTAGTTTGTGGTTGTTGGGATATTTATATACCCTGTATATCTAATACTATATGTTTGGTCATCTGCTGGTGTTACTATTCTTTGTAAAGCAGCTACATCAAAATTAGAGACAGTACCTGTACCTAAAGCGCCAGTTGTTGGGATATTATCTACTGTATTTCCTGCTGGTACACTATCATAAAATTCATAGTTTAAACTTCCTACACAAGAAGCAGTTTCAACAGTATCTAAAATTCCGTCGTTGTCATCATCTAAATCATTAAAATCTGCAATGCCATCTTTATCAAAATCTTTAAAATCTCTGTAATCTAAATTTCCATCACCAGGATTGAAATTGTTATCATTATCACCGTAAGCATTTTCTAAAGAATTGATATCAGTAATTTTATTACCATTACCTAAACCGTCATTTACAGTAGAACCGGCAATGCTAGAGTCATTGTTATCATCAAAAGCATTATCTAAACCATCATTATCTGAATCTGTGCCTGATAATGAATTGTTGTTATCTCCATTTTCTCTTATATCTGTAATACCATCATTATCTGAATCTAAATCTAAATAATCTGGATTATCTATGCCATCGGTATTCTCGGGATTGAAACCGATTAATGTTCCCGATTCATAATTATCATCTACACCATTTTTATTGACATCTACTATACTATTTGCTACGCCACTAGGAGGGATGTAACCATTAGAAGTCTGAGCTTCTATATTATCTGGTATACCATCATTATCTGCGTCTATATCTAAATGATTTGGTAAAGTATCTGAATCTGAGTTGGCGGGAGTATTTCCTGTACCAGCAGAACTAGGGACACCGTTTGTTGCAGCAGAAGTACCTACGTTTCCATCTGCTTTTCCATCTCTATTAGCATCTGTTCCTCCAGATTCGATAACATCTGTAATACCATCATTATCTGAATCTAAATCTAAATAATTTGGAACCCCATCACCATCGCTATCAATTGCAAGACAGTATTTAAGTTCAAATAATTGCATAGTAACATTACCTGCATTACCGTTATATTTACCAGTAACAAAGGTTATTTTATTTATGGGTTGAGCAGATGTAACCTTTACACTATTGTTAGGTGCATTACCAGCAGCTGCACTACTATTTACAGATTGACCATTGATTGTGTACTGCCCGTTAGGTAAAGTGTTATTTGTAACTACTAAAGGAACATTAGCGCCGTTTAGGCTACCAATAAAATCAACTCTATCTTGATTGTCTAAGCCCCCCCATTTAAATTCTAAATTATATACTGGTTTTGTAAAAGTTAATGTATAAACAGCAACACTTGTAGAGCTAGCGTTTGCAGGGTAAGAAGTAGATAAAGGAAAATTTGTTCCTTTAGATTGCACGTTTATGTAATTACCGCTCACTCCACTTGTAGGACCAGAACTAGAAACCCCGCTAGACCAAGTTGCATTATTTGTAACTTGGTAACCAAAAGTAGCATTTGCATCATTATAAGGATATGTATTTGTAACATTTCCAGAGTTCCTACCACCATTTGTATTTGTATTAGTATTGTTGAAAGTTCTTGATAAACTTACATAATTAGAACTAGGGCAAGTATAACCTTCAACACTGTCTAAAATCCCATCATTATCATCATCTAAATCATTACTATCTGCAATTCCGTCTTTATCATTATCTGGCAATGCTACCTTAATTATTACAGAAGCTGTGTCGCAATTAGAAGTCGAGGCCTTTTCACAGATCCTATAAACTAAAGTGTATGTACCCACAGGGGTTCCAGGAGCAACATTTACTGTTCCTGTAGATGTATTTAAACTAATACCTGAGTTTGTGCTACTAATTTGTGTTAAATTAACATTTGCAAGTGTTGGGGCTGCAGTTTTTAATATATCGTTAGATAAAACGTTATTTACCGCATTACCACCAATACCATAGGTTGTAGTTGCACTATCATTTACCGCATCTATTATGTTAGCTGTAGTTAATGTAAAATTACCTAAAAAACCAGTACCTCTTGGGCCATTAGAGTTGTTGTTATCTGTATAAACGATTGTAACAGTTCTTACAGATTTAGAACCAAAATCTACAATGATAGATCCGTTGTCATTATTGTTCGAATCTACATTTGTAGTTGATGATTGAGCAGAATTAACGGTTGTAGAAGATATCGTTGTATTTGGTGGATCTACTATTGTTATTGAGTTTGGTGAACCAGCGTTACTTGTTACGGTTACTCTATCAACTCTACCATTACTATGGTCTATATCTGAGATACCAAATTTTAGATTTGTAATGTTTTGGCTAAAAGTTAACCTTATAGTTACAGGTGAATTAGCGTTTTCCCTACCAGTGTCTGCAGGGTCAAATGCAATACCAAGATCATCAACACCACCAAATAAACCGCCAGAAGCAAGGTCTATTCTTGGGAAAGTTCCGGTAGCAGCACTTGAGAAAAAATTACCATCTGCAGTGTTACGCGTAATGTTAATTGTAACAGATTCTTGTTTAAAACCAGCAGGCGTTGTTAAGTTTACTGTACCAGACGTAGAACCTTGTGGCCAATTTGCTGTACTCCAGTCTATACTTGACTGAGCTAAAACGTTAGATGAATTTAAAATACCTATTAAAAGTAATAGGGCTAGGGTGGTATGCAATTTAAAACGAACTATTCCCCCAAATAATTTCGCTTTCTTTACATATGTTAACATAAGATAAAAAAATTTAAGAGCACAAAAGTAATGAATATTTTTTCGTGTGACATTATTATGACACTATAAAGTTTTAATAGTCACATTATTTCTATTAACTATACATTTCAGAGAGCATATTTTTAAGTTGTACTTTTATTTATATTTATTCTAAATAATATTGTTTTTATCATTTCAATTTTTATATTTGCACTTTTATTTAAAACAAGTCTAAATAAATGTAAATTTACGTACTACCAATGAAAAAAAAGACATCATATACTTTTAGAAAACTTATAAATGATATTCATCTTTGGCTTGGTTTAGCTAGCGGAATTGTACTTTTTGTGGTATGTTTAACAGGTACAGTTTTAACATTCGAGCACGAGATAAAAGATTTTTTTGCTGAAGAGTTTAAAATTGAAGCTTCAAATAAAAAAATAGCGGTTTCATCTCTTATTAAAATACTTGAAGAAAAAGAAATTGGATTTGTTACTGGAGTTACAGTTCCTTCAGGAAATTTAGAGCCTTATGTTTTCAATATAAAAAAGGATTTAAAAGAAAGAAGAGGCTCAAAAGTATTCGTAAATCCATTTAATTCGGAAGTACAAAAAGTAGAAAAAACGAGCGCAGATGCATTTCTATTTTCAATGTTTAAATTACATAGATGGTTAATGTTAGATACAAATATAGGAAGACCAATTGTTGGAGTTTCTACAATAATTTTTTTGATTCTTTCTCTAACTGGTATTGTTCTTTGGTTTCCAAGAAGAGTAAAATTGAAAAATTTTAAGCAAGGACTTAAAATTAAGTTCAATGCAAATTGGAAAAGGATAAATCACGATTTACATAACACTTTAGGTTTTTACGCTTGTATTTTTATTGTAATTATGGGGTTAACTGGTTTATGTTGGTCTTTCGAAGGTTATAGAGAAGGTTTAAGTACTGTTCTTGGTACAAAGGTTTTTAATCGATCTAGTGTAAAAATAAATGTAGATAAAATTTCTTCGGATAAAATGTTAAACGTAGACAAACTTATTGCTAGAGCTAATCAAACTCTGGATTATAAAGGTGAGTTGTCGGTAACTTTTCCGAGTAAAAGAAATAACTATTATAGTTTTAGAAAGTCTGATGAAGCTAGCTTTTCACCAGTTTTTACAGATAAATTATATTTGGACGCTTCAGGTAAAGTTTTGGCTGTAGATTATTTTAAAGACAAACCATTTAATGTTAAAATTGCATCTTTAATTAAACCATTACACACAGGAGAAATTTACGGAATGTTTTCTAAAATTATATATTTCTTGGCATGTTTAATAGCAACAAGTTTACCAGTTACCGGAACAATAATTTGGTTAAATAAACTAAAGAAAAATAAAAAAAAGAAGTAGTAAAATAAAAAATTTATACTTTTTCTGAAGATTCAATGTGATCAGTATCTTCAGAAAAAGCATTTTTTTTCTTTAAGTATCCTGCAATAATTCTTTGAACATCTCTATTGTCTTTTTTAGGTTGAACAAAAAACTGATAGTCTTCTGGATTATTTAATTGATTAGCTTGGTTAGAATCTACATAACCAAAACCTTTGTAAATTCCGTCTAAAATAAGTGCAAAACCAATTTCGTTTTCAGTTCTTCCGGTTTCATTAATTACTAAATTTTCTGCTCCAATTCCTACAGAGTTTATTGCTTCTTTTACGCGTAAATTATAGTCTTTAACAGATTCTTTACCGCAACATACACCTTTACATTCTTTAATTTGATAATGAAAACAACTAGAGACATTTGTTTGTAAATGGCAGTATTTAGGACAAAGATTAAATTCTTCGCACAAATTTTCTATATGTTTTCTAGCTTCTGCAACAGAGTAATATTTCATCATTGCATTCGGAATTAATTTTAACCTATTATACGCCAAATGAATAATGCCTTTTTGGTCTTCATAAGAAAACAAACCCACAGCTTCACCAGATTTTCTTTGTGCTCTATTATATTTAGGATAAATGCTTTTAATTTCTTCCGATTCATGCAGTAATGCTAGTAGTTCACTACCTGTTTCGATAAAAGAAATATCAGCAGTTTCTAAACACATATTTTGTTCTTTCTTCTTTTTGTCGTAAAAATGACTAATAACTCGCTGTTTTACATTGTTAGCTTTTCCAACATAAATTACTTCTTTTGCTGTATTTTTAAAATAGTAAACACCAAAAGTTTCGGGTAAATTATCTACAATTTTCTTGTCTAAAAGAGGTGGTAAAGTTGCCTGTCTAGAGCGAGGGTTTAAAAAAGAATTAATTATAAAATTATCATCTCTTTCTATCAATCGTCTAAATAATTCTGTAGTTGCTTCGGCATCACCTTTTGCTCTGTGTCTACCATTAATAGGGATGTTTTCTACAGTACAAATATTACCTAAGCTATAAGAATTTAAACCAGGCATAATTTTTCTTGATAAACGAACTGTACATAGCTTTTTTCGTTTAAAACTAAAACCTAAATTTTTAAATTCTTCGTGAATTATATTGTAATCGAAATTAACATTATGAGCCACAAAAACGGTGTCTTTTGTAATTTCTTCTACCTTTTTAGCAATTTCGTAAAATTTAGGCGCATTTCTAACCATGGCATTTGTAATACCGGTAAGATTGGTTATAAATGCAGGTATATTTTGTTCTGGGTTAACTAAAGATGTAAACTCATCTACAATTTTTTTTCCGTCGAAAACAAAAATGGATATTTCGG
>JAHDHO010000117.1:0-1274 GCA_020631275.1 Polaribacter sp. | reverse complement strand
GATGTAAACTCATCTACAATTTTTTTTCCGTCGAAAACAAAAATGGATATTTCGGTTATTTTCGAACCTTTATATCCATTTCCTGTGGTTTCTATGTCTACTACTGTATATAGCAATTACTGTATAATATTTTTTAAATCGGCAATTGTTTCTGTAGGGTTTTCTGCTCCAAAAACATAACTACCTGCCACTAATACATTTGCACCAGCTTCTATTAATTTATTGGCGTTTAAATTGGTTACACCACCGTCTATTTCTATTTGGCAAGACGATTCTGTAAACTCAATTAAGTGTTTTAATTGACTTACTTTTTTGTACGTGTTTTCTATAAATGATTGTCCGCCAAAACCTGGGTTAACACTCATAATACAAACCAAATCTAAATCTGCAATTATGTCTTCTAAAACTGCAATTGGTGTATGTGGGTTTAAGGCAACTCCAGCTTTCATTCCGGCAGCTTTTATAGCTTGTATTGTTCTGTGTAAATGCGTACAAGCTTCGTAATGAACAGTTAAAATATCAGCGCCCAAATCTGCAAATGTTTGTATGTATTGATCCGGATTTACAATCATTAAATGTACGTCGATTGTTTTAGTGGCGTGTTTTTTAATGGCTTTTAACACAGGCATCCCGAATGATATGTTTGGTACAAAAACGCCATCCATAATATCAATATGAAACCAATCTGCCTCACTATTATTAACCATTTCTATATCGCGTTGTAAGTTGGCGAAATCTGCCGCTAAAACCGAAGGTGCAATTAAATTATTCATGTATTTATTGTTGTGTTGTTATTTTGGTTTGCAAAGGTAATTAATCGTAGGGCGATAGCCAAGGTTTTAATTTTTTGGGCGTTTTGCACGAAAAGAAAAAAGATTTTTAAGGAATATATCTGATATTTTTTTAAACTTTTATCATTTTAATTGATGAATACTGATTTAGATTTAGAGCTCTTTCTAAAATTAAAAATGTGAGGAATGTGTATTCAAAAAAAACTTTAAAATTAAATATAGGTAAAAGTTTATAAGCAAGTATAGCCCTGATTGAAGTGACATCCTTTTTTGAAGAATGAAAAAAAGATATAACGTAAAGCAGGAAATAGCTTCAAAAAAAAACTCTCAAAATAAATTTGAGAGTTTTAATTTTTATAATTTGTAATGATTAACCTAAGTATGTCATTAAAATTTTAGATCTAGACGTATGTTTTAATCTTCTAATTGCTTTTTCTTTAATTTGACGAACACGCTCACGAGTTAAATCGAAAGTTTCACCAA
>JAHDHO010000116.1 GCA_020631275.1 Polaribacter sp. | reverse complement strand
ACAGTTAAAAACGATAGTATTTTAAGTTTAGTTTCTGTGCAACCAGTATATTTTGGAACAGATAAAGTTGTAATTAAAGGTGTAGAAAATGATGCAAAAATTTTAACACAAACTTTACCAGGAGCTTTCGACGGAATGATTGTAAAAATTAATAAAAAGAAGTAAACTATGAAAAAAATCATTACTTATTTTATTAAATATCCCGTTGCCGTAAATGTAATGATTCTTGCATTTATTATTTTTGGAGCAGTTGGTGCAATCAGCATGAAATCTTCGTTTTTTCCGCTGGTAGACTCGCAACTTATTCAAATAAGTTTAGCGTATCCTGGTGCCTCACCAGCAGAAATGGAAGAAGGTGTTGTTTTAAAAATTGAAGACAATTTAAAAGGAATTGTTGGTGTAGAAAGAGTAACATCTGTTTCTAGAGAAAATTCTGCAAGTGTAAATATCGAAGTAGAAAAAGGTAAAGATATAGATGTTGTTTTATCTGATGTTAAAAATGCTGTAGATAGAGTTCCGTCATTTCCTTCTGGTATGGAACCCGCAGTAATTGCAAAGGTAGAAAGCATAAGACCAACAATAAGTTTTACGGTTAGTGGAGAAAATGTTTCTTTAAAATCTTTAAAACAATATGCTAGAAATGTAGAAAATGATATTCGAGGAATCGAAGGAATTTCGCAAGTAGCAATTTCTGGTTTTCCAGACGAAGAAATAGAAATTTCTGTTAGAGAAAACGATTTACGTTCTTATAATATGTCTTTTACAGAGGTTGCAAATGCCATAAGAAACTCTAATATTTTAATCACTGGTGGTAACATAAAAACATCTGAAGAAGATTATTTAATTAGAGCAAGTAACCGTTCTTATTATGGTGTAGAACTTCAGAATTTAATAGTTAGAACATCTACAGATGGTAATATTATTCGCTTAAAAGATATTGCAAAAGTTAACGATACTTGGTCTGAAACGCCAGATAGGTTGTATTACAACCGTAATTTAGCAATTAATGTTACGGTTAGTAATACAAATAACGAAGATTTAATTAGTTCTGCAGATAAAATTAAAGAATACATTCATAAATTTAATCAGCAACAACAAAACGTACAATTAAATATTTCTAGTGACGCTTCTATTACATTAAATGGTAGAACTAAATTATTAATAGAAAACGGAGTTGTAGGTATCTTATTGGTGTTGTTTTTCTTGGCATTATTTTTAAATTTAAGATTGGCAATTTGGGTAGCATTTGGTTTGCCTGTAGCGTTTTTCGGAATGTTTATTTTTGCGGCTCAGTTTGATGTGACAATTAATGTATTATCATTATTTGGTATGATAATCGTTATTGGTATTTTGGTTGATGATGGTATCGTGATCGGAGAGAATATTTATCATCATTATTACGACTTAGGAAAATCTAAAATAAATGCAGCAATTGATGGTACAATGGAAGTTATTCCGCCAATTGTATCTGCTATCTTAACTACAATTATTGCGTTTTCTACATTCTTCTTTGTAGATGGTAGAATAGGAAGTTTCTTTGGTGAAGTTTCTACAATTGTATTATTAACATTAACGGTTTCTTTGGTAGAAGCATTGGTAATTTTGCCTGCGCATATTGCACATTCTAAAGCTTTAGAAAGAAAAAGAGAAGAAAACGGAGAAGAGAAAAAAACCAATGTTATCGATGCTTTCTTTACAAAAGTAAACAAGGCAGCAGATAGGTTGTTAATGAAATTAAGAGATACTTTTTACATGCCTTTTTTAAAGTTCTGTTTGCAAAACAAAATTTTTGCATTGTCTTTACCAATTGCGCTTGTAATATTTAGTATTATGGCCATGAATGCCGGTATTGTAAAACAAGCATTTTTTCCTAGAATAGCAAGTGATAGAGTTCAAATAACCTTAACAATGCCACAAGGTACAAACGAACAAATTACAGATTCTATAATTTCTTCTATAGAAGAAAAAGTATGGTTAACAAATACAGAATACACAGAAAAACAAACAGGTAATATATCTGTTGTAGAAAATGTTATTAAAAGAATTGGTCCGGGAAGTGCAAACGCAACTCTAACGGTAAACCTTTTACCTGGTGAAGCTAGAGATTTTTCGTCACCAGAAATTACAAATTCTATTAGCGATAAAGTTGGTAAAGTTTATGGTGTAGAAAGTTTAACTTTTGGTTCTGGTGGTAATTTTGGCGGAAGTCCGGTTGCGGTTTCTCTGTTAGGTAATAATATTAGCGAGTTAAAAGCGGCTAAACAAGAACTTAAACAAGAGTTAGAAAATAATGCACTTCTTAAAGATATTGCAGATAATGATCCTGCCGGAATTAAAGAAATTCAAATTACGCTAAAAGACAATGCGTATTTGTTAGGCTTAAATTTGCAAGCAATAATGGCGCAAATTAGATATGGTTTCTTCGGATTTCAGGCACAAAGATTTCAAAGAGGTCAAGATGAAATTAAAGTTTGGGTTCGTTATGATAAAAAAGATAGATCTTCTATTAAGAATTTAGATGATATGCGAATTTCTACACCTTCTGGCACTAGAGTTGCGTTCTCTGAAATTGCAAATTATACAATTGCCAGAGGAGATATTGCAATTAATCACTTAAAAGGTAAAAGAGAAATTCAAATTACAGCAGATTTAAAAGATCTAGAAACAAGTGCAACAGAAATTTTAGATGATATTAAAGATAGGATAATGCCAGAAATAATATCTAAATATCCAACAGTTTCACCTTTATATGAAGGTCAAAATAGAGAAGCAAAAAAAACAACAGATTCGGTAAATGTTGTTGGACCTATTATTTTATTACTAATTTATATTGTAATCGCATTTACGTTCCGTTCTTACAGTCAGCCAATTTTATTAATTATCATGATTCCTTTTAGTATGATTGGTGTTGTTTGGGGACATTATTTTCATAATTTTCCAATTGGTATTTTATCATTCTTAGGAATTATTGCCTTGATAGGAATTATGGTAAACGATGGTTTGGTTTTAATTGGTAAGTTTAATAACTATCTTAAAGAAGGTATGAAATACGATGATGCTTTAATAGCTGCTGGTCAATCTCGTTTTAGAGCAATATTTTTAACGTCTTTAACTACAGTTGCTGGTTTGGCACCTTTATTATTAGAAAAAAGTAGACAAGCACAATTTTTAATACCAATGGCAATTTCAATTTCTTATGGTATTGCAATAGCAACTGTTTTAACGCTAGTAATGTTGCCTATTTTACTGTCTGTGTCTAACTCTATTAAAGTAAAGGCTAAATGGTTAAAAACCGGAGAAGCTGTAACAAAAGAAGAGGTAGAAAGAGCAATTATAGAGGCTAAGGTAGATGAAGAAGAAGAAACTCTTAAGATTAATTCAAAAGAAGAATAATATGATATTGGTAAGAAAAACAATATTAGTAGTCGTGTTTTTATCGACCATACAAATGGTTTCTCAAGAAATTTTAACCAAAGAAAGAGCTTTAGAAATAACATTAGAAAATAATTTCGGGATTAAAATAGCTAAGAATAATATAGAAATTGCAGAGAACAACACAAGTATTTATAATACAGGTAAATTACCAACTGCAACTTTTAATTCTGGTGCAAATTATAGTAGAAACAATCAGAGTTTAATATTTACGGATAGAGATACTGGTGACGATTCTGAAATATCTGGTAATGGTGTTGTAGCAAAAACGTACAATGCTTCACTTGCAGTAAACTATACAATTTTTGATGGTTTTGGTCGTAAATATAATGTAGAGCAATTAAAAGAAACTTATAATTTAAC
Organism: Polaribacter sp.; assembly: GCA_020631275.1. Taxonomy (GTDB): domain Bacteria; phylum Bacteroidota; class Bacteroidia; order Flavobacteriales; family Flavobacteriaceae; genus Polaribacter. The sequence continues at coordinate 5,190 of JAHDHO010000116.1, read as the reverse complement.
CGAGTTGCAAGCTAGAGAAACTATAGAAAATACGTATTTGCAATTGTTTACAACGTATTTTCAAATTGCTCGTTTATCAGAAAACGCAGACAACTTAACAGAAGCACTTACCATTTCTAAACAGCGTTTACAACGTGCACAATATCAATATGATTATGGTCAATCTACCAAATTAGAATTTTTAAATGCGCAAGTAGATGTAAATAACGATAGTATTTCTTTAATTGCAGCAAAACAACAATTAAACAATGCAAAACGTGGTTTAAATGTTATTTTAGGTAAAAAAAACGATGTAAATTTTTCTGTAGAAACAGATGTTACTTATAACAATATGTTAAGTTTTAATGATTTAAAAAACAAAACATTAGAAAATAATTCACTTTTAAAACGGAATGAAAAAAATATTGCTATAAGTGAGTTTAATATCAAAATTAACAAAGCAAGTTATTTACCATCTTTAAATTTTAATGCTTCTTACGGGTATAATAGAACCAGAAACGAGAATTTGATCAATCCTTTTGGGGCAAAATTAATTACGTCTGATGGTTTAAATGCAGGTATCAATTTAACTTGGAATATTTTTGATGGAGGTGCAACAAAAACAAGAATTGCCAATTCTAAAATTGCTTTAGAAAATCAGCAAATATTGTTAGAACAACAAAAAATAACTATAGAAAACAACTTAAAAAATACTTGGGAAAATTATCAAAATCAGTTATTTATTTTAAAAGCTCAAGAAACAAATGTTTTAACTACAGAAAATAATTTTAAAAGAACGCAAGAACGATATAAGTTAGGACAAGTAACATCAATAGAGTTTAGACAGGCTCAAATAAACCTTATAAATTCTAAAACTGCATTAAATAATGCTAAGTATGATGCAAAATTAATCGAACTTCAATTGTTGCAATTAAGTGGTGATATTTTAAATGTAGACTTTTAAAACCTGATTTTTATCATAAATTTTAAAGTCCATAGTTTTTAGTTTTGTAATAAACTTAAAATTATGGGCTTTTTAAATTTTCCGCTAGTTTCTTGGGTAAACGGTACAATTATGATTGGTGTTTTCGCAATTGTAGTAATAGGTTTAATAGTAGCAATCTTTTTATTGATAAATTCTGATAAGAAAGTAAAATAAACAAACTTAAATCTTTAATAGGTTTAAAATATTTTACGTAAAATCATTTTATTATTTTTATTCTCTTTTAAAATTTATAAAATGGCAAACGATTTAGCTACTAATTTTGGATATCTTTTTGAAGATAGTTTAATACAAGAAATTACAGAAATAGGTGTTTCTAAAACTTTTAAAGCAGAATCTACAATTATAGATCGTGGAGATTACATAACATCTATGCCGTTATTACTTTCTGGAGCTATAAAAATTTTAAGAGAAGATGACAAAGGCGAAGAGTTAGTTTTATATTATTTAGAGAAAGGAGATACTTGTGCAATGACATTATCTTGTTGTATGGGGCAAACAAAAAGTAAAATAAGAGCGGTAGCAGAAACAGATGTAGCGTTAATAATGTTGCCAAAAGAAAAGATGACAGCATGGTTAAGCTCTTACAAGTCTTGGCAATCTTTTATTTTGCAGAGTTACCACAATCGGGTAGAAGAACTTCTGCTTGCAGTAGATACTATTGCTTTTTTAAAGATGGATGAACGTCTTTTTAAATATTTAAAAGATAAAGCTATGGTAACACATAACGATGTTTTAAAGGTTACGCACAAGCAAATTTCCGAAGACTTACATACATCGAGAGTTGTAATTTCTAGATTGTTAAAGCAATTAGAAAATGAGCATAAAATAGAGCTTCATAGAAACAGTATTAAAATTTTAGAACTTTAATAAAAAAGCCCAATAAACTAATTTATCGGGCTTTTTTATTTAATATTATATTGTGGGGTTAACCTCTATATCTACTTCTGTTTCCGCCTTCAAATTTTTTACCAGCGCTACCTAAACTATTAAATTTCCAGGTAAAAGATAACATGGCGTATTGATTTAAAACTGTACTAGAAGAATCTTGAATATAATCTTCTGTTGCAACTCTTCTTGCATTGGTGTTTTGGTCTAAAATATCATAAACTTTTAAACTTATAGCACCTTGATCTTTTAAGATAGAATAACGTAAAGTTGTGTTCCAGAACCAAGCACTTTTTTGAAAACCATCTGCAATATTAGGATTGTAATTATAGTTAATGTCATTTCTCCATTCTAATTTTTTTGGTAAAAATGTTGCAGTTTGTATCGTAACATCATGACTTACAAAATTTCTATCTTCAAAACTTTCGATATCATATTTGTTATTATTGAATGAAATTGAATATTCTGGCCTAATTTGAAGTACTTTATCCCAGTTAAAATCAAAACCAATTCTTGGCGAAATAGTAGCTGTTTTACTAGAGTATTGTATGCCATTATTAAAGTTGATGTTTTTATTATAGTTACCAAAAACTCTAAATTCTGTTCTTAAACTTCCAAAATCTTCCCATTTTTTTGTTGTGCTATAACTACCACCACCTCTAATACTATAAAAACCGTCTACATTTGCATACGTAGTTTCTCTAATTAAAGAGTTAGGATCTATAATAGTTTTTGCAACAACTCTATCATTTGTAAATGTAAGGCTAGCAAAAGACCAAAATCCAGTTCTTTTTTGCCAGTTAAAGTTAGAGGCTCCAAAGTTTAAAGAATGCGTTTTAGAAGGTGTTAAAGAAGGATTACCTGTTACAATATTTAAAGGATTAGATTCATCTCTAAAAGGTTGTAATTGCGACAAACTTGGTGTGTTATTTCTAAAACGATATCTCAAACGATATCTACTACTTCTACTTTCTCTAAAACGAACACCAAAACCATATTCTAAATTGTTAAAATCTCTTACTAAATTAGTTTCTGGTCTTAAAAAATCTACGTTTTCTAAAGTTCTATTTACTTGCGCTATTTCTGCGGAAGCAGACCATTTATCATTTCTAAATTCTAATTCTAAACTTGGTCTTTTTGTTTTATCTAAATACTCGAAATCTGTACTTAATAACGTACTAAAACTTGTAAAATCATTAGTAGCTTGATCAAAATCGAAAGTACTACGTTTCGTTTTTGTTTTTGTATTGCCATAAGCGTAAGCAACATCTAAAAATAATTTATTAGCCATAATTGGTAAACGATATGTAAATTCGCTACCAATTTCTTTAACCTCTGTTTTTCCATCAGAATATTGATTTCTAATAATTTGATCGGGATTTGAGCCGTAAATATTTGTTTCAGATTTTACAAAATCGTCTGTTTTATTATCGCTAAAATTTGCTGTTACTTCTGCTCTTATAAAAGCACCTTTACTTCCAAATCTTTTAGAAAAGTTAATTTCATTATCAAATTGATTTCTATCAGAATCTGCAACAGAATTTGTTTCAGAATCGTTGGTAAGTGTTTTGTCATTATTTAAACTTTCTGAAATACTGTTAAAAGTATTTGTATTTAAGTTCTTGTTAAAATCAGATTCTATGTCGATTCTAAAAGTACTATCAATTTCAATTTCGAAATCGATACTTGCATCGTGGCTATCGCTTTCGTTTACAGAATTGCTATTCGAGTTTCTAAAGAAACTTTCTCCGTTAGATAAAAATGTTTCTCTATTGTTAGAAGAAGTGTTTTTAGACTCACTGTTTTTGTAAAAATAATCTCCAGAAAACTCAAAAATTTTCTTAAACACATTAATGTAATTTACACCATAATTATTTGATGTAATAATGCCTTGTCCGCCACCAAAACTTCTATTATTACCACCAAAACGAAGTCTTTGATTCCCAAAACTAAACCCTGGCGAGTTTATATTGTTTCCTCCAGCCAAAAGTCCTATTCGTTCACTTTGTTCAAAACGAGTAGCTAAACCAGCATATTCATATCTATCATCTGTACCAATACCAGCAGCAACTTTACCAAAATAACCTTTATTGTTTTCTTTCTTAATGGTTAAGTTAATTGTTTTATTTTCTCCGTCAGAATCTTCGCCAGCAAAAGCCTGTGCGTTTGTTTTTGTGTCAGAAATTTGAATTTTCTCTATAATTTCTTTTGTTAAGTTTCTAGTTGTAATTGTAGGGTCGTTACCAAAAAAAGGTTTACCATTTACAAGAATTTTATTTACTTCTTTACCGTTAACGGTAATTGTACCTTCTGCATCTACCTCTACACCAGGTAATTTTTTAAGTAAATCTTCTACATTAGCATCTGCCTTTGTTTTAAAAGATTTTACATTAAATTCTACAGTATCTTTTTTAATAGTAATTGGCGCAGAAGACCTAATAACAATAGCGTCTAAAGTATTCTCAGATTTTAAGTATAATGTACCTACATTTTGATTTTTAACGTCTATAACCTTAGAATAAGATGCAAAACCAATAAAAGAAACTACTAATTTTAATTTAGCATCACCAGTGTTAGAAACAATTTTAAAACCTCCTTTCGCATCTGTAATTGTATAAGAAACAATGCTGCTATCTTTCAACCTTTCTACATGAACTGTTGCAGATTCTAACATTTCTTTATCCTCTGCAGATTTTATGATTCCGCTAATAGTAAAGTCTTTTTTTTGCGAGTAGGTGAACGAAGTCGCTAAAAAAGCAATTAAAAGTAATATTTTTTTCATTTGAGTTTGTTAGTATTATTTTGCAAATATTTAACTAATAAGTAGAAGTATTTTCCATTTAACAGAACTTTATGAATACTTTAAGGAACTTTAACGACATTCGATTCCATGTGAATTAAGGAATTATAATTATTTAAGAAACCTATTATAGCGTATTTTTGTTAAAAGAATAAAAAGAAGGTTTTAAATGGATTTATCTGCAAAGGCTTGGGACAATAGATATATTAATAATGATATTGGTTGGGATTTAGGAGTTGTTTCTCCTACTTTAAAAGCATATTTTGATCAATTAGAGAATAAAGAACTTAAAATTTTAATTCCTGGCGGAGGAAATTCTTACGAGGCAGAATATCTTTATAAGCAAGGTTTTAATAATGTTTATGTAGTCGATTTATCAAAAACAGCTTTAGATAATTTGCATAACAGAATACCAGAACTGCCAAAGAATCAATTATTAAATTCAGACTTTTTTGAGGTAAATGATACTTTTGATTTAATTATAGAACAGACTTTCTTCTATTTCACCTGAATTAAGAGG
>JAHDHO010000115.1 GCA_020631275.1 Polaribacter sp. | reverse complement strand
TTACTACTTTCAAAAGTTGTAGTTATCGATTTTAACCTAAATTAACTGTTTTATTGGAACTTTAAGACTTATTTAACAAAACTGATAGGGTTACTTAAATTGACGGATGTTTTTTTGTTAAAATATTATGAATTTCTTTTACCCTAATCATACTATTTTTAAAACTATAATTATCAATAACATAGTTAGATAAAAGTAATTTTTTATTGTCTTGCCATTGACTATTTATCCTATTTAAAACCTCTTTTCTTGTAGTATTATCTCTTTTTATTATTCTGTTGATTCGTTCTTCTAAATCAGTAAAAACAGTAATTATAAAATCGAATTGATTTTCAGTATTATTTTCGAATAAAATGGCGCTTTCATATACTATATAATCTTTGTCGGCGTTTTCTGCAACAAATGTTTTGAAATGATTTTTTACTTCTGGATGCACAATATTATTTAAAACTTTTAATTTATGCTTATTCTTAAAAACAATATTTGCTAAAAACTCACGATTTAAAACAGCATTTTTAAACACTTCTTCACCAAATGCTATTATAAGTTTTTCTTTAATAACTTTAGAAGTATTCATTAACTGTTTAGCTTCTATATCGGCAACATAAATTGCAACATTAGAAAACTCGTTAAACATCTTTAATACTGTAGATTTACCACTTCCGATACCTCCTGTTAAACCAATTATCATCTTATTTCTGAATTAAAAAATCTATTTTTTTTGGTGTTATTTTATAACTTTTAATTTCTGATGGTTTTTGCACTATCTTGGGTATTAAATAACCTAAATTATTATTAGTTGTCATACTAAAATCACATTCAATCTTAATAACATTTTCGTTAATTTTATTAAAATTAGAAAGGCCAACAACAAAAGTAAATTCTACTTCTTTAGACAATGTATTTATTACAACTCCTTCTGGTACATTTATTATCTTATATTTAATATTTAAAGAACCTTCGGTAAATTTTTCTATCTTACCAGATATAGTAATTTCTTTAGTTTTAAATTTTAAATTCTTATAGTTTTCCAAAGGTTTTACTGCAACTTTATTTGTAAAATCAGCTTTCAAATCCTTTAAGTCTAGTGTAGAAAGTTCTATGTTATTTAATTCTGACAATAAAACCTCTGGCCCAGAAACCACAAGACTATCTGGCGATATTTTAATTGTTTCCGAAAGATCATAACCAACACTAAAATTTAATTTTAAATTAGGTTTAACAGCAACTTTTTTAGATACCAAGCTACCAACATCTAAATATATAGTGTCTTTGGCTATTTCTTTTAATTCTACACCAGAGGGCAATTGTTTAGCAATATTTTTTTGCTGATTGTTTAAGAGTAGAAAATGTTTAGAACCTTGTTTTTTTATTAACGAGCTTGCATTGATTATAATTTTTTTAGTATTAAACCTTGTTCTAAGAATTTTAAAACCATTGGCTTTTACTAAAACTTCTATTTCTTTAATTGGTGCTTCTTGTAATATTTTATTCTGAGAAATATTACTGTATTCAACCGGAAAAACAATAGATGTGTTATACTCTTTAGAAAAAGTAATTAGAATCCATATTAGTAATGAAACTAGAAGGAAACCAATAAATGTTTTTGGTATTTTCTTTGTTGTCTTCAATAAATAATTTTTTAATAATGCAATCTACACAAAAGCCTACAAACAAAAAAGTGAGTATTATCTAATTAAGACAATACTCACTTTAAGATATTTGTTAAGTAAAACTATTTTTTTGCAGGTGCTGCGTATTTTTTACTTAATTCCATAGAAATTGCAGAACGTTCGAATTTAATTTTTCCTGCTCCGGTTTCTATTGTTATTGTATTATCTGTATTATTTACATCAGTAATTTTACCGTGTATACCACTAGAAGTAATCACTTTTGTACCAGTTTTAATTTCTGCTTGAAAAGCTTTTTCTTTTTTCTGACGATTCATTTGTGGTCTTATCATAAAAAAATATAAGACTAAAATCATTGCAGCAAATGGTAACATACTAGCCAAACTACCTGAATCTAATTGTAATAAAATTGTGTTAAACATTATAATTATTTAGCTTTAGGTGTAACAGAACCTCTTAAGGTTAAAACTTCTCTACCAGATTCTGTATTTGTAGTTAAAGTTACAGTTTTCATTTGTCTGTTTGGTTTACCATTTGTGTTAAACTTAACAGCAACTTCACCTGTTTCTCCTGGTTTAATTGGAGCTTTTGGCCATACAGGAACAGTACAACCACAAGAACCTGTTGCATTTGTAATTACCAAATCTGTTTTACCAGAGTTCGTTACTTTAAATACAGTTTCTACAATGTCTCCTTCGTTTACAGTACCAAAATCGTACTCTTTTTTATCTAAAGAGATTGTAGCTACTCCTTTTTTAATTTCTGCATCTCTAGATTTTGCATTGTCTAAATTTGCTTTATTAATTTTTGTTGTTGCACTTCCGCTATCGCAAGAAACCATAAAGGTTGATGCTATTAAAAATGCGAATAAGAATGATATTTTTTTCATTGTAAATCTATTTTTTGTAAAAATAATAAAATAATTTGTTATTGTATACTTTATATAAGACCTCTTCCTATTTTAACAATTTTGTTGTTTGCTATAAACTCTTTAGATATTTTATCTAAAACTCCGTTTATAAAATAACTACTTTTTGCTGTAGAATAGTCTTTAGATATTTCTATATACTCATTAATTGAAACTCTAGTTGGTATAGATGGAAAGTTAAAAAACTCTGCAATAGCCATTTGAATAAGAATCATGTCTATTTCTGCAATTCTATCAGATTCCCAATTCGGGGTTTTATCTTCAATAATTTGTTTATATTCTGTTTGTTTTAAAACGGTTTTTTTAAAAAGTTTAGACACAAATTCTTCATCATCTTTATCTTTGTATAAAGAACCTAATACAAACAACCCGTTTGCTTTTTGTTTGCTTAAAGATTTTACAACCCAAGTGTTTACAAAAGGAATATCATCTACCCAAGAAATCATTTCATCTTCATAAAAATCTGCTAACTTCTCATTTGGTGCTATAATTTCTTTAAAGAAATCGATAACAAAAGCTTTATCTAGCTTAAAAGAATCTTCTTCTGTAGCAATATATTTTTTGTATAAATTACTGTTTTGAAGTTCTTCGAAAATAATTTTAACATATTCATCATTTTCTTGCCATTGCTTTAAGTTATTTAATTCTAAATAACCTTCTACACTTACACTTTCGGCAATTGTGTTAATTACCTTATTGTCTATAAATTTTGTGTTGGGTTTTAAATCTGCTTCTGTAGCAAGAATTTTCTTTTTAGAAAGTGCAATTTTTTTAGCAGCTAATTTTTGTACTTCTACTAACAGCTGCATGTTTAATACATATAAATCAAACATTTTTAAAACACTGTGTTTTAAGAATTTTTCTTCTCTAATGATATCATCATTATGAGACTGCATCATTGCGTATACAGATTGCATTACTTTAACTCGAATATGTCTTCTGTTAATCATTTTTTCTAAAGAACTTTTATGAAATAAAACACGATGGTTTTTGTTTTTAACGAGCCACAAAAATAATATTATTTTACTTCTAAATAGGCATCTATTTTAATTTCTTTTTTCAATTTAAATTATCAATATCCCAAAGGTAAAAAAAGCAATAAATTATTTATAATAATGTATCTTCGTACTTCAATAAAAAGTACGTCTTATTTGTATTTCTTTTAACATTATTTAAATAAGTAAGGTTGTACTTTTATCTTTAAAACTTCATATTAAAATTGAAAGCTCTAAAATATATAAATAAGTACTTTTTAAAGTATAAATGGCGATTACTAATTGGTATATTTATAACCATTTTATCTAAATTACTTGCGCTTAAAGTTCCGCAAATTGTTGGTGATTCTTTAAATATTGTAGAAGATTATCAAAACGGAACAATTACAGATATTGAACTTGTAAAACACCAACTTTTAATTAATGTTTTAATAATTATTGGAGTTGCAATTTTAGCTGGTTTTTTTACTTTTTTAATGAGGCAAACCATTATTGTAACTTCTAGATTAATCGAGTTCGATTTAAAAAATGAAATTTATCAACAATACCAGCGCTTATCTTTAAATTTTTACAAAAAAAATAGAACCGGAGATTTAATGAATAGAATTTCTGAAGATGTTTCTAAAGTAAGAATGTACGTTGGGCCCGCGGTAATGTATAGTATGAATATGATTGTGTTATTGGTAGTCGGTTTTACTCAAATGATAAATATTGATGTAAAACTAACCATGTATACATTAATACCTTTTCCGGTTTTATCTATTTCTATCTTTGTTTTAAGTAAGGTTATTCATAAAAGAAGTAGCATCGTACAAGAATATTTATCAAAATTAACCACATTTAATCAAGAGTTTTTCTCTGGAATTGGTGTGGTAAAATCTTACGGAATAGAAAAATCTATTATTAAAGATTTTGATGAAATTGCCGATAAAAGCAAAGAGAAAAACATTCATTTACAACAAGCCAATGCTCTTTTTTTTCCACTAATGGTTCTTCTTATTGGTTTAAGTAACATTATAGTAATTTACGTTGGTGGGCAGCAATATATAAACGATGAAATTCAAATTGGTACCATTATAGAATTTATGCTTTATGTAAATATTTTAACTTGGCCTGTAGCAGTAATTGGTTGGGTAACTTCTATGATACAACAAGCAGAGGCATCACAAGTTAGAATTAACGAGTTCTTAGAACAAGTACCAGAAATTCAGAATAACAATACAAAACCAACAGTTTTAAATGGTAAGGTAGAATTTAAAGACGTAACATTTACATACGAAGACACAAATATAACTGCATTAAAAAATATTAATTTTACTGCAGAACCTGGTGAAACCATTGCTATTCTAGGAAAAACTGGCTCAGGAAAATCTACTATTATAGAGCTTATAGCAAGGTTATATGATACTAAAGATGGTTTAATTTTGGTTGATGACAAACCTATCGAAAAAGCAAACCTTAATGATGTAAGAAATCAAATTGGTTTTGTACCTCAAGATCCGTTTTTGTTTTCTGAAAGTATTGGAAACAATATTAAATTCGGAAAAGAAGACGCTACAGAAGAAGAAATTATTCAGGCTGCAAAAGATGCTGATGTACATAAAAACATTATCGATTTCCCTAACAAGTATGACACCGTTTTAGGAGAAAGAGGAGTAACATTATCTGGAGGGCAAAAGCAAAGAGTTTCTATTGCCAGAGCAATTATAAAAAATCCTAAAATTTTAATTTTTGATGACTGTTTGTCTGCTGTAGACACCGAAACTGAAGAAAAAATACTAACAAATTTAAAAAGAGTTTCTAAAAACAAGACAACTTTTATCATAAGTCACAGAGTTTCTTCGGCTAAAAACGCCGATAAAATTATAGTATTAGATAAAGGCAAGATTAGCCAAAAAGGTACTCATAATCAACTGATAACACAAAATGGTTATTATAAAGAATTGTATGAACAACAACTTTTAGAAAAAGAAAATTAATCTTTAACATTGCTAAGTAAAATATTTTATTAGATTTGTTACTAATAATAAACTAAATAACTACTATTTAAAAGATCATGGCAGAGAGAGTTGAACAGGAAGAAATTTTTTCACAAGTATTAAGAGCTGGAAGAAGAACGTATTTTTTTGATGTAAGAGCAACAAAAGCAGACGATTATTATTTAACCGTAACAGAAAGTAAGAAGTTTACTCATGATGATGGAACTTTTCATTATCAAAAACACAAAATTTATTTATATAAAGAAGATTTTACAGATTTTCATGAAATGCTTAAAAAAGCTACAGATTATATCATAAACGAAAAAGGTGATGAAGTAATAAGCGAACGTCATCAAAAAGATTTTAAGAAAGAAGAAACTAAAACTGTTACAGAAGAAACTGTTTCGCCAGAAAGTTTTACAGACATTTCTTTTGACGATATATAAATATATCCGAATAATTTGTTTAAATTTAGCAACTCAAATGAAATAATTAATAAAATTAGAGTTTCATTTCTCTAATTACATTATATACAATTTCAATTCAAATTCAATTTTTACACAAAAATTAAAAAACCGCAAACTTACTATTTGCGGTTTTTTTATTTTCTTTATTCTTAGTTTAAAACACGTTTCATAGTTTTAGATTTCGAAACTGTTTCCTCCCACTCTTTTTCTGCAATACTATCTTTTGTAATACCGCCACCAACATAAATATAAGCTGTATTTTCTTTAATTTTCATGCATCTTAAATTAACAAACAAAGCTGTTTCTCTAATTTCAGATTTAGTAATATTAAAGTTTAATTCACCTAAAAAACCTGTGTAATATGTTCTGCTATAACCTTCATTAGAATCTATAAAATAACTAGCTAAATTTCGAGGTAAACCACAAACCGCCGGTGTTGGATGTAAAGCCCTAATCAATTCTTCTAAATTAGATTTTCCGCTTAGAATTCCTGATACCTTAGTTCTCAAGTGCAAAAGACTTCCCGCGTTAATTGTTTCTGTTTTATCAATAATTAAATTATTAGAAATTGGTTGTAATTGTGTTTCTATAAAATTAGTAACCAATTGCTGCTCTTCTAATTCTTTAGACTTCCAAATAATGTCTTTTTTGTTGGTATTTACTTGAGTGCCTGCTAAAGACATCGTTTTAAAATGAGATCCTTTTAAGTTTAGTAATGTTTCTGGTGTAGCACCAAACCATAAACCAATTTCTGGATGAAACCAAACATAAACAAATGCATTTTGGTAGGTTGATAGCAATATTTTATAGATCTCTAAAATGTTTACAGGTTTTAATTTCACGAGTTCTTCTCTAGAAATAACAACCTTTTGTAAATTACTAGTTTTTATAGTTTCTACTGCTTTATCTACAATATTTATGTGTTTTTCCCTATCAGAATCAACTAAACTAATTGTTATATTATCTCTTAGAGGTTTTTCTTGTGCATCTATATTTTCAGAAATAATTAAAGCTTTCTTATCAGAAAATAAAATTGCCTTTTCTTCTTTTTTATAAGGAGCAAAAACAAAACCAGATTCGGTAAATTCTGATGTAAAATCTAAACTATTATCCTTTTGTAAAAAAGCTGTAACCAAATTTTTATTCGGTTTTCTATATGCAACAAAAGGCAAATTATTAGAAAAATGTTTAGCAATTGTATCGAGTAAATTATTCAAATTGAAATTATTTTTTACGAATATCTAAAACTATGTTTGTCATTTTTGCAACTGAAATTAAGGCATCATTTTCATCAACAATTCTTACTTCCCAAAGATGTGTGGTTTTACCTTTGTGGATATTTTTAGCTGTTGCATAAACCATACCTTCTCTTTTACTTTTTATATGATTTATAGACAATTGAATTCCGTTAATAAACTGTGTTTTGTTATCAATAAAAAAGTTAGAAGCAGCACTACCAACACTTTCTGCTAATGCAGCAGTAGCACCACCATGAAGTTGCCCGTAAGGTTGATGTACGCTAGAATTAACCGGCATTTTAGCTGTTAAAAAATCGGCTCCAACAGCAACATATTCAATATCAAGAGTTTCCATTAACGTATTTCGAGAACGCTCGTTAAATGCTTTTAAAATACTTGTTTTGTCCATAATCAATTATTAATTATGTAAAAATACGTATAAAAAATTGTATTTTTGCAACTGAAAAGTTAAACCATTCTATGTACAAAATACGCGTAATTTTAGACACTAAAGAAGACATTTTAAGAACAATAATTGTAAACAATTCTTTTAATTTAGAAGATTTACATTTTACAATTGCTAAATCTTTCGGTTTTGAAGGGCAAGAAATGGCGTCTTTTTACAGAACTGATGATGAATGGAATCAAGGAGAAGAAATTCCGTTATTTAACATGGCTGAAGCTGGAGAAGGAATTTCTATGCAAACATGTGTTTTAAAAGACACACTTCCAAATGTTAATGACAAGCTAATTTATGTTTACGACTTTTTGAATATGTGGACTTTTTATGTTGATGTTGTTGACATTTCTACGGATGAAAAACAAGATTTACCTCAAACGATATTATCTGTTGGAGAGATTCCAAAAGAAGCGCCAGAAAAAGAATTTGTGGCTGATAAATTAGAATCGGAATTTGATGAAGATGAAGATCATTTTGATCCTTTTGATGATTTTGACTTTAACGAATATTAATATTTCTTCGTCCATAACTCCACAAAATACTCATAATAAACAACTTACAAAAATAACTTTATTTTAAGTAACAAAATTGTAAATTAGTCGTCTTACATACATAACCGACTAAATTCAACTTTTTTGGAAACTATCTTATCTTTAAAAAACCTCGATAAAAAATACGGAACCGTACACGCAGTAAACAACCTTTCTTTTGATATTAAAAAAGGAAATGTTTATGGAATTTTAGGACCTAACGGAAGTGGAAAATCTACCACTTTAGGAATTATTTTAAATGTAGTTAATAGAACTTCTGGTGAGTTTTCTTGGTTCGACGGAAAATTATCTACACACGAAGCCTTAAAAAAAGTTGGTGCAATTATAGAGAGACCTAACTTTTACCCATACATGACGGCTGTACAAAACTTAAAATTGATTTGTACTATCAAAGGTATATCAACAGATAAAATAGATGAAAAACTTAAAACTGTAAATCTTTTTGAGAGAAGAAATAGTAAGTTTAAAACGTTTTCATTAGGAATGAAACAACGTTTAGCAATTGCATCTGCTTTGTTAAATGATCCAGAAATTTTAATCTTAGACGAACCAACCAATGGTCTAGATCCACAAGGAATTCATGAAATTAGACAAATAATCAATAAAATTGCTAGTACTGGTACAACCATATTATTGGCTTCTCATTTACTTGACGAAGTAGAAAAAGTTTGTTCTCATGTTGTAGTTATTAGAAAAGGAGTAAAACTTTACAGTGGTAGAGTTGATGAAATGACTGCTTCTAAAGGTTTATTTGAATTAAAAGTTGAAGA
>JAHDHO010000114.1 GCA_020631275.1 Polaribacter sp. | reverse complement strand
TTCTATTCAATCCGCCATATGGCGAAAGATTAAACATCGATACAGAAGAGTTTTATAATAAAATTGGCGATACTTTAAAACACAATTATCCTGGTTCTACGGCTTGGTTAATTACTTCTGATACAGATGCTTTAAAATGTGTAGGATTAAGAACTTCTAAAAGAATCGCGCTTAAAAACGGAGATTTAGATTGTAAATTTGTGAAATACGAATTGTATGAAGGAACGCGTAAATTTAAAGAACGCAAACAAGAAGACACTTCTGAAGATTGATTTTTAGAAGCTATTTCCTGCTTTTCGCACTCGCTTTTTTTTCGTTTCTCAAAAAAGAGCTCAAACAAATGCTACAATCAGGGCTAAACATATTAAACAGTAAAATTTAGAATTAAAAAAAGGAATTGCTTTCTTATTTTAGTTCTATTTTTTATTAGTTTTGATTCTGTTGTACAAATTAAACTTTTAATTAGCGAACTCTAGATTCTATGCATTTTATAGACGTTATTTTACCAATTCCTATTCAGAAAACATTTACCTACTTTATAACAAAAGAAGAAGCAGCGTTTTTAAAAAAAGGAATGCGAGTTGCGGTATCGTTTGGTAAAACAAAAATGTATACAGGTTTGGTATTTAATATTCATAACAACGCACCAACGTTGTATGAAGCCAAAGAAATTCATCAAATATTAGACGATACGCCTATTGTAAATGAATTACAATTGCGACATTGGCAATGGATTGCTAATTATTATATGTGTTCTTTAGGAGATGTCTATAGAGCATCTTTACCATCTGCTTTTCTATTAGAAAGTGAAACAATACTTTTTAAAAATGAAACATTTACAGATGAATCTATTTTAACAGATGATGAATTTTTAATTTTCGAAGCGCTACAACATCAATCTCAATTAACAATACATCAAGTAGTTGCTATTCTTGGTAAAAAGAAAGTAATGCCCATTGTAAATTCTTTAATAAAAAAATCTGCAATTTATGTTAAAGAAGAAATTTACGAGCAATACAAACCTAAATTAGTAAAATATGTACGATTAAATGCTGCATACAATTCAGATTTAGCTTTAAATAATTTGTTAGAAGAATTGTCTAGAGCAAAAAAACAGCGAGAAGCTGTTTTAACTTTCTTTCAATTATCAACATCTAAAAAACCTATAAAAGCAAAAGATTTGGAAGAATCTGCAAATGCTTCTTCATCAATATTAAAATCTTTGGTTGATAAAAACATCTTCGAGTTTTACCATATTCAAACAGATAGAGTTCAGTTTAAAGGAGACACAAACGATTTAAAAGTTTTAAATGAATTTCAAGAAACAGCACTTTCTGAAATTAAAGAAACCTTTAAAGAAAAAGACGTTACACTTTTGCATGGTGTTACAAGTTCTGGTAAAACTGAAGTTTATACAAAATTGATTCAAGAAGTTTTAGATCAAGGTAAACAGGTTTTATTTTTGTTACCTGAAATTGCACTAACAACTCAAATTATTACACGTTTACAATTTTATTTTGGTGAACAAATTTCTGTATTTCATTCTAAATATTCTATAAACGAAAGGGTAGAAGTTTGGAATAATGTTTTAGAAAACAAACCAAAAGCTAGAATTGTATTAGGCGCTAGATCTTCTGTGTTTTTACCTTTTTCTAATTTAGGATTAATTGTAGTAGATGAAGAACACGAAACTTCTTACAAACAATTCGAACCTTCACCAAGATACAGTGCTAGAGATGCTGCTATTGTTTTAGCTAAAATACATAAAGCTAAAATATTATTAGGTTCTGCAACACCATCTTTAGAATCTTATTTTAATGCTACTGAAAAAAAGTATGGCTTTGTTTCTTTAAATAGACGTCATGGTAATGTACAGTTACCAAAAATCGAACTTATTGATGTTAAAACAAAGCATAAGAAAAAGGAAATGACAGGTCATTTTTCTGATAGAATGCTTTTATTGATTAAAGAGGCACTAGAAGAAAAAGAACAAGTTATTTTATTTCAAAATAGAAGAGGCTATTCACCAGTTGTAGAATGTAAAACTTGTGGAGTATCACCAGAATGCTCAAATTGCGATGTTACTTTAACATATCATAAATTTAAACACGAATTACGTTGCCATTACTGTAATTATCAGAGAGCAATGCCAAATAGTTGTGGTGCTTGTGGTAGTAATACTTTAGATACAAAAGGTTTTGGTACAGAACAAATAGAATTAGAGTTAAAAGAACTTTTTCCAGACTATAAAATCGGTAGAATGGATTTAGATACAACACGTGGTAAATACGGTTATCAAAAAATTATTGGAGCATTTGAAGCCAAAGAAATAGACATATTAGTTGGTACTCAAATGCTTTCTAAAGGTTTAGATTTTGAAAATGTATCTTTAGTAGGAATTTTAAATGCAGATACCATGCTAAACTTTCCTGATTTTAGAGCACACGAGCGCGCATACGATATGATGGTACAAGTTTCTGGTAGAGCAGGAAGAAGTAAAAAACAAGGAAATGTAGCCATTCAAACCTATAATCCTTATCATCAAATATTACAACAAGTTTCTACTACAAGTTATTCAGAAATGTATAAAGAACAATTGCAAGAACGTTGGCAGTATAAATATCCACCATATTACAGACTTATAAAAATAACCCTAAAACATAAAGATTATACTAAAGTAGATTTGGGTGTTAACTGGCTATTTAAAGCTTTACATACTTCTTTTGGCGAAAATGTTTTAGGACCAACTGCTCCCGCAGTTTCAAGAATTAGAAATCAATACATTAAAAATATTGTAATAAAGATTCCACCAAAACAAAACTTAGCAAATACTAAAAATCAGATTACTAAAATTAGAAATACTTTTGAAGCTGTAAAAGACTTTAGACCAATCCGTTTTATTATTGATGTGGATGCTTACTAGAAAATAAAAAGTTTATAAATTCTTAAAAAATACTTTATGAAATTGAAAAAAGATTACGATTTAATCTGTATTGGTGGTGGAATTATGAGTGCTACTTTGGCATTAATTACTAAACTTTTAGATCCTAAGAAAGAAATTTTAATTTTAGAAAGGTTAGACAAAGTTGCTCAAGAAAGTTCTGCTGCTTGGAATAATGCAGGAACAGGTCATTCTGCTTTGTGTGAATTAAATTATTGTCCGGAAAATGAAGATGGATCAATTTCAATTAAAAAGGCCGTCGATATTTGTACGCAATACGAAACTTCCAAACAATTTTGGTCGTATTTAACTAAGGAAGGATACTTAAAAAAACCTGAAGACTTTATTGCATCAGTAAAACATCATAGTTGGGTTTTAGGAAAAGAAAATGCCAATTATTTAGAAAAAAGATTCAAGGCTTTTAAAGAACATTTTATGTTCAATTCTATTGAATTTACAAGAGAAAAAGTAAAAATGGAGGAATGGTTTCCTTTAATTGCTAAAAGTAGAAATAAAAATGAAATAATGGCAGCCTCTAGAATTGACAGAGGTACAGAAATGAATTACGGAGTTTTAACTGAAAAACTATTTTCGATTTTAGAAAAAGAATTTGATACACCAGTTCATTGTAATATGGAAGTATTAGATATTGACCCTGATACAGATTTAGATTGGACTGTTGAAATAAAAAATTTAAAGACAAAAAAAGTACATCAATTAGAAGCTGAACATGTTTTTATTGGAGCAGGAGGAGGAAGTTTATTATTATTACAAAAAGTAGAAATTGACGAAAAAGAAGGTTATGGTGGTTTTCCTGTAAGTGGTGAATGGTTGGTTTGTAATAATGAAGAAATCATTAAACAGCATAACGCAAAAGTTTATAGTAAAGCTGGTATCGGAGACCCGCCAATGTCTACACCACATTTGGATACACGTTATATTGATGGAAAACGTCAATTAATGTTTGGTCCTTTTGCTGGTTTTAGTCCTAAATTTTTAAAAGAAGGTTCTAATTTAGATTTATTTAAATCTATTCAGTTTGATAATATACCTTCTATGTTTGGTGCTTTTTGGCATAATTTACCATTAACTCAATATTTAATAGAGCAAGTGTTAATGAGTAAAGAAGATAGAATGGATTCTTTACGAAAGTTTGTAAAAGATGCAAAAGATGAAGATTGGGAAGTTGTAAAAGCAGGCCAAAGAGTTCAAATTATTAAAAAAGATGAATTTAATGGTGGTAAATTACAATTTGGTACAGAAGTGATTTCTAGTAAAGATGGAAGTATTACATGTTTATTAGGCGCTTCTCCTGGAGCTTCAACGGCAACATCAATTATGTTAGAAGTTATTAAAAAAGCTTTTCCTGAATTAATAGAATCCGAAGAAAGTAAAGAAAAATTAAAAAATATTGTTCCATTTTATAATTCAAAAATTACTGAAGAATTATTTTTTAAAGAACTTAAAAACAGTAAATTATATTTAAATCTTTAAAGGTTTTTTTACTATCAAACAAAGTCTTCATAATTTTTTTGAAGACTTTTTTTAATTTAGAGACAACCTTTTTAAAACATCTGTAGTCTATATATTTGTAAGGCAGTTAAAAACACAAAGAGAGGCTTGAAAATTATAACATTGCATAACAAACAAAAATCGTTAATTAAAAAAGCGATTGATAACAACAGAGAAGCGCAACAAAAATTGTTTGAGCAGCATTCGCCTAAAATGTTGGGAGTTTGTAGGCAATATGTAAAAGATTTGCATCATGCAGAGGATTTAATGTTACAAGGTTTTTTAAAGGTTTTTACAAACTTAGAGAAGTTTAAGTATGAAGGTAGTTTTGAAGGTTGGATTCGGAGAATAATGGTGAATACGTGCATCTCTTATCTCAGAAAAAAGAACCTGGTAGATTTATCTGATGAAGATTTTGTGTTTAACGATGCAGCCACAGAAAGTTTAGAAAACACTTCTGTAGAAGATATTCAAAAATTAATAGACAAATTACCAGACGGTTATAAAATGGTATTTAATCTATTTGCTATAGAAGGATACAAACATTCTGAAATTTCTAAAAAATTAGATATATCAGAAAATACATCAAAATCGCAATTGTTTAAAGCACGTAAATTATTGCAAGAAAATTATTATAAAATGAATAAAACAATTCATGAAAACAAATAAGTTAGACAACAACATAAAAGAGAAGTTCGCAAATAGAACTCTTGAGCCATCGGTTTCTGCTTGGGAACGTTTGTCTATAAAATTAGATGAACAACCAAAGCAAAAAAAGAAAGGTTGGTTTTTTTATATAGGCTATGCTGCAAGTATTTTAGTAATTATTTCTATGGGATTTTTCATTTTTTCTAAAGATGAAATCATCATTAAAAACGAATCAATTATAGTAGAAGAAGTGTTAGATACTGTAAATATTATTAAAAATATTGAAAATCATTTTAATGAAGTTCCGGTAGAAAAAGCAATCGTAAAAAACGAACAGTCAATAGAAGAAAAAATAAAAAAGGGTGATAATAACATTCCTATCAAAAAAAATAATAGTACTAAAATTGTTCAGTCAACTATTAAAAATAACAAAAAGACAGAACCATCATTAGTAAATAAAACAACAAGAACAGTACCAAATGTAATTGCTAAAAATGAAGTAAACCCTAGTTCTAACTTTAATAAAGAAAAATTTAGTATTACAGTAAATGCAGATGACTTGTTAAATTCAGTAACCAATAAGAGCAGTAAAGTAGAAGCGTATTACGCAAATAATAATATTAGTGAAGAAGAACTTTTAAAAGCGATTAAATCTGAGCTCATAAAATCTGATTTAAAAGTGAATCCAGAAACTATATTGGCAGAAGTAGAACGAAGTATTAATAATGATGTTTTTGAAAATAATTTCTTAAAATCTTTAAAGAAAAAAATATCTAACATTGCTACTGCGATTGCTAGTCGAAACAATTAAATAAAAAAAGACAAACCTGATAAAACAATTTATAATGAAAAAAATTACAATCATATTACTCTTAATGTTGTCGATAACAACATTTGGTCAAGAAAAAAGAACTTTTGAAAAAGAAGTAAGAAAAATCTCAAAAAAAATAGAACAAATTACAAAAAATCAAAAAGATTCTTTAAAAGCAAAAGTTCTTGTTATTGATAAAAAGTTAGAAAAAGGAGAAATTACAAAGGAAATAGCTGATAATTTAAAGAAAGAAGCAGCTAAGTATCATGCTAAACAAATTGAAGAGCAGGTTAGTAAGCAAGAACAATTATTACAGGTACTTGTTCAAGAAAAAACGAATGGAAAAATTATTAGTACAGATGATAAAGATTTTAGAGATGATGATGTAAATACTTTTAAAGTAGGTAACAAAACTTTTCGTTTTACAGTTAATAGCAAAGACGTTAATGACGAAAATAATTTAGACCGAGAAAGAAAAGAGAAGAGATGGAGAAGAGACGGAAAGAATAATAGAAGAACAACAAGTCAATTTGTATTTGCTTTAGGTGTAAATAATGTTTTAGAAGATCATAAATTTGGTTCTTTAAGCGATTCTGAATACAAGTTTTGGCAATCTCACTTTTATGAAATAGGTTTTACATGGAAAACTAGATTAACAAAAGAAGCTTCGCAAGTTTACTTTAAATATGGTCTTTCTTTTCTTTGGAATAATTTAAGGTTAGACAACAATCAATCTCACGTTAAAAACGGAGATAGAACAGATATCGAAGTATTTTCTAATAATTTAATTGAAAGTAGATTACGCCATGTTCAAATGAATATTCCTATGCATTTTGAATGGGATTTTTCTAAGAACAAAAAATACAAAGATGGTTTTGTTTATGATAGAACAAATAGAGGTTTAAGAGCAGGTTTAGGTGGTTTTGTAGGTGTTAAATTAGGTACAAGACAATACTTAGAATATGAAGATGATAGAAATGTTAAAGTGCAAGAAATTCAGTTTAACAATTATAACATGAACACAATAAACTATGGTTTAAGTGCTTTTATTGGATACAGATCTACAAGTTTATATGTAAAATATGATTTAAATCCATTATTTAAAAATACTGAGACAAGAAATATTTCGATGGGTCTTCGTTTAGATTTAAACTAAGCAATACTAAAATTAGAATTAAAAATTAAAAAGTCAACACACTTGTGTTGGCTTTTTTTATCAATTTACTGATTAATTAATCATATATTATTAAAAATAATTAAAAAAAGCGATTAAAATATTAATATTACAAAAATTATGTAATGTTAATTTTTAGTTTAAATCATAAAAAAAATCAAACTAAATTTACTCGCTTAAAATATCTAAATTAAGCAAAATGATAGTTGGAATTCCTAAAGAAATTAAGAACAACGAAAGTAGAGTAGGTATGACACCTGCTGGTGTTTTTGAACTTACAAAAAGAAATCATTCAGTTTTTGTGCAATCTACAGCAGGAGAAGGAAGTGGTTTTTTTGATAAAGATTATCTAGAAGTAGGTGCTACAGTTCTAGAAACTATAGAAGAAGTTTACAGTAAAAGTGAAATGATTGTAAAGGTTAAAGAACCTATTGCATCAGAATATCTTTTAATTAAAGAGAACCAAATTGTCTTTACTTATTTTCATTTTGCCTCTAGCGAACCTTTAACGTTGGCTATGATTAAAAGCAAAGCTATTTGTATTGCTTATGAAACAGTAGAAGATAATGATGGTACATTACCACTTTTAACACCAATGTCTGAAGTGGCCGGGAGAATGGCAATACAACAAGGTGCTAAATATTTAGAAAAGCCAATTAAAGGACGTGGTATTTTATTAGGCGGAGTTCCTGGGGTTAAACCTGGTAAGGTTTTAATTTTAGGTGCAGGCGTTGTTGGTGTGCAAGCTGCAAAAATGGCAGCAGGTTTAGGAGCACATGTTACTATTATGGATATTAACATGAAAAGATTACGTTATGTAAATGATGTTTTACCAAATCATGTAACCACCGCTTTTTCAAGTGAATATAGCATTAGACAATTAATTAAAACGCATGATTTAATAGTTGGTGGTGTCTTAGTTAAAGGAGGAAAAGCACCTAAATTAATTACAAAAGACATGTTAAAAGAAATGAGACCAGGTACAGTTATTGTAGATGTTGCTGTAGATCAAGGTGGTTGTTTTGAAACTACAAAAGCCACAACGCATGAAGATCCTACATATATTATTGGTGATGTTGTACATTATTGTGTAGCAAATATGCCTGGTGCTGTGCCATATACATCTACAATGGCACTAACAAATGTAACTTTACCATTTGTTTTAAACTTAGCCAATAAAGGTTGGGAAAAAGCTTGCGCAGAAGACAAAAACTTATCAAAAGGTTTAAATATTATTAAGGGTGAAGTCGTTTACAAAGAGATAAACGAAGCATTTAACCTTAAAATTTAAATTAAAAAAGCTTGCTAATAAACATTTTAATTTTATTAGTGTTAATAATTAAAAAGTTACTATATTTGCACCCTTAAAAATAAACAATAAATATTTAATTTATGAATCATTACGAAACTGTTTTCATTTTGAATCCCGTTTTATCTGATACTCAGATAAAGGAAACAGTACAAAAGTTCAATGACTATTTGGTTTCTAGAGGTGCCGAAATGATTTCTAAAGAAGATTGGGGCTTAAAAAAATTAGCTTATCCAATCCAAAAAAAGAAAAGTGGTTTTTATCACTTATTCGAGTACAAAGTAGCTGGAGAAGAAATTGCTGCATTTGAGTTAGAATTTAGAAGAGATGATAGCGTTATGCGTTACCTTTCTGTTAAATTAGACAAACATGCTGCGGCTTGGGCTAAAGTTAGAACTGAACGTGTTAAATCTAGTAAAAAATAAGAAATGGCATCAATAGAACAACAAGCAAAAGGTGGTAAATCTGCTGACGTTAGATATTTAACGCCATTAGATATAGATACTAAAAAAGAAGCAAAATACTGTAGATTTAAAAAGAAAGGTATCAAGTATATCGATTATAAAGATGCAGATTTCTTAATGTATTTAGTAAACGAACAAGGTAAAATTTTACCAAGACGTTTAACAG
>JAHDHO010000113.1 GCA_020631275.1 Polaribacter sp. | reverse complement strand
AACGATATTCCGTCAATCACCACAGGTTTACGTGGTTTAAGTTACGTAGAAGTAGAAGTTACGGGCCCAAATAGAGATTTACACTCTGGCTTGTACGGTGGTGCTGTAGCAAATCCTATTAATATTTTAACCAAAATGATTGCTTCTTTACATGACGAAAACAATCATATTACAATTCCTGGGTTTTATGATAAAGTAGAAAATTTATCAGAAGAAGAAAGAGCAGAAATGGCTAAAGCTCCCTTTTCGCTAGAAAACTATAAAAAAGCTTTAGATATAAATGATGTCTATGGAGAAAACGGATATTCAACAAACGAAAGAAATTCTATAAGACCAACTTTAGATGTAAACGGAATTTGGGGTGGTTACACGGGTGAAGGTGCAAAAACTGTAATAGCTAGTAAAGCATATGCAAAGATCTCAATGCGTTTGGTGCCAAATCAAGATTGGAAAGAAATTACCCAATTATTTAAAACTCATTTCGAAAGTATTGCGCCTACATCTGTAAAAGTAGTTGTAAAACCTCATCATGGTGGGCAAGGTTATGTTACACCAATAGATAATATTGCTTATAAAGCAGCTAGTAAAGCTTACGAAGCTACATTTAACAAAACTCCAATACCGCAAAGAAGTGGTGGTAGCATACCAATTGTTGCTTTATTTGAGCAAGAGTTAAAAAGTAAAACTATTTTAATGGGGTTTGGCTTAAACTCAGATGCTATTCACTCTCCAAACGAACATTTTGGTGTTTGGAATTATTTGAAAGGAATCGAAACAATACCTTATTTCTATAAATACTTTACAGAATTATCTAACTAACATAATTAAACTCAATATGAAATCTACCTTAACCAAGTTTTTAGTTTGTAGTGTTTTTACTGCATTACTATTTAATTGTTCTAAAACCGAAGAACAAAAACAATTTACTATTGCAGAGTATGAAGCCGCTGCAAAACATATGGACAGAAGTTTGTATCGTCTTGTGTATAACCAGGTGTCTAATGTTTCTTTTGCTAATGGAAATAAATTAATCTACACTACAAACAACGAAAATGGCAAACGATTTGTTTTTATAGATGCAACCTCTAAAACAAAAACAACGGCTTTTGATCATGAAAGTTTAGCTTCTTTACTATCAAAAGAATTAGATAAAGAAGTTAAAGCAAATGCTTTACCAATTTATAATGTTGCTATTTCAGAAGATCTAGAAAGCATCAATTTCTCTACTTCTAATAAAGAATTCAGCTATAACATAGAAGGTAAATCTTTGATAGAAAAGCAAGGAAACACGAAGAATTATAGTAGAAATGAGCATATTTCTCCTAACGGAAAATTAGTGGCTTACATAGACAATTATAATCTTTGGGTTCGAAATTTAGAAACAAACAAAAAAACACAAGTTACTTTTGATGGTGAAAAAGATTATGGTTATGCCACAAACAATGCCGGTTGGATTAAAAGTGATGGTGCAGTTTTAAAGTGGTCTCCTAACTCAGATAAAATTGCAACTTTTCAGCAAGATGCAAGAGGTGTTGGTATGATGTATTTAACCTCTACAAATGTTGGACACCCAAGGTTAGAAGCATGGAAACATCCGTTGCCTGGTGACGAAAAAATCTTTACGATAGAACGTGTAATCATCCATTTAAATAACAAACCTAAAACAGTTCGTTTAAAAATGGGAAAAGATTTTCAAAGAGGAACAACTACAGATCATATTGCGGGTAGAAATAACGAATTGTTAGATGCACAATGGAACAAAGAAGGTACAAAATTTGCTTTTGTTTCTAATTCTAGAGATCACAAAATTGCACATTTACAAATTGCGGATGCAAATACGGGTAAAGTAACATCTGTACATAAAGAAGAAGTAGATACTTATTACGAATCTGGTGTTAACGCCGAAAACTGGAAAGTTTTATTTGATTCAAATGAGTTTATTTGGTATTCAGAAAAAACAAATTGGGGACATATTTACTTGTATGATCTAGAAACCAAAAAGTTAAAAAATCAAATTACCAAAGGAGATTGGTTGGTAAAACAAGTTAAAAATATCGATGAAAAGAATAGAGTTATTTACTTTGCTGCAGGTGGCAAAGAAGAAGGAAATCCTTATCATAATTACTACTACAAAATTAATTTTGATGGATCTAACATGGTGAATCTTACTCCTTCTAAAGGCACTCATAATGTAAGTTTTAATGACGATTATAGTTTATTTGTAGATACCTATTCTACAACAACCTCCGCTCCTATTTCTGTATTGAGAGATAATTCTGGAGAAAAAATAATGGATCTAGAAACTGCTGATATTTCTAAATTAAAAGAAAGAAACTGGCAAGCACCTATAGAATTTTCTGTAAAAGCTAGAGATGAAAAAACTGATATTTATGGCATAATGTGTTTACCTAGCCATTACGACGAATCTAAGAAATATCCGGTTTTAAACTACATTTATCCTGGTCCGCAATCTGGTTCTGTTGGTAATTACGGTTTTAGACCTGTTTGGAGAGATTTTCAGGCAGTTGCAGAATTAGGCTTTATTGTTGTAGCAGTAGATGCTATGGGAACACCTATGCGTTCTAAGTCTTTTCATGATGCATATTATGGTAATATGGGCGATAATGGTTTGCCAGATAATATTACTGCAATAAAACAATTGGCAGAAAAATATAAAGGAATGGATATAGAAAGAGTTGGAATTTGGGGACATTCTGGTGGTGGTTTTGCCTCTACAAGAGCAGTTTTTGCGTATCCAGAATTTTATGACGTTGCAGTTTCTGGTGCTGGTAATCACGATAACAGAAATTACGAGGCAGATTGGGGAGAAAAATGGCAAGGTCTTTTACAAAAAGGAAACATTGAAGGAAAAGCAGACGGAACAACAAATTACGATAATCAGGCAAATCAATTAATTGCAAAAGATTTAAAAGGTAAATTACTAATTACCCATGGTTCTATGGATAATAATGTACCGCCTTCTAACACAATGTTAGTTGTAGAAGCTTTGATAAATGCGAACAAAGATTTCGATATGATTTTGTACCCGAATAAAAGACATGGTTATGGCAACATGACAAACTACATGACTAGAAAACGTTGGGATTATTTTGTAACACATTTATTAGATGCCAAACCAGCAAAAGGTTTTAAAATTAAATAATTCATGAAAAAATTACTTTTAATTCTTTTTCTTTCTACAAGCTTTTTTTCTTGTAAAGCTCAAGGTTTATTGACCGAAAAAAACAACTTTACAAGACAAGATACTTTAAGAGGAAGTATTACACCAGAGAGAATTTGGTGGGATTTAACGTATTACCATTTAGATGTAAAAGTAAATCCAGACAAAAAATTTATTTCTGGTAAAAACACTATAAAATATAAAGTTTTAAGTGAGAATAATACAATGCAAATAGATTTGCAAGCTCCTTTAATAATTACAAAGGTTACGCAAGATGAAAAAGAATTAGAAGTTATTCATGATGGAAATGCCCACTTTGTAAAGCTTTTAAAAAAGCAAATAATAGGCAGTACAGATAGTATTATTGTACATTACAAAGGAAATCCAAAAGAGGCAATTAGAGCACCTTGGGATGGTGGTTTTTCATGGAGAAAAGATAAAAACGGTAATCATTTTGTAGCAACTTCTTGCCAAGGTTTAGGTGCTAGTGTTTGGTGGCCTTGTAAAGACCATATGTATGATGAAGTAGAAAATATGCGCATTAGCGTTACAGTTCCAAGTTATTTAATGGATGTTTCTAACGGAAGATTAGAAAGCGTAAAGAAACATGGAGATTACACTACCTACAATTGGTACATAGACAACCCTATAAATAATTATGGTGTAAATGTAAATATTGGAGATTACGCACATTTTTCTGAAATATATGATGGTGAAAAAGGAAACTTAGACATGGATTACTATGTTTTAAAATACAATTTAGATAAGGCCAAAAAACATTTTAAAGATGCTCCAAAAATGATGAAAGCATTTGAGCATTGGTTTGGCCCGTATCCTTTTTATGAAGATGGTTTTAAATTGGTAGAAGTGCCTTATTTGGGCATGGAACATCAAAGTTCTGTTACTTATGGCAATCAATACAAACAGGGTTATCTTGGTCGAGATTTATCTGGTACTGGTTGGGGTTTAAAATTTGATTTTATAATAATTCATGAAGCAGGCCACGAATGGTTTGCAAATAACATTACCAACAAAGACATTGCAGATATGTGGATTCATGAAAGTTTTACAAATTATTCTGAAAGCTTATTTATAGATTATTATTACGGTAAAAAAGCAGCATCAGAATATGTAATTGGTTTAAGAAATTCTATCAGTAATAAAGCACCAATAATTGGCAAATACAATGTTAACAAAGAAGGATCTGGAGATATGTACAATAAAGGTGGAAATATGTTACATACTTTAAGGCAATTGGTTAATAATGATGAAAAATGGCGCAGTATTTTACGAAAAATGAATAAAGTGTTTTATCATCAAACTGTAACTACAAAGCAGATTGAAAACTTTTTAAGTGAGGAAATAGGTATCAATTTAAAAACTTTTTTTGATCAATATTTAAGAAATAAAAAAATACCGACTTTTACTTATAAAATTAAAAATAACACCCTAACTTATAGCTGGATTAATGTTGTAGATAATTTTAATATGCCATTAAAAGTTTATTTAAATGATAAAGTAAAGTGGATTTATCCTTCTACAGAAAAACAAGAAATTATCTTAAAAGAAAAAGAAACTGATTTTAAAATTGATCCAAATTTTTATATTTCTGTTAAAAATTAAGAAAAAAAAAGCCGCAATATGCGGCTTTTTTTATTTAATAAAATAGGCTTTTAAAATATAATCTACCTTTGGGTATTTCTCCTTTAGAAAAGCATTACCAAGTTTGTTTATCTTACCTTGTTGTCTTCCTAATTTATCTCCGTAACCATCATAAAACTTTAAAATATTTTCTTTACCCGATGTTACTTTAGCAATTACCGGAAAACCTTTAACGCCAGAATATTCTATGGTATCTAATCTAGCATTATTCTTTAAATTAATAAAAATCTGATTCGTTCTTGTTTCAACTCCGCTTCTTGCAAAGGCAATTGTCATAGCTTCATTTTTCATAATCACAGGTTCATCAACAAAACCTTTATTAGACCAACTTTTATTAATTATAGAATCGTTATGAATACCAAACTGAGCAACAAAATTTGGTACAACTCTAAAAATAGCAACATCTTTATAATATTCATATTTAATTAATTGATATAACCTATCTACACCTGCCGGAGACCAAGCTCTTTTTGCTTCTATATCAAAATTACCTTGAGTTGTTTCAAACCTTGCTTTAAACATTTCTGGCGCTTCTTTTTTTAACCACCTTTCTTTAAATTTCTTAGTTGCACAAGATGTAAAAAGCACTAAACCAAGTAGTAATATAATTTTATTTTTCATTTTTTCTCTTTTATTATTCCTTAATAGATTCAACAAATATAGCAAAATCAACCAGTCTATTTTGACTCTACATTTGTAGAATTCAGTTTTTTGTTCTATGTTTGTAGAGTAAAATAATCAGATTATGCAGTTATCCAAAACCGAAGAACAATTAATGCAATATTTATGGAAACGTAAAAAAGCATTTTTAAAAGATTTATTAGAAGATTTTCCTGAGCCAAAACCGGCAACAACAACTGTTGCTACCTTATTAAAAAGGATTTCTGACAAAGGTTTTATAGACTATAAATTATTTGGTAAATCAAGAGAATATTATCCAATCATTAAAAAGACAGATTATTTTTCTAATCATGTAAACGGTTTGATAAAAAACTTTTTTAATGATTCTGCCAGTCAATTTGCTTCTTTTTTTACTAAAGAAACCAATTTATCTACAGAAGAATTAGAAGACCTAAAAAAAATTATTGACAGTCAAATTAAAAAGCAACAAAAATGATAAGCTACTTCATAAAATCTGCAAGTTGTTTAGCATTGCTGCTATTTTTCTATCACTTTATTTTAGAGAAAGAAAAAATGCACAGTTTTAATAGATTCTATTTATTAATTGGTGTTGTTATCTCATTATTAATACCTTTTGCAACTATAACAACTAACTCAATTCCAGAAACATTAACAGCAGTAACAACATTAACTGAGCCGAAATTTAGCCCTGAAAACATGGCAACTATAGAAGTTGAAGAAGTAATAGATTATACCAAATACTTTGCAGGCTTTTACTTATTGATATCATCGTTATTACTAATTCGTTTTGGAAGAAATTTATTTAAAATAATTCAGAAAATCAGATTGAATGAAAAGATAAATCATGCTAATGCAACCTTAGTTTTAGTAGATGATAAAATTTTACCACATACTTTTTGGAAAGCGATTTTCATTAATAAAAACGAATATGAAAATGGCAATATCGAAGAAGAACTTTTTACACACGAATTAACACACGTTACACAAAAACATACCATTGATGTACTTTTAATTGAGTTTTTACAAATTCTATTTTGGATAAATCCGCTATTTATATTTCTTAAAAAAGCGGTACAATTAAATCATGAATTTTTAGCTGACGAAAAAGTTATACATCACCATAAAAATACATTTCAATATCAGCATTTATTATTGAATAAAGCTGCTTGGAACAACGAATATTACTTGGCCAGTAATTTGAATTATTCACTTACTAAAAAAAGATTAAAAATGATGACAACACAAAGTTCACAATCTAAAATATGGATTAAAAAGCTGGCGGTAATTCCGCTATTAGCAGGTTTTGTTTTTCTGTTTGCAGAAAGAATTGAAGCGCAAGAAAAACAAGAAATTATTGAAGTAGTTGAAGAGCTACCTAGAAAAGGAATTATAACGGAAAATGAAGTTTATAAAAATTATATAAATAGAAACGCATACGTAACGTATAAAAATAAGGAGGGAAAAAAAGTTTCTAAGTTATATACTGAATTGACAAATGAAGAAAAGAAAAGGCTTGTACTTCCTCCGCCTCCACCATTAAAATTAAAAAAAGTTACACCTACTAAAGCACAATTTGAAGCTTTAAAAGATAATAGCAAATTTGCTGTTTGGCTAGATGGAAAAGTGGTTAAAAATGAAACACTTAATAATTATAAGCACACAGACTTTGCTAGATATTCAAACAGTTTTGTATATAAAAATGCACGTAGTAAACGTTTTCCTCAAGAAAATCAAGCGCATTTAGAAACTACAAAATATTATGAAGCTAATAATAAAAAAAGGGTAGCAGATTTTGAGAGCTTTAAAAAAAATTACAATAAAGAAATTACTGAAATAGTTGAACAAAAATCTTATAAAAATGATTACGAAATAAGAAAAATGATCGATGACGTTTCTGAATTTTATGATCTTGAAAATTATAATAAATTAAATAAATTATACGAGTCTAAAAGAACTGAAATACCTCATTATGTAAATAGTTCAAAAGAAAGACAAAATATACTTAATACAAATTTTTCTATATTGGGTACTGTATATTTTAACTTAACAAAAAGTGAGAAGAAAAAAACGAAAAGACCAATTCCTCCACATGACCCGTATTTAAAGTTGAAAAAAAACAATTTAGTTTTTTATAAATTAAGGAATGAGTTAACTGAAGAAGATAAATTATTAATTCCACCTCCTCCTCCAGTACCTAATGCTTCTAAAGAAGAAATTTTAAAAGCTAAGAAAGCATATCAAGATTGGAAAAAGAGAACAGGAAATGACATTCCGCCACCACCGCCACCAAGAAAAAAAAATAATTAATCAATAAAAAAACCGCATTTAAGATAACTTAGATGCGGTTTTTAAATTCAAAAATTAAAAATCAATTCTATTCAATTATAAGTTTCTTTGTCTTATAAGTTCTGTTGTTATTAGAAAGTTTTACAAAGTAAAAACCAGCACTTAATTTCTCTTTTTCTAATACGATTTTATTATTACCAAACTTTGTATCAAAATAGGTTCTTTTTAACAAAGCGCCTGTTATGTTATATACTTCTAGCTTAGATCTTGCTTCTACTTCAGAGTAAAAACTTAATTCTGTACTTAACTTCATAGGGTTTGGATATAATATTGTTTCTCCTTCTTCAACTACATTGTTATCTACACTTAATGTTTTCTGAGTAAAAACTAAATCTTTAATTGCCAATTCTTTTTCTACTGTTGTAACACCATCAGAAGACATTGTAAATACAATAGAAACAACATCAGACAAATCGAAATTATTCACTGTTAAAGACTTAAAATGATCTAAAGAAATTACGAAATCATTACTTTCCTCAGTTAATTTTACGGTTTTCTTAAACTGATTTTCCCATTGATCAATTCCTTCTTTTACAATTGTTATTTCTACATCGCTATTTCCTGTTGCCGAAAATTCTAATGCATTATATTCTGATAAATCTACTGTTTTAAATGTTGGCGTAAAACTTCTATATGCAGAAACATATGAATTTGTAGTCGCTTTTAAAGCAATATCTCTTTCTACTTTATAACCAGTGCCGGTATACAAACTCTCATTTTGAGTAATTTCAAAATTGGTTACTGTAGTTCCTTCAGGAGAATCATCTTTACCCCAAACACCATCAGACATAAATACATCATCTGGGGTTCTGTTTCCATCATTTTCGATTCTAAAACCTATATCAAAAATATTACCCGTTTCTATTTTAAGATTTGTAATATAACCAGGTTCTAAATCTATAGTTTCATTAAAATATTCTGTTTCAGAAGTTTCTGTTCTTTTAAAACCAGCATCTATCACAATCGTTTTACTTCTACTTACATTTACCAATTCTAATTCTAATGCACCATTTTTATAAATACCTTTTTTAACAAAAACTGGTGGTGGTGTAGAGTTGTTATAATCTGATATTGGCTTCTGAATGTCGAAAAGTTCTAAAGTTTCTTCACCTAAAGTAAATAAATCATCAATTGTATTCGTCCAAATTTGAAAGTTATAAAAAGTTGCTCCAGCTTCATATTTATCAATATTCCAATGACTTTCTATACCAAAATTAGCATCATTATTTTTCAATTTTCCAGAGAAACTTAAAACAAATTCTTTTGTTCCGTCTCTATTTT
>JAHDHO010000112.1 GCA_020631275.1 Polaribacter sp. | reverse complement strand
TTTTGAGCTAAAAACTGAGCTGCTTGCCCACTTCTACCTCCACTTCTACAAACTGCAATTACAGGTTTGTTCCAAGATTTTATTTGCTCTATTTCTAACGGAATTAAATTTAAAACAATGTGTTTAGAAGATTCTATATGTCCTTCATTCCATTCTTCTAAAGTTCTAACATCTAAAATTACAGCATCTTTTTGTAAATATTCTTTAATTTCTGCACTCATATCATTTCTTTTAAACATGCTAAATAAGCCCATGTTATGTTGTTATTTTGATTAATGACACAAAGCTAAACCATTTTCTATCAATTTTGTGTAACTATTATTACTTTTTAAAACCTCTAAAGAATTTAGAATATTTTTTTGAATGCTTAAATTATATGCTATTGCTAATTCATACAACTCTAAAAGCAACAACCAATCATTTTTGTAATTATTTAAAAGGTCATTATAAATAGATTCAATTTCTTTTTCTGATACCTTTTTTGTAGTTCTAATTTCTCTTACTTTACTGTATAGACTATACAATCTCTTTTGATCATCAGAATACTTAATTTTATGTGTTTTTGTTTTTGATACTTCAGTTGTATCTTCAAAAGAATTGATATCTGCTGCACCAGCATAAGCCGAAACAACATCTTTACCAACAGCCATATCATAAATTCCCCATTCTGGTAGAAATAAAACCTTATCGTTGTGAGTAACTGTACAGTTTTCAAAAGAAATAATTAATATTTTTCCTTTTAAATCTCTTGTACCAGTAATTACATTTCCAACCACTTTTAAACCACCTTCAAACTCTAAAGCAATTGTTTTGCCTTCATAAATTTGGTAAGCTTCTAAATCTCTCGGACTCATGTTTTCTATAGGAATATTAATTCCTTTTAATTTACCAATTGGGCTACCAAAACCATCTGCGTGTTTTTCTATACCATGACCAATTAACTCTTTATCTCTATTAGACAAAGCTGTTGGCCCTGTTGTTTGAAAATAAATTGGCTTGTTATTTTCGTCGGCTATAACATTTGTAAAAACACCAGAAATTTGAATACCCGTACTAAGTTCAATCGTACCAAGGTTTTTAGATTCTATCAGTTTTCTTAAACCAGATAAACCTCCTTTTCTAATTGCCATTTTATTGGCAAATTGTTCTAAAACTAAACTCAAATGAGCAAAATCTGGAGTTACAAATAATTGTGGTTGTGGTTTTGTAATATCAAAATTAATATTTGCAGCTTCGATAGAATATGGCTTTTTCACAACCTCATCTTTCATACACCATGCACTTTCACCTATAGAAGAAAGTAAACCGGCTCCATAAATCTTAGGGTTTTCTAGAGTTCCTATCAATCCGTACTCAACAGTCCACCAATGTAAGTTTCTTATCTGTGCCATTTCAGATAATTCACCCATATTTTCTTGCAAATATTCTACTCTTTCTTGCGCCTCTGTAATCTCTTTTTCAGAAGAATTTGGATCTTCCTTTAAAATAGATAATAGTCGAATTGCTTCATACATTTCATAATCTTTGGCAGAAGAAATTGCTTTACATCCTATTTCACCAAATCTTCTTAAATACTCAGCATATTCTGGGTTTGCAATTATTGGCGCATGACCAGCAGCTTCATGAATAATGTCTGGCGCAGGCGTATATTCTATATGATTTATAGTTCTCATGTCTGATGCAATTACCAAAACATTATATGCTTGAAATTCCATAAAAGCATTTGGTGGTATAAATCCGTCTACGGAAACTGCAGCCCAACCTATGTCTTTTAGAATACGATTCATACCTTCCATGTGTGGTATAACCTCTGTAGAAATTCCTGTTTTATCCAATCCTTTTATATAAGAATTATGCGCAACTTTGCTTAAATAATCAACATTAATTCTC
Source organism: Polaribacter sp. (assembly GCA_020631275.1). GTDB lineage: Bacteria > Bacteroidota > Bacteroidia > Flavobacteriales > Flavobacteriaceae > Polaribacter. Next base: position 7,305 of record JAHDHO010000112.1, on the reverse strand, counting down.
ATTACATAACGCCAAACTGCTTGGTTTTGCGCTGTATATTCGTCATAAGGTTGTTTAACTACAAACTTATGTAAGTGTTTTGGTAACTTTTTTGTGACATCATTCAATTGAAACTGCATATTCTTCTATTTATTGAATTATTCTTACAAAATTACGGATTAAAATAATAATTCTTTATTTCTAATTCATGAAAGTTTATTTTTTTGATGCGAATAATGTTACATTTCAATAAAAGCAAGAATATGACTAGTAATTTTACGCTATCGGTTTCGTAAAAACTTAATAAGAAGACAAAAAACTTTCTTATTTTTACTGTATAATTTTAGAAAAATGGACAAGAAAGTAATCTTAATGATTTTAGATGGTTGGGGAATAACTCAAGACCCAAAAGTATCTGCAATATACAACGCAAAAACACCTTTTATTAATAGTTTGTATGACAAATATCCGCATGCAGAATTAAGAACAGATGGCTTGCATGTTGGTTTGCCAGAAGGTCAAATGGGTAATTCTGAAGTTGGACATATGAATTTGGGTGCGGGTAGAATTGTGTATCAAAATTTAGCTAGAATTAATAAAGCTGTAGACGAAAAAACGTTAGGTAAAGAAAAAGTGCTTTTAGACACTTTTAATTATGCAAAAGAAAACAATAAAGACATACATTTACTTGGTTTGGTTTCTAATGGTGGCATTCATGCACACATTAACCATTTAAAAGGAATTTTAGATGTGGCCAAAGAAAATCAATTAGAAAATGTTTACCTACATGCTTTTACAGATGGTAGAGATTGCGACCCAAAGTCGGGTACGTTTTTTATTAATGATATTCAAGAATACATGCAAGAAAGTACAGGGGAATTAGCTTCTGTAACTGGGCGCTATTATGCAATGGATAGAGATAACAGATGGGAACGTGTAAAAGAAGCTTATGATGGCGTTGTTAACGGAATTGGTAAAAAAACAACAGATGTTCTTGCCGAAATGAATGCAAATTATGAGGCTGGTATTACAGATGAATTTCATACACCAATAATTGTTACAGATAATAATGGCAATCCGAAAGCACAAATTAAAGAAGGAGATGTTGTCTTATTTTTCAATTACAGAACAGACAGAGGAAGAGAATTAACAAATGCTTTGTCACAGAATGATTTTCCGGAATTTGGAATGAAAAAATTAGATTTATATTACACAACTATTACCTTATATGACGAGAGTTTTAAAGGAATTAATGTAATTTACAGCAACGATAATATTAAAAATACCTTAGGAGAAGTTTTATCTAAAGCTGGTAAAAAACAAATTAGAATTGCAGAAACAGAAAAATATCCGCACGTAACTTTTTTCTTTTCAGGAGGACAAGAAGCTCCTTTTGAGGGAGAATCTAGAATTCTAAGAAACTCTCCAAAAGTAGCTACATACGATTTAAAACCAGAAATGTCTGCTTATGAATTAAAAGATGCTTTGTGTGAAGATTTAGAAAAAGGCGAAGTTGATTTTGTTTGTTTAAATTTTGCAAACGGAGATATGGTTGGTCATACGGGTATTATGGAAGCTGCAATAAAAGCTTGTGAAGCTGTAGACGCTTGTGCAAAAGAGGTTATAGAAACTGGTCTAGACAATGATTATTCTATTTTATTAATTGCAGATCATGGTAATTGTGAAACAATGATGAATCCAGATGGTTCACCTCATACAGCACACACAACTAACCCTGTACCTTTTGTTTTAATAGATAAAGATATTAAGTCTATAAAAAGTGGTATCTTGGGTGATGTAGCACCAACAATTTTAGAATTAATGGGAGTAGAACAACCAGAAGAAATGACACAACATTCTTTATTGTAAAATCTAAAAAAACTCAATGAAAAAAATTATATTATTAATTTTTATCGCTGTATTAAACTCTTGCAGCGCACAACAAGAAATTACAGCCGAAAAAAATAAAAGAGGTGATTTAATTGGTTTTGCTAATAAAGAATCTTTTAATCAAGCACCATATAATGCTTGGTTTACAAAAAATTATGAATCTTACAAACCAGACGCCGCAACAATAGAAGCTTTAAAAAAAGCTTTGAAAGGTTATAAAATTAAAGGTTTTATGGGAACTTGGTGTGGTGATAGCAAAAGAGAAACACCGCGTTTTTATAAAATTCTAGAAATGGCAAATTTCAACCTTAAAAATATAGAGCTTATTACTGTAAATCGATCTAAAAGAACACCAGATAATTTACAAGAAGGTTTTAATATTAAAAGGGTTCCAACATTTATTTTTTACAAAAACAATGAAGAAGTAGGGCGATATGTAGAATACGCAAGAGAATCTTTAGAAAAAGACATACTTAAAATAGTTACAAATAAACCATATAAACATTCTTACGACAGAAGTAAATAAATGAAAAACAACAATTTACTTATTGCTGTAGATTTTGACGGTACTATTGTTGAAGACGGTTATCCTAAAATAGGCAAAACACAACTTTTTGCTTTTGAAACCTTAAGAAAACTACAAGCGGAAGGCTTTAGGCTAATCTTATGGACGTATAGAAGTGGTTCTAGATTAGATGAAGCTGTCGCTTTTTGCAAAGAAAACGGAATCGAATTTTATGCAGTAAACAAAAGTTATCCAGAAGAAATTTACGATGAAAAATACAGTAGAAAAATTAGCGCCGATATTTTTATTGATGATAGAAATGTTGGCGGTTTTATTGGTTGGACAGAAGTTTACAAGCAAATTTTTAACCACGAACCAGAACCAAAAAAGAAAAAAGGTTTTTTCTCTTTCTTCAAATAACAAAATCTATCTACAAATTACTTAAATTATACTAACTTTGTGGTTCAATTTTTTTAACATGATAAAGATTAAAACCAAAGAAGAAATAGAAATTATGCGTGAAAGTGCATTGGTAGTTTCTAAAACATTAGGTATGCTTGCTAAAGAAGTTAAACCTGGTGTTTCAACTTTATATTTAGATAAATTAGCAGAAGAATTTATTAGAGCAGAAGGTGCTATTCCTGGTTTTTTAGGATTATATGATTTTCCGAACACGCTTTGTATGAGTCCGAACTCACAAGTTGTTCATGGTATTCCTAATAAAGATCTTTTAAAAGAAGGCGATATAATTTCTATTGATTGTGGTGCAATAAAAAATGGTTTTTATGGCGATCATGCATATACTTTTGCTGTAGGCGAAATAGAACCTGCAACAAAAAAACTTTTAGATGTAACAAGAGAAAGTTTGTATGTTGGTATAAGAGAATTTAAAGTTGGTAACAGAGTTGGCGATGTAGGTTATGCAATTCAGAAATTTACAGAAGACCATGGTTACGGAGTTGTTAGAGAACTTGTAGGTCATGGTTTGGGTAGAGAAATGCACGAAGACCCAGAAATGCCAAACTACGGAAAAAGAGGAAGAGGAAAAAAGTTTGTTGAAGGAATGGTTGTAGCAATAGAACCAATGACAAATTTAGGAACTCAAAAAATAAGACAACATTCTGATGGTTGGACAATAACAACTTTAGACGGTAAACCATCTGCTCATTTTGAGCACGATGTTGCAATTTTAAACGGAAAACCAGAATTGCTTTCAACATTTAAATATGTGCACGAAGCTCTTGGAATTGAAACGACAGAAGAAGACGAATTTAGACAGTAAATAACAGTTAATGTCTATATTTAAAACCATATTAAATACCATACCAAGACCTTGGCTTATAAAAGCAAGTTACTTAGTTAGACCAACAATAGCTTGGTATTTAAAAGGAGATAACTTTACAGATCCGATAGATGGTAGAAGTTTTAAAAAATTTCTACCTTACGGGTATGGAAATCAAAGAGAGAATGCTCTTTCTCCTTCTACACTTTCTTTAGAAAGACATCGTTTAATGTGGCTTTTTCTTAAAGATGAAACTAATTTCTTTACCTCAACAAAAAAACTAAACGTTTTACATATTGCTCCAGAACAATGTTTTTTAGACATCTTTAGAAAACAAGAAAATCTTAATTATTTAACATCAGATTTAGAATCTCCTATTGCAGATGTAAAAGCAGATATTTGTGATTTACCATTTAAAAATAATGAATTCGATGTTGTTTTTTGCAATCATGTTTTAGAACACATACCAGATGATACTAAAGCAATGCAAGAATTGTATCGAGTTTTAAAACCAGGCGGTTTTGGTATTTTTCAAATTCCGCAAGATTTATCAAGAGAAAAAACTTTTGAAGACGACTCTATAACAGATAGAAAAGAGCGTGCAAAAATTTTTGGCCAATATGACCATGTTAGAGTTTATGGTAGAGATTATTTTGATAAACTGCGTGCAATTGGTTTTAAGGTTGATGAAGTTGATTATACTAAAAAAATCGCTCCAGAGAAACTAGAACGATTTTGTTTAATGAAGAATGAAATTCTTCCTGTATGTTATAAATAATTTAGTTTACTGAAACTTCCTTAAATAATCTGGTAATTTTTCTAACATTTTATCTCCTTTAATAATTACTCCATTCTTAAATACTTGATAAATACCATCTTCAATTTTCACCACTTTTGAATCTCCTTTGTAAGTTGCTTTACTATCTTTTGCATCTGATACTTTTGTTCCGTTTTGGTTAACCCAAGAAATAGTATCTCCCTTTACAGCTTGTGCTTTGTTATCGTGAAAAGAACCAATATATTCGTATTTAGAACTAGCATATAACATTGTGCCATCTACAGAACACAAAAAAGCCTTAACACTATAATCACCTTCTGTGTATAACGGATAAATTCCACCACCTAAATGACCTCCAAATAAATACCAATCTTTATCTACTTTTACCTCACCATCTTTATTGTATTTTCTTAAAACATCATTCTTTTTTAAATCTTTCATTAAATCTTCTTTGTTAGAAATTCTAACTATTTTACCTTGATTTAAATCATAAACTAATGGCTCATACGAATTATTAGGATAGGTTATTAACCTACCATTTTCTCTTGGCAACATTACTTTACCAAAATGAGTAGAAAGTGCATTAAAATCTGATGGGTTTGGTAATAACGAACCAGTACCAATATTTGTATTGAAACTGTAAATTTTAGTTGCTTCTTTTACTTTATTTAACAATAAAAAATAACCACCAAAATTAATAGCATTTGAGTATTCTTTAGCTTCAATAATTATTTCTGCTTTATCATTTATAACACCAAACTTTCCTTCTTTAGAAAACAATGCGTAATTGTTAGCGTTAAAAGTATAAACACTGTCTACTTTTAAAGCCATATCCATAGAGGTGTTTTTCCATATAGATTTTAAAGAATCAATTTTTTTAAGCTCTTTAGATTTTCTAATTCTCTCTTCTTCTAATATTCTTTCTCTTTCTATTTGCTCTTTCAATTCTTCATCAATAGTAACAAATAATTCTAATTGCTGTTGATACGTTTCAGAATTTTTATTTTTAGCTAGTAAAAAATATTGTTTAGAATATTTTTGAGCTTGTCTGTAATTTTTTAATTCATAGTATATTCTTGCTCCTAGATCTGCAACAGAGGGTTTTGTTACGGTATCCATGTATTTCATAGCTTTTTCAAAAAGATCTAGTGCTTCTTTATAGTCTATACTTTCTTCAATAGCAGTATTAGCTCTATTTATATATACGTTGGCAATTTCTGAATTGTTTTGAGCATAAAAGCTACAAAAAAATGTAGCGAATAAAATAGATAGCAATTGTTTTTTCATAGTAAATGTTGGGTATTGAGTACTTTAGGCTGCAATATAAAAAAAAATAGCCATTTTATTGCCAAAATTTACTACCTACTTGTAGGTATAATTAGTATATTCTTCTAAATTTCCGTTTTCATCTGTATATAATATAATTGCTTTTATTTTAGTGTTTTTACTCAGAAAATCTTTGGTTTTTTCTAATCCCATTGCCATAAATGCAGTAGCATAAGCGTCTACATCTGCACAATCTAAATCTGCAATTACAGATGCACTTAACAAATTACTCTCATGCGCATAACCGGTTTTTGGGTTTACAGTATGTACAAACTTTTTTCCAGATTCTGATATCCTATATTTTCTATAATTACCAGAAGTTGCCATTGACTTATTAGAAAGGTTCAGTGTTTTAAAACCAGAGCCATCTGTATTTATAGGATCTACTAATTTTATTAGCCAAGGTTCATCATTCTCTTTAAAGCCTTTTGTTCTTATCTCTCCACCTATTTCTACTAAATAATTCTTTATATTTTTATTTTCTAGAAAACGAGCAACTACATCTATACCAAAACCTTTAGCTATTGAATTAAAATCTAAATAAATTCCAGGTATTTCTTTCTTTATTATTGTGTTTTCTAATTGTAATTTATCAAAACCTACAAATTGCATTTCCTTTTGAACCTCTAACTCTGTTAGATCAATTTTTGTTTTCTTTGGACCAAAACCCCAAGCGTTTACCAAATTACCTACTGTTGGATCGAAGTAACCATCAGTTTCTTTAAAAATTCTTTTAGATTTTTTAAAAACTTCTATAAAATAAGGATCTAATTCTACATTTTTCTCATCTCTATTTACTCTAGAAATTTCTGAATCTGAAATATAAGTTGATAAGGAACTGTTCATCTTAAGAAATAAACTATCAATCTCTTCTAGGTAATTTTCATCAGTATTTAAATAGGTAATCTTATAAGTTGTTCCAAATACGGATCCTTTAAATGTGTGATTTTTTTTATGCGCATCTTTAAAACAAGAAGAAAGGCTTAAAGAGCAAATTAACAATAGAACATATGGGTAATTTTTCATAATAAAAGTTTAATACAGGCAAAAATAGTCTATAATTTTTCACAAAATATTGTTAATCGTACTTTTTGTTCTTTGATTTTATTAAATTTGTTCGAATAATTAAATCATTAAGCAGAAAAAATGAAGAAAATATCTTTAATCTTATTATCTACAATTTTAGTTAGTTCTTGTGTTTCTAAGAAGGAATTTGTAGCGTTACAGGCAGAGAAAACGAAAGCAGAAGAGGAATTATTAGCTGTAAAAACTAATTTACAAAAATGTTTAATTGAAAAGGAAAAAGAAGAAGGGAAAATTTTTGCTTTAACAGAACAAGTTAAATATTTAAAAGACGATAAAAAAACGGCTTTAAAACAAGTTGAAAATTTAACTGTTTTAACGCAATCTTCTTCAGATAATATTAAAACTGTTATTGCTCAATTAAGTGAAAAAGACAAATACATCAATGGTGTAAGAAAAGCGATGACTCAAAAAGACTCATTAAACTTAGCTATAAAATATCACTTAACTAGAAACTTAACA
>JAHDHO010000111.1 GCA_020631275.1 Polaribacter sp. | reverse complement strand
TCTTTTGATAATAAGAAAAAGAGAAAGAGCAAAAAGTAAATAAGCACCTAAACTTTTTAAATTAATCATTTTTGAAAGTTCCCAAATGGCAACAAAACCAAAAAATGCAATTAAAGCCATATAAGATTCTTTAGAAAAAAGAATAGCAGATATAAAAATTAAAACATAAATGATTCCAGAAAAACTCCTTCTTAAAAGGTTGCGCATATTATAAATCTTCTAACAGCAGCAAATATAAGTTTTTTGTATTACTGTTGCCATAATTTAAAAAATTATCATCTTTTTTATTAATCTCATAATTTTTTACTGAAGATATATTTGTAGGTAAAGTTTCTTTAGAGTTTGTTTTGATACCTGTCAAGCCTTCGCCAGTATTTCTAACTAGCTGACTAGTTGTGGCGTAAACAATAAAGTTTTCTGATAATTCTGATAATTTGGTACTCTTTAATTGATTAGAAGAAAATAAAACTTCTCCTTTATCTGCAATTAAATGTTCGCAAGAAGTAAAAAATGGCACAGATTTTTTTAAATTACTGTGTATTGCAATTTTATCTTCGTCTATAAACCTGCGTAAATTATCATTTGTAAGTAAAATTTCTTTCCAATTATTTTCAGAAAGAATACGCTTAAGGTTTTCTAAAACTTCTTCTTTCTTTAAACAATATAAAAATTTACCTCCTTTTTCGATAAAGTTATGTACAAAAAGATCATCCAAAGACAGGTTTACTTCCTGTCTTTGGATTTCTTTATCTTCTTTAACCGGTATGTTAAATATCTTTTTTAAAAAATTCATTCTTAATTGTCGAATATTAAATTATTCCTCAGTGCTTTCTGCTGCTGGGGGAACACTCACTTCTTCTTCAATCAATTTTTCTACTTTTACTTCAGCATCTAATGCTTCAAATGGTCTTTTACCAAATACTTTTTCTAAATCGTCTTTAAAGATAACTTCTTTCTCTAAAAGTAACTCTGCTAAAACTGTTAATTTTTCCTTATTGTTGTCTAATAACTCAATAGCTCTTTGGTACTGATTTTCGATCAACTTAGAAATTTCTTGGTCTATTCTTTTAGCTGTGTCATCACTGTATGGTTTCACAAAAGAATCATTTCCAGAAGAATCGTAATATGTAACATTACCAACCTCTTCATTTAAACCATAAACAGTTATCATTGCTCTTGCTTGCTTCGTCACTTTTTCTAAATCACTTAAAGCACCTGTAGATATTTTATCAAAAATTATTTTTTCTGCTGCTCTACCACCAAGTGTAGCACACATTTCGTCTAACATTTGCTCGGTCTGCACAATTAATCTTTCTGCTGGTAGGTACCATGCAGCTCCTAAAGATTGTCCTCTAGGTACAATAGTTACTTTAACTAATGGTGCAGCATGTTCTAACATCCAACTTACCGTTGCGTGACCTGCTTCGTGATAAGCAATTACTTTTTTCTCTTTAGGTGTAATTACCTTGTTTTTCTTTTCTAAACCACCAACAATTCTATCTACAGCATCTAAAAAGTCTTGATGATGAATTGCAGTTTTACCATTTCTGGCAGCAATTAAAGCAGATTCGTTACACATGTTAGCAATATCTGCACCAGAAAAACCAGGTGTTTGTTGCGCTAAAAACTCAACATTAACATCGTCTGCTAATTTTAAAGGTTTGATATGAACCTCAAAAATTGCTTTACGTTCGTTTATATTTGGTAGGTCTACATAAATTTGTCTATCGAATCTACCAGCACGCATAAGTGCACTATCTAAAACATCTGCTCTGTTAGTTGCAGCAATAACAATTACGTTTGTATCTGTACCAAAACCATCCATTTCTGTTAACAGTTGGTTTAATGTATTTTCTCTTTCATCGTTACCACCTGTCATGCTATTTTTACCACGAGCTCTACCAATAGCATCAATCTCATCAATAAAAATAATTGAAGGCGATTTTTGTGCAGCTTGTTTAAACAAGTCTCTAACTCTAGAAGCACCAACCCCAACAAACATCTCTACAAAGTCTGATCCTGATAGAGAGAAGAAAGGTACACCAGCTTCACCTGCAACGGCTTTTGCTAATAAAGTTTTACCAGTTCCCGGAGGTCCTACTAATAAAGCACCTTTTGGTATTTTACCACCAAGAGAAGTATATTTCTCTGGGTTTTTTAAGAAATCTACAATTTCTTGCACTTCTTCTTTAGCACCTTCTAAACCTGCTACATTTTCGAAAGTTGTTTTTACTTTCGTGTCTTTATCAAATAACTTGGCTTTCGATTTACCAATGTTAAATATTTGGCCACCACCGCCAGAACCAGCGCCACCGCCAGACATTCTACGCATAAAGAATAACCAAATAGCAATTAAGATAATAAAAGGTAAAAAACCAATTAAGGTATCTATCATGCTTGTTCTACTTTCGTTTTTTAAATCGAAAGTTAAATTGTTTTCTTTTTTTGCTTCTTGTAAATTGTTTTCGAAATTTTGTAAATCACCAAAATTATATTCATACAAAGAAGATCCTTTTCTATAAAATGTAGAATTTATTAATTTCTGATATTTTTCTTTCTTAATTGCTTCTTCTTTTATAAAAACCTGAGCGACGTTGTTATTAACTACAATAATTTTAGAAATATCGTTATCTCTTAAAACTTCATTAAATTCGTTTTTAGAAATGCTTTTAGTAGCTAAATCTCCGCTACTAAAAAATTGAAATCCAATTAGTAATACTAAAATTGCACCGTAAATCCAATAAGCGTTAAACTTAAATTTTGGTACATTTGTGTTGTTGTCTTTTTTATTTTCGTTCATTTTTTATAAAATCTAAAAATTTAAGCTGGTTTTATTTCTGTAATTTTTGCATCTCCCCAAAGACCTTCAATGTCATAAAAATCTCTTGTTTGTTTTTGAAAGATATGTACTGCAACGTTTACGTAGTCCATTAGAATCCATTCAGCAATATTTTCACCTTCTATATGCCAAGGCTTATCTTTTAGCTGTTTACTCACCATTTTTTGAACCGAACCAGAAATTGCTTTTACTTGTGTGTTAGAGTTACCAGAGCAAATTATAAAATAATCGCAAACGGTATTTTCAATTTCGCGTAAGTCAAGTAATTGAATATCTTCTCCTTTAACTTCCTCAATTCCCTGAATTATTACAGATATTAAATCATCTGTACTTACTTGTTTATTTGTCATTAATTTTTTTCTAATTTAAACGCAAAGTTATTATTTTTTTGCGACTATTTTATGTAATATTGAACTTGTTTACACTTTATTTAACACTTGAAAAGAATCAAACTTAGTGCCATCGATTCTACCAATTCTTTTTTAAAAGAAATGGCATCTAATTCTGTCTTAGAAAATTATACAATTGTTGTTACAGATAGCCAAGTAAATGGTCGTGGGCAACAAGGCAGTATTTGGGTTTCAGAGCCTTATAAGAACTTGATATTTAGTGTTTTTGTTCGTTTTTCTGATTTAGATATTTCGAAAAGAAGGTATTTAAATTTTGCAGTTTCTTTATCCATTTACCAAGTTTTAACAGGCTTAGAAATTCCGAAAGTAACCATTAAATGGCCTAACGACATTTTGGCAGTAAACAAGAAAATTTGCGGAGTTTTAGTTGAAAATAGCTTAAAAGGAGCAAAAATTGCATCCTCTGTCATCGGAATTGGGCTAAATGTAAACCAAACTGATTTTCCTGCGTACTTAGAAAAAGCGAGTTCTTTAAAACTGATAAGACCCAAACCATATAATTTAGAAGAAATTTTAGATTTACTTATTATAAAGTTAAAAGAAAAGATTGCAATTTTAGAGTCTGATAATTTTGAGACTCTAGAAAAAGATTATTTACAAGTGTTGCATAAAAAAAACATTCCTACTATGTTTAAAGATAGTAAAAATGCTTTATTTATGGGTGTTATTCGAGGCATTTCTATAGATGGCAAACTTCAAGTAGAAGTAGAAGATGAAACCATTTTAGAATTTGGTATTAAAGAAATTTCTTTACTTTAAAGCTTCGAAATATTTTCTGTCAAAGTATCTACAAATTTAGATAATGGTTTTTTTACCATCATTGCCATCATTGGATTAAAATCTCCGTTAAAATTTAAAGAAACCTCACTTTTATTGTCTTCAATTTTAACAATATCTGCAGCCAAAGCAAAAGATAATTTGCTACTAGCAGCACCAAGAGTAATGTTAGAAAATTCAGTTTTTTCTTTTAAAACCAACCTTATTTCAGGCATTCCTGGTAGGCTAAATAGAAAAGAATCGCCGTCAACCTCAAACTTTTGCGTGTTTTCTGGCATAATTTTTTCGAAATTATTTAAATCGCTAAAAAAGTTAAATAATTCTTCTTGCGATTTGTCAATCACAACTTTGTTTCCTGTAATATTCATGTTGTTAATCTTTTATTATTGATTCCAAGTACTAGGTTCTCTTCTCCATTCGTGTAAAGTTATCAATTCTTTTTCAGAAATGTAGTTGCTATCTAAAGCTTGTTCTAATAAATTTTCATAATTACTTAAAGTAGATAGAGCTACGTTTTTCTCTTTAAAGTTGTTTGTAGCAACATCAAAACCATAAGAAAAAATGGCAACCATACCTTTAACAACTGCACCTGCTTCTTTTAAAGCATCTACAGCATTTAAGCTACTTTTACCAGTACTTATTAAATCTTCTATCACTACAACGTTTTGACCTCTTTCTAAGTGCCCTTCAATTTGGTTTTTTCTACCATGTTTTTTTGGCTCTGGTCTTACATAAATAAAAGGTACACCTAATTCTTGTGCAACTAAAATACCAATTGCTATTGCGCCCGTGGCAACACCTGCTATAACATCTGGTTTGCCGTATTCTTTTTCTACAATTTTTGCAATTTCTTCTTTTAAGAAAATACGAACCGGAGGATAAGAAAGTGTTACTCTGTTATCGCAATAAATTGGCGATTTCCAACCTGACGCCCAATTAAAAGGGTCATTTGGGTTTAGCTTTATCGCTTTTACTTGCAGTAAAAGTTCAGCTGTTTTTTTTGCCGTATCTTTGTTTAAAATCATACCGCAAATGTATAAAGTTTTTGTAAATGATAAGCCAATAATTGTAACATCTTCTCAAAAAAAAGAGAATGATTTTCCTTTGTATATTTTAAAAAATTCTGTAACGGAAGAAATTATACACAAACTTAAAGGTAACAGTGTTAAGGGTATAACGCTTTATACACCCAATTTAGAAGAAGGTTGGCGTGCTTTTTTAAAAACTTTTAATATTATTTCTGCAGCGGGTGGTTTGGTTTTAAATGCACACAAAGAAATTTTATGTATTTACAGATTTGATAAATGGGATTTACCTAAAGGAAGAATCGAAAAAGGAGAGTCTATAGAAGAGGCAGCAGTAAGAGAAGTAGAAGAAGAATGTGGTATCAATAGCCTACAATTAGTGCAACCTCTAATTACTACTTACCATGTTTATTTTGACAAAGGAATGAAACTAAAAGAAACCTTTTGGTACTTAATGACAACAGATTACTCAGGTAGCTTAACTCCGCAATTAGAAGAAGGTATTACAAAAGTTGTTTTTATGAATCAAAAGGAGATAACAGTAGCCCTTGCAAATTCTTATAAAAACATTGCTTTAGTTTATGATACTTACCTAAATATGTAATATTCTCAAAAAACATTCTATCTTTGCCGACTTCTAAAAAGCTACAATAAAATGACAGGATTTATTAAAAAAATAATGCCAAATGCAAAAGATGATGCATTAGCAGGTATAACCGTTTCTTTGGCTATGATACCAGAAGTAGTAGCCTTTGCTTTTGTGGCACAAATTAGCCCTATTGTGGCTTTGTTTGGTGCTTTTGTTATTGGATTAATTTCGGCTGTTTTTGGTGGTAGACCAGGTTTAATTTCTGGTGCAGCTGGTGCAGTAGCTGTTATTTTTGTAAATATGATACAAGAAGGGCACGCTAAAGGATTGCTTTTTGATACACCTGTAGAAAATATGGGGTATTTCTACCTGTTAGCGGCAGTGGTTTTAATGGGAGTAATACAGGTAATTGCTGGTTTGTTTAAACTTGGTAAGTTTGTAAGGTTAATTCCGCACCCTGTAATGATGGGATTTGTAAACGGTTTGGCCATTGTTATTTTTATGGCACAATTGGGTATGTTTACCGAAAACAAAAAAGATGTTTACGGGCAAAACATGCGTAAAACAACTGCCAAAGAATTGGTATATCAAGTAGAGGGTAACCAAGTAAAAGATCTTGCTTCTGGTACCGTATTGTTTACAATAGAAGGAAATGCGATAAAAAACGCAAACACCAACCAAGACGCATTTTTAATTTCAGAAGGTCAGGTTTTTGATATTAATACAAAAAAAGTACTTTACAATGCAGATAAAGAGGGTTTTTACACTGTAAAAGATAGTGGTGTGGTAAAAACAACCATGCAAGGTAAAACACTGTATGTTATGATTGGTTTGGTTTTGCTAACCATGTTTATTGTTTGGGGCTTGCCTAAATTAACAACCAAAATACCTGCAGCTTTAACCGCTATTTTAATCGTTACATTGGTGTCTATATTTAGTGGTTTAGGTTCTATAAATGTAGGTGATTTTATAAGAGATGGAGGAGGAGCAGGCTTAAACGGAATAGCAGAACTTTCTAAAAACTTAAATGTATTAGAGTTATGGAGCAACCTGCCTTTTAATCTAGATACTTTAAAATTTATTGCGCCGTATGCCTTTTTAGCTGCCTCTGTAGGTTTGATAGAAACGCTAATGACAATGAACTTGGTAGACGAGTTAACAGAATCTAGAGGTAATGGTAATAAAGAATGTGTAGCACAAGGTGCCGGTAACATCTTAAGCGGTATGTTTGGTGGTACAGGTGGTTGTGGTATGATTGGGCAAACTGTAATTAATATCAATGCAGGTGGTAGAGGCCGTTTGTCTGGTGTTATGATGGCATTAACCTTATTAACCTTTATTTTATTTGCAGATAAATATATAGAGCAAGTGCCTATTGCAGCTTTGGTTGGGGTAATGTTTATGATGGTTATAGAAACCTTTGCTTGGTCTAGTTTTAGAATTTTAAAGAAAATACCAATGTCAGATGCTGCCGTATTAATTATTGTATCTGCAGTAACGGTGTTTTTCGATTTAGCCATTGCAGTATTTGTAGGGGTTATTATTTCTGCTTTATCTTTTGCATGGACAAGTGCTAAGAAAATTAGAGCAAGAAAACGTTTTAAAGCAGATGGTACAAAGATTTACGAAATTTGGGGACCTTTGTTCTTCGGAAGCATTACTGCTTTTAATGATAAGTTTGATATTAAAACTGATCCAGAAAACATTGAAATTGATTTTGTAGAATCTAGAGTTTCAGACCACTCTGCCATCGAGGCAATATTTGCTTTGGTAGAAAAATACCAAGCAGCGGGTAAAAAAGTTACATTAAAGCATTTAAGTGAAGATTGTAAAGTACTTTTATACAAAGCATCTCCTATTTTTGACGGAGTTATAGAAGAAGGTATCGACGATCCTCGTTATCACTTAGCTGCAAACCCAGAGAAGTTTCCGAAACCTTTGGGTGAATATAAGTTTTAAGAGTGTTTATGTTCTTGTTTTATAGTAGTTTAATTCTTTTTTTTATTTGCTTTTTTCAAATGAATTAGTTATTTTTAGTAAAAACTAAAGTTATGTTAAAAGTTATTAATCATAAAGAAAAACTGAGGCATCCGTATTATAAAATAATGGATATGAGTAGAGAGAAACTACTATTTGAATTGAAAAATTGGTCTCGCCTAGAATTAATTGATTGGTTGTCTTGGAATGACAAAAATGGTATTTATAAAGACGATGAGTCTCTAGATGAAATTGGTAATATTTTAGACAAAGAAGAAGCCATTAAAATTATGCTTAGGCAAATTTTTGAATAATATTTCAATTAAAAAAATGTAATTTAGTTTTAAATTAAATCATTTATATCGTCCTGAAACACATAATTCCTATGGTAATCTAAATATATTTCTCTATCCTCAGGGAATATTCTCATTTTATTTTTGGCATTTGGATTAATATTAAGTTTCTCCCAAGTATAAGAACTTAACTGTGTACCGCATACTAATTCTCCACTATTAGTAAAAGTTATATATCCTTGGTCAAATAATTTGTCATAAGTTGGAGATAAAGCTAGGCCATTAAGGTAATCCAATGCTTGCTCATTTTCATGATTTTTAATGCAAATGCTGTAAGGTTTTATATGACTTGCAATTAATAATCGCTCATCTGTTATTTTTGTAAAGGGGCATTGTGGCATATAATTGATTACTTCACGTCTATATTTTTCAGAACCTATTCTGTGCGTTCGTTTTTTTATAATGTCTTTTTCAGTTTTTTCTTTTTCTAGGTTTTCTTCTTTATCTATAGATTTAGGGTGTATAAAAGATCTAAATTGATAATCTAGCAGTATTCTAAAGTAAAATAAAGGTACTGCGCTTTTGTTGTTTACTGGTACTAATTTTAAAATTGATAGATAGCTAATGCTTGGTAATATTAATTCTCTCCATAATTTCCATATAGAATCATCAGAACGAATATAGCCTCTATTTTGTCTTTGGGAAAGGTTGTCGGAAGCATCGTAAACACTAAAGAATATTTGATTATTTTTCAGATTGTTTACTTCTTCTAATCTTTGGTTATAGTATTCGTTAATATTATTATGGTAATGTTGTTCTTGAGCAAAATATTCTGTTTTAGCATCTCCTAAATATTTTTGAAAATTTGTTTTACTAAAAAAACACCTGTTTTCACTTATTAATGCTCCACTTTCTTTAGCCGACTCAAAGGTCTTTCTTTTTTTTTCTGAGTCATAATGTTCTTTCCCCCAAGTTGAATAATTGAAAAAATTTGACATTCTTTCTCCTTTCTCTCCATTATAGGTTCCAACATGTTTTTTTGATTCTCCGTTTCCTTTGAATTGTGCTAGCTTATTTTTTCTGTGGATAAAACTATCTTCAGCTCTAAAATCTTGGATAGAATCTATGATATAGTACTCTTGACTTTCAATTTTTATTTTTTGTAGATTTTCCATTATAGGTGTTGATTCTTTGTAGATTTTATTTATATTCCAAATTTAGTTATATCCATTTGTTTTAATAATGCAATTAATACATCGACAACAATACTATTACCTGCTTGTCTATACATTT
>JAHDHO010000110.1 GCA_020631275.1 Polaribacter sp. | reverse complement strand
TTCTAGCTCTCATATTTTTTTCTGCTTTTACAATATGAAAATTCACCAGCATTCTATCAATTAAATGCTGTTTAATTCCGTAAGATTTTAACTTTAAAATTTCTTGTTTAAACGAACTTGCTTCGATTTTTTCCCAATTATTTTTCCAAATGATAAACTTTACAACTATCAAATTATACTTTATGTTTTTATTCTTAGGATCTAACTTTTCTAGTTTTTTAAGTTCATCAAAAGCAATTTTAGCATAACTTAAATTTAATATATACTTATAAATACTATTCTTATTAAGAATTGGCACAAATTTTCTTTGTTTAGGTACATTTAAAGTATTTAATAAATCTGGAGAACTTTCTTTTTTAAGTTTCTCAAAAATAGAATTCTGCACTACTAAAGCTTCTTTTATATTTTCTTTTAGAACAAGATCATTAAATGTTGCTACCAACTTTTCTTTCGACATATTTTTATACTTGTCTTTTCGCTCTAACTCTAATATCACAACTGCTTTTCGATGCTTTTGCAAATACTTTTCTAAATCTTTTGAAACTTCTCCAACAACTTTATTTTTAATTGTTTGTTTAGGTAAAGTTTTTAAATCTTTATACTTTGTTTTAGAAATATCGTTTAAAAATTCTACCCAATTTTCTGAAGATGAAATTTCTGTAATTATATTTGGTTTTTGAAAAGTTTGCAAAGATTTTACAATACTATTAGCTCTTTTTTCTTGAAGTTCTAAATTTCTTTTTAAACTACCTTCTATCGATGCGTAAGCTTTAATATTTATCTTTTTAATATTAAAATCTGTTAATCTTAAACTATCATATAAAGGTTTTATATCTTCAGATGAATAATCGTATTTATTCTTTTGAAAAGGAATTACAAACTTTAAAGTTTTATATTTTGTAATAAATTTATCCGAAGTATTAATACTTTTATCTTTGTAGGTTAATGAATCCAAATAAACTCCCATATCTAACAAATCCCAACCATAAGAATCTAAATTATAAGTAGTTTGATACCTACATAACGCCTTGTTATTTAAAAATAAAATATTAAACTCTAATTCTTCTTTTGCCAAAGCAGCAGGCACAGAACCTACTAATGTCTTAAAACTATTTGTACCGTCAACTTCTTTGAAACCTCTTATTAGTTTCTGAGCAAAAACCGCAGGAAGCACAGTTCCTTTAATTTGAGAAGCATATAATTCATTTTCGCAATTATATCTAGATTTAGAAACAACATCAATAGCAATACCATCACCAGAACTTTTAAATAAAGCAGTAAACCATTTCTTATTATTAGTGGTAAAATATAACTTGTTTCCTTCTCTTTTGATTCCGAAACCAACTTCTTTAGGTTTTTGTCTAAAAGCACTTAAAAAATAACCACATTTTTGATTTCTCTCTGCGTTATTCGCTGGAAAAGTAAATCCTAAAGAATTTTGAGATTGTAAGACTTGTGCAAAAGTTAGCACAAATAAAAGCACAAGGCTTTGATAAATTTTCATAGTATTGAATTCTGTTTTATAGCAATAAAACCAAATTTAACAAAACTATTAGAATAAGCAAATTATATTTTACGCTCTACAACGTAATCAATCATCGTTGATAAAGAATTTTTATACTCCGAATCTGGAAAGTCTTTAAGAATAGCCAAAGCTTTCGATTTATAACTGTTCATTTTGTTAATTGTATAATCAATACCACCATTTTCTTTTACAAACGCAATAACCTCTTTTACTCTTTTCTTATTTTTATTGTGCTTTTTAATAGAGTTGATTAACCATGCCTTCTCTTTTTTAGAACAGTTATTTAAAGTATAAATTAACGGTAAAGTCATTTTTTGTTCTTTAATATCTATACCAGTAGGTTTGCCTATTTTAGCATCAGAATAATCAAATAAATCATCTTTAATTTGAAAAGCGATTCCAATATATTCTCCAAACTTTCGCATTTTACGCACACAATCTTGGTTTGATCCTACAGATGCTGCACCAATACCGCAACAAGCCGCTATTAAGGTTGCTGTCTTTTTTCGAATAATATCAAAATAAACGGCCTCTGTAATATCTAATTTTCTAGCTTTTTCAATTTGAAGTAATTCTCCTTCACTCATTTCTCTTACCGCTATAGAAATTAACTTTAGTAAATCGAAGTCTTCGTTATCAATAGAAAGCAATAATCCTTTAGACAATAAAAAATCGCCTACTAAAACTGCTATTTTATTTTTCCATAAGGCATTTATAGAGAAAAAATCTCTTCTTCTATTGCTATCATCTACTACATCATCATGCACCAAGGTTGCTGTATGAATTAATTCTACCACAGATGCGCCTCTATAAGTTCTTTCATCAAAACCGCCGTCAGAAACCATTTTAGCAACTAAAAAAACAAACATTGGTCGCATTTGTTTTCCTTTTCTACGAACAATATAGTAGGTTATTCTATTTAATAACGGAACTTTAGACAACATAGAATCTTTGAACTTTTCTTCAAAAAGTTCCATTTCTTTTATGATTGGTTGTTTAATTTGTTCCACTAAATTCATAGGTCGAAAATTGTTTTTTTACTATTTAAGATTTATTTGCTAATTGACCACAAGCGGCATCAATGTCTTTACCTCTACTTCTTCTTACATTTATTGTAATATCGTGCATTTCTAAATTAGAAATATAATTATTTATTGCAGATGAACTTGCTTGCTGAAATTCACCATCATCTATAGGATTGTACTCTATTAAATTTACTTTACATGGTACATATTTACAAAAATCTACCAACGCTTTAATATCTTCTTTTCGATCATTTATGCCATCCCAAACAACATATTCATAAGTAATTGCTCTTTTGGTTTTCTCGTACCAATATTCTAAAGACTCTTTTAAATCTTTTAAAGGGAAATTTGTATTAAAAGGCATTATTGATGTTCTAACTTCATCTATTGCAGAATGTAAAGATACCGCTAAATTAAATTTTACTTCTTCATCTGCCATTTTACGAATCATTTTTGGTACACCCGAGGTAGAAACCGTAATTCTTTTTGATGACATTCCTAAACCTTCCGGAGACGTAATCATCTCTATAGATTTTAGAACATTTTTATAGTTCATTAGAGGTTCTCCCATTCCCATAAAAACTATATTCGTTAGTTTTTTGTTGTGATATAATCTACTTTGTTTATCGATAACTACAACTTGATCGTAAATTTCATCAGGATTTAAATTACGCATTCTTTTTAACCTTGCAGTAGCGCAAAATTTACAATCTAAGCTACAACCAACTTGACTAGAAACACATGCTGTAGTTCTTTTTTCTGTAGGAATTAAAACAGATTCTACAACCAAACCATCGTGTAATTTAATTCCGTTTTTTATGGTACCATCTTTACTTTTTTGCATAGAATCTACCTTTATGTGGTTAATCACAAAGTTTTCTTCTAACATCTCTCTGGTAGCCTTAGATATATTTGTCATATCTTCAAAAGTATGTAAAGACTTGCTCCATAACCATTCGTAAACTTGGTTACCACGAAATGCTTTATCATTATTTGCCACAAAAAAATCTCTTAATTGTTCTTTTGTTAAGGCTCTTATGTCTTTCTTTTTATTCAAAATAGACGGATTAAAAATTAAATGATTTCAAAATAAATTCTGTTGCAAAAATATGCATAAAAAAACTGACACTTTAAAAAAGTGTCAGTTTTAATATTTTCTATTTCTAAATATTAAGAATATTATAAAATTAACATTGCGTCTCCGTAAGTAGAAAATTTATATCCTTCTTTAATTGCTTCTTTGTAAGCTTCCATTACAAAATCATATCCTCCAAAAGCAGCTGCTTGCATTAATAAAGTAGATTTTGGCATATGAAAATTAGTAATCATCGCATTTGCAATACTAAAATCATGTGGTGGAAAAATAAATTTATTTGTCCATCCTTCATAAGCATTCAATTCTTGCTTAGAAGACACAGAAGATTCTACAGTTCTCATAACTGTTGTACCCACAGCACAAATTCTTCTTTTATCTTTCTTAGCATTATTTATTAATTTAGCTGTTGCCTCTGGAATAAAAATTTGCTCAGAATCCATTTTATGCTTTGATAAATCTTCTACTTCTACTGGGCTAAATGTACCTAAACCAACATGTAAAGTCATTTCTGCAAAATCAACTCCTTTAATTTCTAAACGTTTTAATAAATGCTTAGAAAAGTGCAACCCAGCTGTAGGTGCTGCAACGGCTCCTTCGTTTTTAGCAAAAATAGTTTGATATCTTTCTTCATCAGATGGTTCTACTTCTCTATTGATTTCTTTTGGTAATGGTGTTTGTCCTAATTCTAACAATTTGGCTCTAAACTCTTCATAAGAACCATCAAATAAGAAACGTAAAGTTCTACCTCTTGAAGTAGTGTTATCTATAACTTCAGCAACTAAACTATCGTCATCTCCAAAAAATAATTTATTTCCAATTCTGATTTTTCTTGCCGGATCTACTAAAACATCCCACAATCTATTTTCTGCATTTAGCTCTCTTAATAAGAAAACTTCTATTCTAGCACCAGTTTTTTCTTTGTTACCAAACATTCTGGCAGGAAAAACTTTGGTATTATTTAACATCATAACATCACCTTCATCGAAGTAGTTAATAACATCTTTAAACTGTTTATGTTCAATAGTACCATCTGCTCTATTTAACACCATCAAACGAGATTCGTCTCTGTGCTCTGCAGGATAGATTGCCAATAATTCTTCTGGCAAATCAAATTCAAAATGCGATAATTTCATATATGTATTTCTTGTAAAAGTTGCAAATATACGATATCGAGATAGGCGTTGTCAAGTGTTTCGCCTATTAATTTAAAGTTCTTCTACCTTAATACCAATTTGTTGCATGTCTTGCCAAAATTTTTGATATGATTTTGTAACAACTTCTGCATCTAATATTTTTACAGGTACTTTTAATGCCAAAGGCGCAAATGCCATCGCCATTCTATGATCATTATAGGTTTTTATTGCCACATTTTCTTTAATTAAAGAACGTTCTTCTAAGTGTAAAGATTCATTAGTTACAGAAATTGATGCACCTAAATTTGTCAATTCTTCTTTTAAAGCCTCTAACCTATCGGTTTCTTTAATTTTTAATGTGTGTAAACCCGTTAAATTACAAGCAATATTTTCTGAAAAACATGTTACTGCAATTGTTTGTGCAATATCTGGAGCATTTTTTAAATCTATTTCTAATGCCTCTTTGCTACTTTCTTTTTCTTTTGATAATGTAATTGTGTTATCAGAAAAACTAGTAGCAACACCAAAATGTTTATATATTTCTGCCAAACAAGAATCTCCTTGCAAGCTTTCTTGTTTATATGCAGATAGCTGAATTGACGAACCCAATGGAGAAGAAGCTACAATCGAATAAAAATAACTGGCAGAAGACCAATCAGACTCCACAACAACATTTTGTTTATCAATAGAGGTCTTTGGCAAAACTTTAATTAAATTTCCTTTAAATGAAGTTTCAATACCTATTTGATTTAATAGCGTTAACGTCATTTTTATATAAGGTACCGAAGTGATTTTTCCTACCAATTCGATTTCTAATCCTTTTTCTAATTTTGATGCTATTAGTAGTAAAGATGAGATGTATTGACTAGATACATTACCATTAATTGCAACTTTATCTTTTGTTATTTTTTTCCCTTTAACACGTATTGGCGGGTAGCCAATTTTATCTTCGTAACTAATTTCTGCACCTAAATCTTTTAATGCATTTACTAAAATCTCGATTGGTCTGTTTTGCATTCTTTCAGAACCTGTTAAAATAACTTCTCTATTTTCTTTAACTGCAAAATAAGATGTTAAAAAGCGCATTGCTGTACCTGCATGACCAATGTCTACAATTTCTTTATCTGTAGAAAGTGCATGCTGCATATGCACAGAGTCATCAGAATCCGATAAATTCTTAATCGTTATTTCTGGGAAAAGGTTTTGTAAAATAAGTAGTCTATTTGATTCACTTTTAGAACCAGAAATTGTGATTTCCTCATTTATTTTGCTATTCTTTAAAACATTTAACAATATGTCCATTCTAAAAACTGATTTTAATTCTTATTTTTAAACCTTTAATTACAACTAACCAACATGAAAAAACACTTATTATTAGTCGTTTGCATGCTTTTGTGTGTAAATGCCAAAGTTAATGCACAAAAAAATGCTAACAAAGTTTCTAGTGAAAATTTTAACCCTATTACCTGGAGAAATATTGGCCCATTTAGAGGTGGTCGTAGCGCTGCTGTAACTGGTGTACCAAATAAAGCAAATTTATTTTATATGGGCGCAACCGGTGGTGGTGTTTGGAAAACTAATGATGCAGGTAATACTTGGCAAAATATTTCCGACGGATTTTTTGGTGGTTCTGTAGGAGCTGTTGCCGTTTCTGAATCTGATAACAACGTTATTTATGTTGGAATGGGAGAAAAAACAGTTCGTGGAAATGTTTCTTCTGGTGATGGCGTTTGGAAATCTGAAAACGCAGGTAAAACTTGGTCACATATCGGTTTAAAAAATTCAAGACATATACCGCGAATAAGAATTCATCCTAAAAACTCTAACATTGTTTTTGCAGGAGTTATGGGAGATTTATACAAACCAACACAAGAAAGAGGTGTTTATAAATCTATCGACGGAGGACAGAACTGGAAAAAAGTTTTATTTTCTAATGAAAATGCTGGTGTAGTAGATTTAATAATAGATCCCAATAACCCAAGAATTTTATATGCAACAACCTGGAATGTTAGAAGAACTCCGTATAGTTTATCTTCTGGTGGTGATGGTTCAGCTCTATGGAAAAGTACTGATGAAGGAGAAACATGGACAAACATTTCTGCGAATAAAGGACTACCAGACGGAATTTGGGGAATTAGCGGAGTTACAGTTTCGCCCGTAAATTCTGATATTGTATATGCTTTAATAGAAAACAAAAAAGGTGGCGTTTACAAATCTACAGATGCTGGTAATACTTGGCGATTAATAAATTCTGAAAGAAAACTACGCCAGAGAGCTTGGTATTACACACGCTTGTATGCAGACACACAAGATGAAGATATTTTGTATGTTTTAAATGTTCGTTATCATAAATCTACCGACGGAGGAAAAACTTATAAAACATACAATGCACCGCATGGAGACCATCATGATTTATGGATCGCTCCAGAGGATAACCAAAGAATGATTATTGGTGATGATGGTGGTGCACAAGTTTCTTTTGATGCCGGTGAAAACTGGAGCACGATGAACAATCAACCGACTTCTCAATTTTATAGAGTTACTACAGACAATCATTTCCCGTATAGAATTTTAGCGGCACAACAAGATAACTCTACAATAAGAATTGCACACAGAACCACAGGAAGATTTATTACAGATTCTGATTGGGAACCTACTGCAGGTGGCGAAAGCGCACATATTGCTGTAGATCCTTTAAATAATGATATTGTTTATGGTGGAAGTTACGGAGGACTGCTTACTAGAAAAAATCATAAAACAGGAGAAACAAGAGCTGTTAATGTTTGGCCTGACGACCCAATGGGGCATGGTGCTGAAGATTTTAAATATCGTTTTCAATGGAATTTTCCAATATTCTTTTCTCCAAATAACAAAAAGAGATTGTATGCAGCTTCTAATCATTTACATATTACCGAAAATGAAGGACAATCATGGAAATTACTTAGTCCTGATTTAACTAGAAACGATCCAAAAACTTTAGGACCGTCTGGTGGACCAATTACAAAAGATAATACGGGTGTAGAATATTACGGAACTATTTTTGCTGCTACAGAATCTTCTTTAGAACCAGGGTTAATCTGGACAGGATCTGACGATGGCTTGGTGCATATTTCTAAAAACAACGGAAAAACATGGACAAACGTTACACCTAAAAAAATGCCAGAATGGATGATGATTAACTGTATTGAAGTTAGTCCGTTTGATAAAGGAAGCGCTTATATTGTTGGAACTAAATACAAATCTGGTGATTACAAACCATATATTTATAAGACAGAAAATTATGGTAAATCTTGGAAAATAATCGTAAACGGAATAGAAAATGAAAGCTTTACGAGAGCTTTAAGAGCCGATCCAAAACGTAAAGGATTATTATATGCAGGTACAGAAAAAGGAATGTATGTTTCTTTTGATGATGGTAAAAATTGGGAAACTTTTCAGAAAAACTTACCAATTGTACCAATTACAGATTTAGCTATTAAAAACGATAATTTAATTGCAGCTACACAAGGTAGAGCACTTTGGATTATTGATGATTTAACACCATTACATCAACTTAACAGAAATACAAATGCAAACGTAATTCTTTACAAACCAAAAGACGCTTATAATATGAGCGGTGGTAGTGGAAGAACCTCAAAAACATCTGGTACCAATCATCCGGGTGGTGTTGCAGTTTCTTACTATGTAAAAGAAGAAAACAAGAAAGATACAATTGCACTTTCGTTTTTTGATGCTAATAATAACTTGATAAAAAAGTTTAGTACAAAACCTAATACAAAGGAAAAAGAAGCTAAATTATCTGTAAAAGACGGAAATAATATTTTCTATTGGGATATGATGTATACAGGTGCAGAATCTGTTAAAGGTATGATTCTTTGGTGGGCTTCTTTAAACGGACCAATGGCATTACCTGGTAAATATAAGGTTGCATTAACCGTAAATAACCAAACAATAACTAAAGATTTTAACATCTTAAGAAATCCTTCATCAGAAGTTTCTGAAGAAGAAATGAAGGCTCAGTTCGATTTTATTAACGAAATTAATGCTAAAATGACAGAGATTCATAAAGCTCTAAAAAACGTTAAGAAAATTAGAACTCAAGTTAGTGCTTTAAAGAAATCTATTAAAAACAGAAAAAAGCACAAAGAACTATTAGATTTTGCAGACAAATTGGTAAAGGATATTACAAAAATTGAAGAAACTCTATATCAAACCAAATCTAAAAGTGGACAAGATCCTTTAAATTATCCTATTCGACTAAATAATAAATTAGCACATTTAAATTCTTTAACTAGAACAGGTAATTATGCACCAACACAACAAGCTATCGATTTTAAAAATGAAATTACTAAAGAAATTGATGCAGAATTATTAAAACTAAACGCTTTGTTTACAAAAGACGTTAAAGAGCTAAATAAAAAAGTAAAAGAAAGTAATA
>JAHDHO010000109.1 GCA_020631275.1 Polaribacter sp. | reverse complement strand
AAAAAAATCTATAAAGTCTTTAGAAAAATCACTTTCTTTTATATCTGATAAAAATTCAAATCAATATAAAAAGATGCATTCTTCTTTAAATAAAATGAAGGAAAACTTAAATTCTTTAGGCGGAACATTAGATGTTGTTGTTAATGACTTAAATGTTTCTAAAAATAAAACTGTTGATACAAGTAATATTTTTACAGAAATAACTAAAAAATCATCTAAATCAAAATCGTTTACAGTAATAGAAATGCCTCCGGTTTTTCCGGGTTGTGAAAATGAAACTAAAAACCAAATTAAAGATTGTTTTAGTTTAGGTATTAAAAAACATTTTCTTAATAATTTTGATGCAAATCTTCCTAATAAATTAGGTTTAACAGTTGGTTTAAAGAAAATTATTATACTTTTTAAAGTAGATGAAAAAGGACATGTAATAAATATTGATGCTAGAGCACCGCATCCTAAAATTAAAGAAGAAGCCCTTAAAGTAGCTTCATCTTTGCCTAAAATGAAACCAGCTACTCAAAGAGGTAAACCCGTTAAGGTTGCTTATAGTTTTCCGTTTTCTATAAGAGTAGAATAAAAATTATTAATTATTTAAATTACACTAACTTTATAAAATGGTATTTCGAACAGTTTTTCTTATGCTTTTTATTGCAATGATTTCTTCTTGTACTAATTTTTCATTTAGTTCTAATAAGAACACACAAGCGTTAGATACAATTGTTAATTTTTCTTCGGTAGATACTTCACCATCTTTTAAAGTTTGCGATTCCTTGATAGTCAAAGAAGAAAAGTCTAATTGTTTTAGAAATACAATTCATAATAAAATAGGAGAGGAGTTACTAAAGCATGAATTTGCTATAGATAAACCTATTTCAGAAATTGTTTTTGTTGATTTAGTGATAGATTCTCAAGGTAGTATTTTGTTAAAAGCCATAGAATCATCTGTAGCAATTAAAAACAGTTTGCCTCAATTGGATAGTATTATAGCACTTTCTGTAAATAAAATACCTAAGATTTATCCTGCAATTAAAAGAGGAATTCCGGTTACTACAAAGTACAGGTTACCAATACTTATAGAGTTGAAAGAATAAAAAAAGCCATTTTAGAAAATATAGATTCTCTAAAATGGCTTTTTAAATTTTATTAATACTGAGTTTTTAATTCAGCATATTCCAAAGTTTGTCTTTTAACTCTTGCAAACCTTTTTCTGCAACCGAAGAGATAAATATAGCGTCTACGCCTTTTGGTAATTCTGCTTTAATTTCTGCTTGTAATTCATCATCTAACATATCTGATTTAGAAATAGCCAACAATCTATCTTTGTCTAACAGTTCTGGATTATGCTTTTTAAGTTCGTTTAAAAGAATGTCATATTCTTTATTAATATCATCACTATCTGCTGGAACTAAAAATAATAAAGCAGAATTTCTTTCGATGTGACGTAAAAAACGATGTCCTAAGCCTTTACCTTCTGCAGCACCCTCTATAATACCAGGAATATCTGCTATTACAAAAGATTGATGATTTCTGTATTCTACAATTCCTAAATTTGGTTTTAGTGTTGTAAAAGCATAATCTGCAATTTTTGGTTTTGCTGCAGTTAAAACGGATAATAAAGTTGATTTACCAGCATTAGGAAAACCAACCAAACCAACATCTGCTAATAGCTTTAATTCAATTCTAAACCATCCGTCTTGACCATCAATACCTGGTTGAGCGTATCTCGGTGTTTGATTTGTAGAAGATTTAAAATTCCAGTTTCCTAATCCGCCTTTACCACCAGGTAATAAGATTACTTCCTTTTGATCTTCTGTAATTTCATGCAGAATTTCATCAGTATCTGCATCTCTAATAATTGTACCTAACGGCACATCGATGTAAATATCTTCGGCGTCTTTACCTGTACTTCTACTAGCACTTCCTGCGCCACCACCTTCTGCTCTAAAATGACGTTTAAACTTTAAGTGAAATAATGTCCACATGTTTTTATCTCCACGCAATATTATGTGTCCTCCACGGCCACCATCACCACCATCAGGTCCTCCTTTGGTAATAAATTTTTCTCTGTGTAAGTGCACAGAACCTTGACCTCCTTTACCAGAAGATGCGTAAATCTTTATATAATCGACAAAATTTCCTTCAGTCATATTTTCTAATTGAATATAAAATTAAATGCTTAATTACATTTAATTTAAAAATCTATAAAGTATCAAATACTTTAGAAATTCTTTGTGTTATTTCTTCTATAGAACCAACACCATTAATGCCGTAATATTTATTTTGAGCTTCAAAATAATCTTTAAGAATAGCAGTTTTTGTGTTGTATTCATTAAAGCGGTTTCTAATTTTACCTTCGTCGGTATCATCTGTTCTTCCGCTAGTTTTTCCTCTTTCTAATAAACGAGTAACTAATACATCTTCTGGTACTTCTAAGGCAACCATACCATTTATTTGTTCTCCTTTTTCCGCTAAAAACGCATCTAAAGCTTCTGCTTGAGATTCTGTTCTTGGAAAACCATCAAAAATAAAACCTTTAGCATCGGTATTTTTTTCTACTTCTGCTTTTAGCATGTTAATAGTAACTTCGTCTGGTACTAAATTTCCATCATCCATATATTTTTTAGCCAACATACCAAGTTCTGTTTGGTTTTTGATGTTAAAACGGAATACGTCTCCAGTAGAAATGTGTACTAAATTATACATTTCTTTTAAATACTCTGCTTGTGTTCCTTTTCCAGCTCCTGGAGGGCCAAATAATACGATGTTTTTCATTTGTGGTGTTGTTGATAATTGATATATTTCTGGGTAATTTCTTCCTAAACCATTATAATCTAAACCATAACCAACAATAAATTTATCTTCGATACTTTGACCGATATAATCTATAGGTAGTTCTTTTCTAAAAACATCTGGTTTAAAAAATAACGTAGCTACTTTTAGTTGCTTTACATTTTTATCTTTAAAGATATTATAAATTTCTTGAAGTGTTGTACCGGTATCTATAATGTCTTCTAAAATGATAACTGTTCTGCCAGTTAAATCTTCATTAATACCTACTAACTGTTTTACATTATCTGTGCTACTTGTACCATTATAAGAAGCTAATTTTACGAAAGAGACTTCACAATCGCCTTGATATTCTCTAATAAAATCTGCTGCAAATAAAAAGCATCCGTTTAAAATTCCTACAAAAATAGGAACTTCGTCTTTTGATAAATCTGCTTTTACAGCTGTTGCTAAATACTTTACAATTGCCGAAATTTTATCCTTACTAATATAAGGTTTAAAATAAAGGTCTTGAAGTTTTATAATACTCATAAGTTTGCAAATATAACTGCTATTAATGAAATGAAAAAACCGTTTTCTTATGTTTAGGCACAGGAAAACGGTTTTTGTTATGTTAAGTTAGAACTATTTGTTCTTTTCTTCTTTTTTTGAAGTGTCGTACATTATTGGTGTTGCCACAAATAAAGATGAATATGTACCAACTGCTACACCTACAATTAAGGCGAACATAAATCCTTTAATAGAATCTCCACCAAATAAGAAGATTGCTAACATTACTAATAATGTTGTTAAAGAAGTATTGATTGTTCTTCCTAAAGTGGAACTTAATGCTTTGTCTACAACTTCGCTGTATTTCCAGTTAGAGTGTATACCTGCAAATTCTCTAATTCTATCGAATATTACCACGGTATCATTTAGCGAATAACCAACTACGGTTAATATTGCCGCAATAAATGATTGTCCAATTTCCATATCGAAAGGCATAAAGCTATAAGTAATAGAGAATACACCTAATACAATTAATACATCATGGAAAACTGCAATTACAGCACCAATAGAGAAAGATACTTTTCTAAAACGTAATAAAATGTATAAGAATACTATTAGTAAAGAACCGAATACTGCGTATAAAGCTGATGTTTTAATATCATCTGCAATAGTTGGCTCTACTTTAATATAACTCATAACACCAGCGCTTTCTTTTTCGAAACCTGGCTTAAAATTTTCGTAAGAAGTTTCGCCTAAGTAAGATTGTAAACCTGTAAATAAAGTGTTTTGAACTTCTTCATCTACTTCTTGTCCTTCGTCTTCAATTCTGTAAACTGTTGTAATTTTTAATTGATTTGGTGTACCATAAGTTTTTACTTCTGGTGCAGTACCAAATGCTCCTTTTAAAGTTTCGGCAACTTCTGTAGCATTCATGTCTTGATCAAAACGAACAACATAAGATCTACCACCTTTAAAATCTACACCTTGTTTTAATCCGATAGAAAAAATAGAGATTAAACCTCCAATAATAATTGCACCAGAAATTACATATGCAATTTTACGTTTCTTTAAGAAAGCTACATTAATATTTTGGAACCATCCTTTAGAGATAGATGTGTTAAATGTTAATTTAGAATTTTTATTTACAGCACCGTCAATTAATAAACGTGTAATAAATACAGCAGTAAATAAAGATGTTGCAATACCAATCATTAATGTTAATGCAAAACCTTTAATTGGTCCTGTACCA
This sequence comes from Polaribacter sp., assembly GCA_020631275.1. Taxonomy (GTDB): domain Bacteria; phylum Bacteroidota; class Bacteroidia; order Flavobacteriales; family Flavobacteriaceae; genus Polaribacter. The sequence goes on along the minus strand of JAHDHO010000109.1, from coordinate 4,711 downwards.
AAAACATATAAAATAATACCAGTTAATAATGTAGTAATGTTTGCATCAATAATTGCAGATAATGCTCCTTTTACAGAGAATCCTTCTTCTACAGATTGTTTTAAACCTTTCTTTTTAGATAAACTTTCTTTAATTCTTTCGAAAATAATTACGTTCGCATCTACAGACATACCTATTGTTAAGATAATACCAGCAATACCAGGTAAAGTTAACACAGCATTAAATGATGCTAAAATACCGAAGATAAATAATATGTTTACTGCTAAGGCAATATCTGCATATAAACCAGCTTTACCATAGTATAAAACCATCCAAATTAAAACTAATAAAATAGCTAAACCAAATGAGTTGATAGAAGCGTTTATAGATTCTTGTCCTAAAGATGGTCCTACAACTTCTGCTTGAATAATTCTTGCAGCAGCTGGTAATTTACCTGCTTTTAAAACCGTTGCAATATCTTCTGCTTCTGCAACTGTCATACTTCCACCAGAAATAGAAGTACTACCTCCTGTAATAGCATTATTTACTGTTGGCGCTGTATAAACGTTATTATCTAATACTACAGCAATAAATTTATTTGGCTGTGCAGCTAATTCTGTTGTTAATTTAGCCCAATCTTTAGTAGCACCACTATTCATTGTCATGCTTACTTCTGGTTTGTTTAATTGGCTATATACTTGAGAAGCATCTAAAATAACATCACCTTCTAACGGGGCAACATCATTTCTGTTAGATTTAATAGCATATAAAGCAACAATTTCATCAGCTTCAAATTCATCATCTGAAGTTGCATTTCTTTCTGTAGAAAAAGATTTATAATCCCATAAGAATTTTACATAACGTAACTCGTTTGGTAATAAATCTCTAATTTCTTTTCTCTTTAATAAATCATTTACTTTTGCAGTATCAATTACTTTAGCATAACCAATTGTAGAACTTATTTGTGCTTGCATTGGGCTTAAGTAAGAGAAAAGCATTTTTTGATTTACTTGTGTAGAATCGATAGATTCTCCTAATAAATCATCAATATCATCTTTTTTAGTAGTGTCTTTTACTTTTTCTACTACTGATGTATCTTTTAATAATTCGATAGACTTAGAGTTTGCAACAGATAAATATTGTAAAACTTCTGCATTTGTGTAAACTTCCCAAAACTGTAATTCTGCTTTACTTGTAATTAAAGAAGTTACACGTTCGATGTCTTTAGCACCAGGTAATTCAATTTGAATTCTACCAGAGTTACCAATTCTTTGAATGTTAGGAGAAGAAACTCCAAATTTATCAATTCTACTTCTTAATACTTCAAAAGCAGTACCAATAGAACTGTTAATTTCTTGTTGTAAAGTTTCTCTAACAGAAATATTATTTTCGTTAAAAGAGATTTTATCACTTAAAGCTTTTGTACCAAAAATTGATGGATCGCTTAATTTAGTATCGCCAGCAAGTAATTCGAATTCTTCGAAAAATAAATCTAAATAGTTAGAGTTACTACTTTTTTGCTTCTCATCTGCAATTTCTAACGCTTTGTTAAAAGCTTCGTTTTTAGAATCGTTAGATAAATTCTTTAAAACTTCTTTTACAGAAACTTGTAAGATTGCATTAATACCACCTTTTAAATCAAGACCAAGATTCATTTCTTTGTCTCTTACATCGTTGTAAGTGTATTCTGCAATACCTAAATCTACAATGTTTTTATTCGCAACACTGTCTAAATATTTTTTTTCTGTTGTTGCTTTTAATCTAGCATCATTATCAGTTACTTTTTCTTCTGCATATACTTTTGCATCATTTTCTACCTTATTGGCTAAAAATGTAAATGATAGTTGATATAAACTCACTATTCCGAAAAGGATAGCGAATACTTTAATAAGTCCTTTGTTTTGCATGTTTTTTATTTTATTGTCTGCTTTTTTCTGTTAAAAACGAGCAAATATATAGTTTCTCGAATTATCAGACAATTAATTTTTTTGTATGTTTTTTTAGCGTATGAGTATGGTTCTCATAAATTTGAAGTGGATTCTTAAAAAGTGTAAAAAATACTTTTTTTAAGATAAATAAAATTTGGGTCCAGCTCTAACTTCTGGTTCTTTACAAGAAGTTTTATCTTTTGTAAAAGGGCTGTTTTTATTTGCTTTGTAAGCTGTTTTATACAGTTGTTCTGCAGTGCTACTTTCTAAGTTTTTAATTAAAGTACTATAGTTAACAGTAGTAAAGCGATCTGAATTGTATTTAATTTCGAATACAAACTTCTTATCTACATTAGATAATTGTGTTGCATCATTTAGTTCGTAAACATCAAAATTATAATTTGTTGAGTTCTTGTAAGGAGAATTAGCATTTAATACTAATTGGTTCTCTTTAGAAAGAATTTCTCTTATGTTTTTAATGTCAATTTTACTAAAATAAGAGATTTTTAAGGTGCTAGTTTCAGATTTGTGAATTACAATATTTGTAATACCAACTTTTAGAAGTTTTTCTTTAACCTCAGCAATAGATTTTTCAATATCTTTTTCATTAATATTTGCATCAACAAATTCTAGAACAATTTCTTGGTTTGGTATAGAAACTTGCTCTTGGAATGCGCCAAAGTATATAAATATTAAAAAGAAAGTACTAAAGTACCATTTTGCTTGCATGCGCCAAATATATAAAAAAATGTTGTTTTACTTTCTAAATATATAATCTTATTTAAATGAGTTTGTTAGAGTAAAAATTATTTATATGTTAAAGTTTGTTTCGATTCTGATTATCGTTTTATAGAATATGAAATTTAACTATATTTATTTTTCAAAATTGATAAAATAATACTCAGATTATATAAAATGAAACACCAAACAGATATTGCAATTGCTCAAGCAAAAAAGTTGTTGCATATAAAGGAAATTGCAGCAAAAATAAATGTAAAAGAAGACGATTTAGAAATGTATGGTAAATACAAAGCTAAATTGCCATTACATTTAATAGATGAAACCAAAGTGAAAGAAAATAATTTGGTTTTGGTAACAGCGTTAACTCCAACTCCTGCAGGAGAAGGAAAAACAACAGTTTCAATAGGGTTGACTGAAGGTTTAAATAAAATTGGCAAACAAGCAACGGTAGTTTTAAGAGAACCTTCTTTAGGGCCTGTTTTCGGAATTAAAGGTGGTGCAGCTGGCGGTGGATATTCTCAAGTTGTGCCAATGGAAGACATCAATCTGCATTTTACAGGAGATTTTAATGCAATCGAAAAGGCTAATAATTTATTGTCTGCTTTGATTGATAATAATATTCAGAGTAAAACAAATAACTTAAACATCGACCCTAGAACTATTCTATGGAAACGTGTTATAGATATGAATGATAGAGCTCTTAGAGATATAACTATTGGTTTGGGTGGAACAGCAAACGGAATTCCTAGACAAGATGGCTTTAACATTACTCCGGCATCAGAAGTTATGGCAATTCTTTGTATGGCTTCTGATTTGGAAAATTTAAAAGAGCGATTGGGTAACATTTTTATTGGTTTTACTTTTGATAAAAAGCCAGTATTTGCAAGAGATTTAAAAGCAGAAAATGCCATGGCAATTCTACTAAAAGATGCTATTAAACCAAATTTAGTGCAAACTTTAGAAGAAAATCCTGCAATTATTCATGGCGGACCATTTGCAAATATTGCACAAGGTACTAATACCATTATTGCAACAAAAATGGGACTTTCTTTGTCTAATTATGTGGTTACAGAAGCTGGTTTTGGTGCAGATTTAGGAGCCGAAAAATTTCTAAATATCAAATCTCAGTTTGCAAACTTAAATCCTAAATGTGTTGTTTTAGTAGCCACAATTAGAGCTTTACGTCATCACGGTGGTGCATTAAATGATGCTTACGATACACCAGATTTAGAGAAAGTAAAAAAAGGTTTTACTAATTTAGAGAAACATATAGAAAATATCAGAAAATTTAATATCGAACCTGTAGTAGCAATAAATTCGTTTATTTCAGATTCTGAAGATGAAGTAAATTTTTTAATTGAAAGTTGTGCTAATTTAGGTGTTAAAGCAGTTCTTTCTAAAGGATGGGTAAACGGAGGAGAAGGTACAAGTAATTTAGCAAAAGCCGTTGTAGAAATCGTCGAAACAAAAGCAACACAATACAATCCTTTGTATAATTGGAAATCACCTGTTAAAGATAAAATAGAAATTATTGCTAAAGAAATTTATGGTGCAGATAAAGTAGTGTATGATAATAAAGCATTATTAAATCTAAAAAGAATTGATAGATTAGGTTTTAATGATTTTGCTGTTTGTATGGCTAAAACACAAAAATCTTTTTCTGATAATGATAAATTAATTGGTAGGCCAAAAAACTTTGTAATAACAGTTCGAGAGATTGAGATTGCTGCAGGTGCACAATTTGTTATTCCTATTTTGGGTAAAATGATGCGAATGCCTGGGTTACCTGCTAAACCTGCATCAGAAAATATGTTTATTGATAAAAACGGGGTTATTTCTGGGTTGTCTTAATTTAAAATTAAAAAAATATAGAAATAAAAAAAGTCTAGCTTTATAAGCTAGACTTTTAATTATGATTTTAAAAAGAATTTCTTATAATTCTAATAAACCGTTTGTTTTAGAAACACCAGCGGCAGACTCTTCTAAGTGAGATTTTTCTGCATCACTCAAGTTGATTTCTACAATACTTTCAATTCCGTTTTTACCTAAAACAACAGGAACTC
>JAHDHO010000108.1 GCA_020631275.1 Polaribacter sp. | reverse complement strand
AAATCGTATTTTAAATAATCTTTAAAAGTTTTAAAAAAAATGTTAAAAGCTAGTAATGAAAGTCTGATTTTTTAAGGAAACCACAAAAATAAGTATCTTTGTAATCGAAATTTAAGACATGAAATACGCAAAGAATATATTAGAAACTATTGGTAACACACCACTAGTTCAATTAAACAGTGTTACAAAAGAAATAGACGCTTTAGTTTTAGCAAAAGTAGAAACCTTTAATCCTGGTAACTCTGTTAAAGATAGAATGGCTTTAAAGATGATTGAGGATGCGGAAGCAGATGGACGTTTAAAACCAGGCGGAACAATAATAGAAGGTACTTCTGGTAACACAGGTATGGGATTAGCTTTAGCAGCAATTATAAAAGGTTACAAATGTATTTTTGTGATTTCTGATAAACAATCTAAAGAAAAAATGGATATTTTACGTGCAGTTGGTGCAGAAGTTATAGTATGTCCAACCAATGTAGAACCAGAAGACCCAAGATCTTATTATTCAGTTTCTAAAAGATTAGGAACAGAGACACCAAATTCTTGGTATGTAAATCAGTACGATAATCCTAGTAATGCAACAGCACATTACGAGCAAACTGGACCAGAAATTTGGGAACAAACTGATGGAAAGATAACTCATTTTGTAGTTGGTGTTGGTACCGGAGGAACTATTTCTGGTACAGCTAAATATTTAAAAGAGAAAAACCCGAATATTAAAATTTGGGGTATAGATACTTATGGTTCTGTATTTAAAAAATATCATGAAACTGGTATTTTTGATGAGAATGAAATTTATCCTTATATAACAGAAGGTATTGGTGAAGATATTTTGCCTAAAAATGTAGACTTTTCATTAATTGATGGTTTTACAAAAGTAACCGATAAAGACGCTGCTGTTTACACTAGAAAAATAGCAAAAGAAGAAGGTATTTTTGTCGGAAACTCTGCAGGATCTGCAATTAAAGGGATGTTACAATTAAAAGAGCATTTTACAAAAGATGATGTTGTAGTTGTTTTATTTCACGATCATGGTAGTAGATATGTAGGTAAAATGTTTAATGATGATTGGATGCGAGAAAGAGGTTTCTTAGAAGATGAAATTAAAACTGCTGCAGATTTAATTAAAAATCATTCGGATAAACCATTGGTTACTGCACAAACAGAAGAGTTAGTTTCTCATGCAATTGAAAGAATGCGAGATTTTAAAATTTCTCAAATTCCTGTTAAAGATGTAAATGGTTTTGTAGGGTCTATAGATGAATCTGTTTTATTACATAATTTTATTTCAGATAAAGATATTGCAGATAAACCTATTAAAGATATTATGGGTAAATCTTATCCTATTGTTCAAAAATCTGCAAAATTAGAGGAGATTTCTAAATTGATAAATAAAGAGAATCAAGCAGTATTAGTAGCGTTAGAAAATGGGAATCATCATATCATTACAAAGTATGATATTATAAGTGCTATCTAAAATAGTATCAACATTTATTAAAAAGAGCTTTCTAATTAGAAAGCTTTTTTTTTTTTGATAATATTTAAAAAATTAGGTTTTTAAACAGTTTTATTGAGTTATTTATGTTTAAAGTTAAATTTTACTGATTATAAATTAATGGAAGTAGTTTTTTGTAGAAAAATTAACATATGTTTTTTTGAAGAATTATCTATCTTTAAACACTAACTAACTTAATTCAATAAAAATGAAAAATTTAAAATTCTTATTTATTCTTGCAGCAATAGTTGCTTGCAAAGAAAATAAAAAAGAGGAAACTAAAACTGATGATATGTTGTCTAAAGCTACAGAAATCCATAAAAAAGTAATGACTTTAGATACACATGTTGATATAAATGTAGCCAACTTTACAGATTCTATAAATTATACTCAAAAATTAAAAAACCAAGTAAACTTGCCAAATATGGAAGAAGGAGGTTTAGATGTTGCATTTTTTATTGTGTATACAGGTCAAGGAGATTTAACAGAAGAAGGTTATGATAAAGCATATAAAAATGCAATGAGTAAGTTCAACGCAATTCATAAATTAACCAAAGAAATTGCTCCAGAAAGAATTGGTTTAGCTGTAAATTCTAAAGAAGCTAGAGAAATTTATGCATCAGGAAAAAAGGTAGCTATGATTGGTGTAGAAAATGCTTATCCTTTGGGTACAGATGTTTCTAGGGTAAAAGAATTTTACGATTTGGGTGCAAGATACATGAGTCTTTCTCATAATGGTCATAGTCAATTATGTGATTCTAATACCGGAGAAAAAGACAATGTTTGGTTGCACAATGGTATAAGCGATTTAGGAAAAGAAGTAATTAAAGAAATGAACAAATGGGGAATTATGATTGATGTTTCTCATCCTTCAAAAAAATCAATGAAAGATATGATTGCTTTATCTAAAGCACCAATTATTGCTTCTCACTCTTCTGCAAGAGCATTATGTAATCATAGCAGAAATTTAGATGATGAACAATTACAATGGATGAAAGAGAATGGAGGAGTTGTGCAAACAGTTGCTTTTAGTTCTTATGTAAATACAGAAAAAGATAAAATTTATAAAGAAGAATTAAATAAAGTAATAAAAGAATTAGCGGTAGCAAAAGGAGAAGAAATGATGACTTGGGCAGAGGCAAGAAAATTAAGTTCAGAAAAAAGAGATGCTTTTATTGCTACTTACAGAAAATTATCTGCAGAAGCAAAAGAGAAAATGAAGTCTTCTGATGTTACACCAGTAAATGTTTCAGATTTTGTAGATCATATAGATTACTTAATAAGTAAAATAGGAATTGATCACGTAGGTATTAGTTCAGATTTTGACGGTGGAGGAGGAGTTGATGGTTGGAATGATGCTTCTGAAACTTTAAATGTAACTTTAGAGTTGGTAAAAAGAGGCTATACAGAAGCACAAATAGCGCAATTATGGAACGGAAATTTACTAAGAGTTTTAGATGAGGTTGAAAAAGTAGCAAAAGAAATACAAGCTAAACAAACCATATAATTTATTTATTATGTAAACTAAAAAACCATCTCAATAAAGAGATGGTTTTTTTTAACTAACTAATTCAAATAATTTACACAATGAAAACAGTTTACTACGTTGCTTTCATTTATTTAATTGCAACTACTGTGCCAAACTTTAAATAAGTATTTAAAAATGTTAATAAAATGTCATTTTTGTATTTTTGGTAATAAAAAAACGATTCTTTTTAAAGAATCGTTTTAGTTTTTTAGTTATTATTATGAAATAAATAATTATTTGATTAAAGTTCTACTAAATTAATTAGCGTGTTTATGTGCTTTATAAGAAGATCTTACCAATGCACCACTTTCTACAAACATAAAGCCCATTTCTAAACCTAAAGTTTCGTATTTTTTAAACTGTTCTGGCGTAATAAATTCTTTAACAGGTAAATGTTTTTTTGTAGGTTGTAAATACTGTCCAATTGTAATGATGTCGCAATTTACATCACGCAGATCTTTCATTGTTTGTATTACTTCCTCTTCGGTTTCACCTAAACCAAGCATTAAACCTGTTTTAGTTCTCATTCCGTTTTCTTTTAAATACTTTAAAACACCTAAGCTTCGATCATATTTTGCCTGAATTCTAACTTCTCTAGTTAATCTTCTAACGGTTTCCATGTTATGAGACACAACTTCTGGTGCAACATCTATAATTCGATCTATTTGTTTCGTGTTTCCTTGAAAATCTGGAATTAAAGTTTCTAAAGTTGTCTTAGGGTTTGCTCTTCTAATTGCATCTACCGTTTCTGCCCAAATTATAGATCCTCCGTCTTTTAAATCATCTCTATCTACAGATGTAATTACAGCATGTTTAATACTCATTATTTTTATAGAACGAGCAACTTTTTCAGGTTCATCCCATTCTACAGTTTCTGGTCTTCCCGTTTTTACACCACAAAATCCACAAGATCGAGTGCAAATATTACCTAAAATCATAAAAGTTGCAGTTCCTTCTCCCCAACATTCTCCCATGTTTGGACAACTACCACTTGTGCAAATTGTATTTAATTTATATTTATCAACTAAACCTCTTAGTTCTGTATATTTTTTACCAACAGGTAATTTTACACGAAGCCATTTTGGTTTTTTTGGTCTTTCTGGTACTATTACAGATTCTATTGCCATTTCTATTGAATTTGAATTGCAAATTTACGAAGAAAAGATTTAAATACTTGTTAAAAACCAAATACTAAAACCTATTAAAAAAGCAAAACCAATAAAACTGAAAATTTTCAAAATTAAACCAGGTCTGTGTTCTTTAGGTGTGTGTTTGCTAGTTATTAATTTATAGTTTAAAATTGCGTAAAAAGGAGCGGTTAAAAAGGAAAGTATAGTAGCAATTTTTACTAATAAACCCATATTATCCATAAAAAAATGTAAAATCAAAAAAGTACCTATAAATAAGAAGATTATCCAAAACCAATAACCAAGTTTAAACTTTTTATTAAATAGAAGTTTAGATGTTCTATCCATGGCTCTAGGTGATGCATCTAATGTTGTTATGGTTGTGCTAAACATAGTTGTAAAAGCAGCTATAGCAATAAAAATGTAAGAAAACTCTCCGAGGTTTTTTGTGTATAATTCAATTAATTGAGTTGCGAATACACCTCCTTTGTTAGAAAATGTTGTTCCGGATTTATACATAACCAAAGCACCTAAAAGTACAAAACAAATTCCTAAAAATAGTGCACTGATATAGCCAACATTAAAATCGAAAACAGCATCTTTTTTCTTAGTTTTCATAAAAGAAGTTTCATCTTTTTCTACAGACCAAATCGAATGCCAAATAGATACGTCTAAAGGTGCTGGCATCCAACCTAAAAAAGCAATTAAAAATGTAAGTTCTACTGCGCCAGAAGGTATAATTTGTGTTACATCAAAAGCTTCTTTTGTGTTGTAAATAGCTACACATACTGCAATAATGGTACTAAAAGTAAGAATTACAATAATGTATTTCATAACATTATCTAGCAACTTATACTTACCAATAAGTAAGAAAATTATACTTATTAGCATTAAAAAAGTAGACCATAAAACTAAATTATCTGAAATTCCGAATAATTGAGAAGCCAAACCAGCGGTAACAATTGTAACAGCTGCTTGTATGGTAAACATAGTTGTAAAGTTGATAATGTAATATGCAACTAAAATACCTTTACCTAATTTTTTGTAACCTTCTAAAAGTGTTTCACCTGTTGCTGCTGCATATCTTGGTCCGAATTGAAAAAACGGATATTTAAAAATATGTACTAAAAAGAGTGCCCATATTAAGCCAAAACCAAATTCTGCACCTGCTCTTGTAGATTGTACTAAATGAGAAACACCGATGGCAGCTCCTGCAAATAGTAAACCTGGTCCTAAAGATTGTAAAAAAGATCTTTTCACACTTAAGATTTCTTAATAATTTCTGCTAAAAGTTTTTTTGCACGCAAAAGTTTAACTTTTACATTATTCATTGGTTCGTTAATTTGTATAGAGATTTCTTTATAACTTAATTCCTGAAAATAACGTAATTGTATAACTTCTTGATATTTAGGTTTTAATTGCTTGATGTCTCGTAAAAGATTTGCTAAATTTTGTTCTCTAATAATTTTGTCTTCTGGGGTTGGGTTTTCATCAGCAACTAAATATACCTTATCTTCTTGTTCTTTAGAGGTTTCTGTAATTATAGAGCTGTTTTTTTTACGAAGTAGATCTATGTGTATGTTTTTAGAAATAGTAATTAACCAAGTTTTAAAAATATACTTTTCATCAAAAGATTTTATTTTATCAAAAGCTTTAGAAAACGTTTGTATTGCAATATCTTCTGCATCATTTTCACTCTTTGTCCTTTTTAATAAAAAATTAAAAACATCAGACCAATATAGATTTAGTAAAAAACTAAAAGCAGATTGATCTCCGTTTTTAGCTTTTAAAATATTTGCTTCTAATTTTTTAATATCTATTTCCAATGATTTGGTTTTGATAACAAGTTAGCTATAAAAATATTAAATTGAAAGAATAATAAACCAATTTCTAAAAAAGGAAGGAAATAAATTATTTGCGGCTCGTTTAATTTTTTTGCTGATAGACCAATTACTAAGAATTGAACAAAGTAATAAGAAAGTAAAATAGATAAAATAAGAATCCAGTTAGGAAATAAAATAAGTAGAATTACTCCACTCGCAAATAAAGATACTTTGGATATAAAAAAAAGGCTTAATAAAAATTGATGTTTTTTCTTATAATAATTTGCTGTAGAAATATGCCTTCTTTTTTGCTGAAACCATTTTTTAAAACTAGTTGGTGCTAAAGATTCTGTAAAACTATTTTTAGTAATACAGATTTTGGTGTTTTCTTTATTTGCAGCATCTTGAATAAATAAATCGTCATCACCAGAATTAATATGCATGTGTTTTATGAATCCTTTTACTTTAAAAAATTCTGCTTTAGTATAAGCTAAATTTCTACCAACCGCCATGTATGGTGTTTTTAGTTTAGCATAACTTAGGTATTGTATAGCAGTTAATAGAGTTTCGAAGCGAACAAATAAATTTACAAGAGATTTTTCTTTCTTATACTTGCCATATCCTATAACAATAGTTTTTGTATCGTTAAAATTCTTAGACATTTCTGTAATCCAGTTTTTAGAAACCGGTTTACAATCTGCATCAATAAATAATAAATGCTCGTAATTTGCCGCTTTAATACCAAGTGTTAAAGCATATTTTTTATTTCCCCAAAAAGCTTCAATATTTTCGACTTCTATACATTTAATTCTCTCATCTTTTTTTTGAAATTCTTCCATTATTTCAGAAGTAGTATCAGAAGATGCATCATTAATAAGTACAACCTCAAAATTAGAATATGTTTGTTCTAAAATTGATGGTAAAAATTTTTGAAGGTTTTTTGCTTCGTTTTTAGCACAAATTATAACAGAAACAGGTATTTCTTTAATAGTATTTGTTTGTTCTCTATCTTTAAAAAGAAAAGAAGTAAAAAATAAATAATATACAATTTGAAGTACTGCAAAAACTACAAAACTGTAGAATAGTACAGATATAATCATTTAAAGAATTAGATTAGTTATGTTGAGGTTCTGCACAATCTGCATATTGTTCAGGCGTTTTTCCGCAAAAGCCACAAGATTCACCAGATTTATTTAACATTGGGTTTTGGCTAGCACATGTACCTGCGAATTTACCATCTTTTTTTGCCCAAATTTTAATTGCAATTCCTGCAACACCAAGTCCTAATAAAGCTAAAGTAATAAGTAATAATTTCATAAATAATATTTCTAATGCAAAGATACAAAATCTTACTATTTCCTTTAGCTTATTAACATTTTTTGTATGTTTACTTTTTCAGAAACTAATTTGGAAGAACAAGACTTTATAAAGTTACTTATTAAAGGCAATCAAACTGCATTTAGTCAACTTATTGACCAATTTCAGCAGAAGGTTTTTGGCACTTGTATTTCTTTTGTACCCAATAAAGAAGATGCAGAAGATATTGTACAAGAAGTTTTTTTAGAAGTTTTTAAATCGATTTCTAAATTTAAAGGAGATTCTAAATTATCTACTTGGATTTATAAAATTGCCACAAATAAATGTTTGGAATTTATCAGAAAAAAGAACGCTAAAAAACGTTTTGCTTTTTTACAAACTATTTTAGGAAATGAAATTCCTGTAGATAAAACCAGCTATTTTACAGAAATTAATCATCCAGGAATTATTTTAGAGAATAAAGAAAAATCTGATATTATTTTTAGAGCGATAAATACTTTGTCAGAAAGCCAAAGAGTTGTTTTTACGTTGGCAAAAATAGATGGTAAAAGCTATCAAGAAATTGTCGAAATTACGGGTAAAACCTTATCGTCTGTAGAATCTACAATGTTTAGAGCAAAGAAAGTATTACAAGAAAAATTAGAAAATTTTTATAAAGCAGAAAATTAGTGCAAGTTTTTTTTAAGACTTGCATCTAAATACATATGTAAGTTCGTAAAATTTAAGTGAATTGGAAAATAAAGAACACATAAAAAATAAGGTTAAAGACACATTTAATGTTTTAGAAAACATTAATAAGGTAGAAGTAAACCCTTTTTTGAAGCATAAAATATTACAAAAGTTAAATAATGTTGAGGAAAAGAAAAAAGAAATTAATTGGTTTACGCCAAAATTACAATTGGCGGCTTTTGTAATTGTATTGCTTATGAATGCAATTGCAATTTATTATGTTTTTAGTAGTACTGAAGTAACAATAACATCCGATATTAATAGCTTTGCACAAGAATATTCTTTACAAGAAACATCTAATTCACTATTAAATTAAAAGAAATGAAAACAAAATTATTACCAATTCTTTTAGGTCTTTTATTAATTATGAATGGAGTTTTAATCTATCTATTGATTAAAAAACCGCATGAAAACAGAAGACCAAATCCAAACAGATCTTTTTTAACGGAACAATTACAGTTTTCTGATAATCAGAAAGAACAATTTAGAAGTTTAGATAAAATCCATAGAAGTTTTATGCAAGAAATAGATAAAGAAATAAGGCAAGAAAAAGAGGTGCTATTTAGTTCTTATTCTGATAAAAATATAAATCCAGAAAATAATATTACAAAAATAGGGACTTTAGAAGCTAAAAAGGAAGCAGAAATACATCGTTTTTTCTCTGCTGTTAGAAAATTATGCAAAGAAAATCAAGTTGATATGTTCGATGAAATTATTAAACAAGCATTAAAAGGAGGAGAAAGAAGACAGCCAAATGATAGGAGAATGCCTCCACCAAGAGATCGAAAAGTTCATCCGCCAAGATAATTTTAATATTTAAAACTCATTAGCAAAAAACCTTATTTCTTGTTAGAAATAAGGTTTTTTGTTAAAGTAAAGTTAAAGAAAATTTTATGAAACAAGTTTTTTTTAAAGCTTGCATCTAAACTCTTATAGACTAAAAACAATTTTAAAAATTAAATTATTTATGAAACGTTACAAAATTATTTTAGGAGCATTAATAGCTGTATCAAGTATAATTATTTCTTGCAAATCTTCAGAAGAAACTTCTAAAGGAATAAGACGAGGAGAAAGAAAAAGTATCTCTGCAATCTTTTCAGAAATGGATGTAAATAATGATGGGAAATTATCTAAAAACGAAACAAAAGGACCCTTAGCGAAAGATTTCTCTAAAATAGACACTAATAATGATGGTTTCATTTCTAAAGAAGAATTAGAAAATGCACCAAAACCAGAAAGAAATAGAAGACCAAGAAACTAAAAATAGATGTATCAACTAAAATTAAACCCAATGAAAAA
>JAHDHO010000107.1 GCA_020631275.1 Polaribacter sp. | reverse complement strand
AATCAAATTTTATTTTTTTGTCTTTGAAACCAATGACAAATATTCTCTCTCTGTGCTGTGGTACTCCATAGTTTTTTGAATTTAAAACTTGGTAATAATATTTATAACCTAATTCATCAAAAGTAGCTTTTATTGTTTCAAATGTATTGCCACTATCGTGATTAATTAGACCTTTAACATTTTCAAAAATAAAAATCTTAGGTTGACTTTCTTTTACAACTCTTGCAAATTCATAAAAAAGAGTTCCTCTAGTATCTTTAAAACCTTTACGTTTTCCAACCATTGAAAATGATTGACATGGACTTCCTCCAACTAACAAGTCTACTTTTCCTTTATATTTTTTTCCTTTTATTTTTTTAACATCATCATACCAATTCTCTTCCTCTATTTTATAATTAGCAAAATAACTTTTTTTAGCGTATTTATCAATGTCACTAGCGAAAATAATTTCAGAATCTAATTTTAATCTTTTAAAGGAATATTCGATTGCCCCGATTCCTGAAAACATTGTAGCTACTCTAATTTTAGCTTTTGGATTAGAGAATTCTTTCTCTGTCCAATTTTCCTCGTGATTTGTTTCAGTAAAATGGAGTTCTAATTGTTCTTCTACAATGTTTAAGACATCTTTATAATGAGAGTAGTTTTTAATTTCTTGTGTTACTTTGGAGGAATAGTAGTAATTTAGTATACTCCTCTGCTCAGTTTCTAATATTTCGGCAAGAGGACTAAGAAGGTTTTCTGATATATTTCTTTCTTCACGCTCTATTTTACCTAATGTTGAAGTATCTATATCTAAATGTGAAGCTACTTTTTTTAGCGTAAATCCAAGTTCCGTTCTTCGTTTTTTTATATACTCTCCAAAAGTTACTGTCATATTTAATATCTTGTTTTAGGACAAAAATAGTCCAAAAATATGGAAAACCTATCGCTTATTAAATTTTTCTGTATTAAATTGATTCAACATAAATTTCCTGCTTTAAAGAGGAGTTCATTGTTTTACTTCTTTGAACTGCTAAAACTTTTTCGTCAAATAAAATGATTGCACAAGTAACTTGCAGTGTTTTCTTCATTGTTAACATATATAAGATAGAATTATTCGAACGAATTTATGAAAAAATAAAGGAGTAATAGAACTAATCAGGCACCAATCACTACACAGCTCAGTAGCTAATACAACATAGCTACTGAGCAATTGTTACATCGCACAGGAGCTTGTTTGTAAAAGTTGTAGAATATATTTGAAAATATACTAGAATATTTTTGAAATTATACTAGAATAAATTTTAGGAAATTGTAGTTTTTTACAAGAGTTGCTTGTATGTCCTTGTTTTATAGGTGTGTATGCACATTTTACAATATACGTTTTTAAAACTTAAAAAGTCCTTTTTAAGATGGTTTTTTTTCATGGAAATTTAAAGATTTTAAAAAGAAACTACTTTTAAAAACATTATAATTGTTTATAAAAAGCCTACATCTGTTAAAGGCAAACTTCTTACACGTTGCCCAGTAGCATTAAAAATAGCGTTGCAAATAGCAGGTGCCATTACAGGTACACCAGGTTCGCCAACTCCTGTTGGTGGTTCGTGCATTTTGTCCATAATATGAATGTTTATATTGGGGGCATCTTGCATACGCGCCATTTGGTAATCGAAAAAATTGTGTTGTTCTACAGCACCATCTTTAGTAGAAATTTTACCATGCATAGCTAAAGACATGCCAAACATAGTTGCACCTTCTAATTGATTTTTGATATTGTCTTTATTTAAAGCCAAACCACAATCTATTGTGGTAAATACGTTTTCTAATTTTACTTTTTTATCAATAACAGAAACCTCTACAATTGTGGCAACATAACTGTAAAAACTATAATGTATGGCAACACCCAATCCGTGGTTTTTAGGAAGTTTTTTACCCCAATTGGCCATTTTAGCAGTTTGATTTAATACGTCCATCATTCTGTTGCTATTATATTGCAATGGCGCTAATTTTACATTATTCGTTTCTTTTTTTAATAAATCTAAATGAAACTGTACCGGATCTTTTTTTGCAGCATAAGCCAATTCGTCTACAAAAGAGTTGTTACCAAAGCCACTATGTATGTGCACTACAGAACGCAACCAACCAATTCTAAGATTTGCTTCGGCTTTTACATTTTCTAATCTAAAATTTGGTAGTTGATATATGGGTTTGGTAAAACCTTGACCAAGTTCGAAACCAGAGGCATAATCAGACAAAGGTTTGAAAGAAGAAACAATAGAAGGAAACCCAACTCTTTGCAACCAGCCGGTTACATTGCCTTGTTTGTCTAAACTTCCTTTTAAATATTGTGCACTTGTTGCATGATAAAAACTGTGTTGTATGTCGTCTTCACGAGTCCATACAACTTGTACAGGTGCATTTATTTTTTTTGAAATAGCAACGGCTTCCACTACAAAGTCAGATTTT
Source organism: Polaribacter sp. (assembly GCA_020631275.1). Taxonomy (GTDB): domain Bacteria; phylum Bacteroidota; class Bacteroidia; order Flavobacteriales; family Flavobacteriaceae; genus Polaribacter. The sequence continues at coordinate 6,884 of JAHDHO010000107.1, read as the reverse complement.
GATTTTCTCCCAAAACCGCCACCTAAAAAAGTAACATGAATGGTGATGTTTTCAATCGGAATTTCAAAAAAGTGAGCTAATTCACTTCTAGCAGTTTGTGGGTCTTGCACAGGTGCCCAAACTTCAATTTTATCTTTTTGAAACCATGCGGTGGCATTGGGTACCTCCATAGGTGCATGTGCTAAAAAAGGCACATGATAAGTAGCTTCTACGATTTGGTTGGCTTGTTTAAATGCACTATTTACGTTTCCGTTGCCACCAGGTACCAATTTACCTCTTTTGCGCACACGTTCTGTAAGTGTTTGTTTAAATTTTTCTGTATCAAAAGAAACATTTTCTCCTAGATTCCAATCGATATCTAAAGCTAATTTTCCTTGAAAAGCCGCCCAAGTAGTATTGGCAACTACCGCAACACCACCTAACATACCAAAAAACTTACCAATAGGTGGAGTAAGTCTTTGTAATTCTATAATCTGTGAAACACCCGAAACTTGTGCTGCCTTATTTTTTTTGAAACTTTTTACAGAACCAAAAGCTACCGGACATCTGGCAACGGCTGCAAATTGCATATTGGGTATTCGTATATCGATACCATAAGTAGCGGTTCCGGTGGTAAATTCTTTTAAATCTACGCTTTTTAAGGTTTTACCAATATATTTAAAATCGGCTACTTTTTTTAATTCAATTTTTGTCTGATTAGGTACTTCAAGTTCTGAGGCCAATGCCACCAAATCACCATAAAATAACTTGTCATTATTTAAGGTATTTACAATAAAATGATTTTCTGCTTTACAATCTTTTTCAGCGATTTTCCATTTTTGGGCTGCGGCAGATATTAGCATCATTTTTGCTGCGGCACCCATTTTACGCATAGGTTCTAATCTTGTTCTTACACTTCTAGAACCATCAGTGTTCTGGTTTCCGTATTTTTCATGTCCTGTGGCTTGTTTTACTTTTACGTATTGCCAATCTGCTTCCAACTCATCAGCAATTGCAGATGCTAAAGAAGTTCTTATTCCTTGTCCCATTTCAGATCTAGAAGCAATTAAAGTAACAGTACCAGATGTATCAATTTGTACAAATAAATTCGGCTCAAAAAAATCTGAATCGATAGCTGGTTTAAATTTTTTTTCTACTGTAGTAGCTGTGCATCCTAAAATTATTCCGCCAGAGGCCAAACCAAATAGTTTTACAAAATTTCTTCTATCTATTTTTTGTATGTTACTCATCTGCTTTGTTTTTAAGAGCTACTGCTTGGTGTATCGCTTTTTTAATTCGAGTATAAGTGCCACATCTACAAATATTACCGCTCATGGCTTTGTCTATATCTTGGTCTGTAGGGTTTGTAATAGTATCGAGTAGAGCAGTAGCTGCAATTAATTGCCCTGATTGGCAATAGCCACATTGCGGTACATTATTTTCTGACCAAGTTTGTCTTAAGATTTCTAGATTTTTAGAACTCCCTTCGATTGTAAACACTTGTTTGTCTAGAGCGTAAGAAACCGGTACACTGCAAGATTTGGTTAATTTACCATCTAATAGTACAGAACAAGCACCGCATTGGCTAACACCGCAACCAAACTTAGTACCTGTTAAGCCAACAATGTCTCTAATTACCCAAAGAAGTGGCGTATCTTCTTGCGTGTTTATAGTATGCGGTTTTCCGTTTATAGATATATTGATATTCACTTATAGAAGTTTTAAGTCTACAAGTTACATAAACCAAACTATATTTTAAAATAAAATGCAAACAGGGGTTGGTGCAGTAATTTTATCTGTAAAAGTTAATTTGCCATTGGCTGTATTTCGCTTAAAAGAAATGATGGTATTAGTGTCTTGATTGGCAACTAATAAGTACTTGTTGTCTGGAGATAAAGAAAAGTTTCTTGGATGTTCTCCTAAAACATTTTGATAATCTATAACATTTAATTTTCCGTTTTTAGAATTTACGTTATAAATAACAATAGATTCGTGCCCGCGATTAGAGGCATATAAAAATTTACCATCTTTAGAAATATGAATATCTGCAGCTTTGCTAAAGGCTTTAAAATCTTTTGGCAAAGTACTTATAGAGAAATCTACATAATACACATTGTTTTTTTCTTTGATAAGAGAAACAGTATTATTTAATTCGTTTAAAACATAAAACCATTTATTGTTGGGATGAAACACTAAATGTCTAGGTCCTGCACCTACAGCCATTTTTAATTTTTTCTGATGGGTGTACATAAGTTTATTTTGTGCTTTATCTATTTTAGAAAACCACAACTCATTTGTGCCAAGGTTTGCAGAAATAACTTCGTTTTTAGTTGGATGAAACCAAACAGAATGTGCATGTGGTTTTTTCTGTCTATTTGTAGATCCTTTACCGGTGTGTTGTTGCACATAGTGTAGCGGATTTAACTGGCCAGAATCTTTAAAACTTAACAAACCAACATTGCCACCCACATAATTGGCTGTTAAAATATAGTTTTGATGATTGGCTGTTACGTAACAAGGAACTGCTCCGCCAGTTTCTGCACTATTTATAAATTCTAAAGAGCTTTCTTTAATGTTGTAAGATCTAATAACACCTTTACCTTCTTTTGTGGTTTCGCCAACAGCAAACAATGTTTTATTGTCTTTCGATTTTGTAATAAAATTAGGGTTTTTAACTGCTGCTACCAAGCCCAAGCTTATTAATTTACCGGTATTGGTTAAACTGTATTTATAAATACCTTTGCTTTCCTTATCGGTAAAAGTACCAACATAGAAATCTAAATTCTTATTATTTTTTAATTTAGAAGTTTTGCAACCAACAATAGCAAAAAAACAGAAGAATACATACAAATTTTTCATAGTTTAATAAAGCTTAAAAACAGGTAATAGTAAATGCGCTGGTTCGTAATGTGGTGAGTTTTTATGAATAAAGTTTAACTGAGCTCTTGGGTCTTTTGCAAATGTTTCATCAGTATTCATTTTTTCTTCTAGTTCTTGTTTTAATTTAGAATTTTCTGCAAGATATTTTTCTGCAATATCCTCAAAAACATAAGCAGAATACCCTTCTTTTTGTTGAAGAATTGTATCAAAAAAGTTCCAATTAAAAAACGAATCTGTTGCTTCTGCTTCTAAAGTTTCTATAATATATCGAAGGCCGTTTTGGTTTGTAGGAATAAATATATCGCCAGCACTAAATTTTACTTCTTTTACGGTTTTTATAGTTTCTGTACCATAATGTAAATAATGTCCTTCGTATGGAGCGTTTCTACTTTTAAAATCTTTAATATGAGAAACCTCTACAGTAATTGTTGTATCGTTTTTAAAACGAGAAAACTCTATTGCATTATTTTCTAATCGATCTACAACTTTATGCCAACCTTGTTTTAAAATGTAGGCATTTGGTATATTGATTTCTTTTTTGATGTTAAAGTTGTTATAGTATTTTGTTTCTTTTTCGAAAGGTTTGGTTGTGTCATAAAACAACCTTTTACCTGTTGTAACTTTACTATCTATATAGCTTGCTTCGTACCCTTTAAAATTTAATGTTGTAGGATTGTTAACATCTACACCAAATGCAATAGGATATGTTTTTTTAGCAAGAATTCCTTCTAAAGCATTTGCTCTTAATTCTTTAATTTTTACTGAATTTTTCTCAGTAAAATCGAAAGCAGAAAGCATTAATTCATAGGTTTGTTCTACTCTTATTTTATAAGGCTTTAGCATGTGTGTTTCTACCATTAAACCTAGCGTATGAAATAAAGTTGTATAGCCTGTAGAATATCTTGGAGAATCGAAAAATTGAGAAAAACCTGCTTCTGGCGTATTACCCCAAACATTTACATATGGCGTAATAATAATGTTTTTTTCTTCTAAGGATTGTTCTATTTCTGGTCTCATGGTAGCTTCTAAAAAGCGACCCAGTTTTCCGCCTAATTTATTGTGCTGTGTAAATAAGTGTGTTATTGCATATTGATAATCTGCACCGTTGCTAACGTGATTGTCTATAAAAACATCAGGATTTACAGTATGAAAAATTTCTGCAAAAGCCGCCGCATTTTTAGTGTCTTGTTTTATAAAGTCTCTATTTAAATCGAAGTTTCTAGCATTGCCCCTAAAACCATAGGCTACAGGACCATTTTGATTGGTTCTTGTGTGCGAATTTCTATTTAAAGAACCACCAACATTATAAACCGGTATTACAGCGATTATTGAGTTTTCGTATTTTTTTTGCAAAGAATCATTTTGAACGATGTCTCTTAGAAGCATCATCGATGCATCAATTCCGTCTGATTCTCCTGGATGAATACCATTGTTTATCAGAATTCTGTTTTTAGAAGAATTGGTAATTTCATCAACATTATAAATACCTTCTCTATTGTAAGTAACTAAATGTAAGGGTTCACCAGCATCTGTTTGTCCGAAGGTAAATACAGAAATTTCTGAATAAGCATCTGCTAAATTTTCATAATAAGAAATTACATCTTTGTATTCTGGAGTTTCTTTTCCTGCTGATTTTTCGAATTGAGTTGTAAAATCGATAGAATCTTTTGTATTCTTACTGCAAGAAAGTACAAGAACAGTTAGGGTAAGTAGTAGTAGTTTTTTCATGGTAATTTATTTTTTAACTCTTACAGGTTTCGGAACTAATTTGGTATAATCTCCATTATTTCTAATCACATCTCTTACAATAGAAGAAGAAATATAAGAAGTACTTGCCGCAGTTAATAAAAAGACTGTTTCTATAGCAGCTAAATCTCTATTGGTATGTGCAATGGCTTTTTCGAATTCGAAATCTGCAGGATTTCTTAAACCTCTTAAAATAAAATCAACATCATTTTGCTCGCAAAAATCTACAGTTAACCCTTTATAAGTAACCACTTTTATTTTAGGATTGTCTTTAAAACACTCTTCAATAAAGTTTTTACGCTCTTCTAATGAAAACATATATTTTTTATCGGCATTTACACCAATGGCAATAATCAATTCATCAAAAAGGGTAACACCTCTTTCTATAATATCGAAATGACCTAGTGTAATTGGGTCGAAAGATCCCGGAAAAATTGCTCTTTTCATATTTGTGTTTTTTGCTAGCAATAGTATAACTATTGCATTTTTTAATTGTTTAGGGTAGCAGTTATTGCGTTGTCAAATAATTCTGCTAAAGAAATACCTGCTGCTTGTGCTTGTTGTGGCAGAATACTTTCTTCTGTTAAACCAGGTACTGTATTCATTTCTAAAAAGTAAGGCTCATCGTTCACAAAAATATACTCCGATCTAGAAAAACCAGACATATTTAAGATTTCATAAACTTTTTTGGCTGTTTTTTCTACTTTTTCTTTTTGTGTTTTACTAATTCTTGCGGGTGTAATTTCTTGTGATTTCCCTTCATATTTAGCCTCATAATCAAAGAAATCATTTTCAGAAACAATTTCTGTAATTGGTAAAACTTTTGTTTTTCCTTTATAATCAATAACACCTACAGAAACTTCTGTACCATTTAAAAACGATTCTATTAATATTTCTGAATCTTCTTTATATGCGATTTCTATTGCTGGTAAAATATCTTCCTTTTTATGAGCTTTCGAAATTCCGTAACTAGAACCTGCATTGTTTGGTTTTATAAAACATGGCAAGCCTACTTTTTCTACAATTAAATCTAAATTGATAACATCACCTTTATTTAAATAAATAGAAGTAGCTGTTTTTATATCATATGCTTTTACAGCACTTAAGGTGTCTCTTTTGTTAAAAGTTAGCGCCATTTGATAAAATGGGGCAGAGGTATGCTTTAAATTGATAAGATTAAAATACGCTAATAATTGTCCGTTTTCTCCGGGAGCGCCGTGAATTGCGTTAAAAACACAATCAAATATTATTTTTTTATGGTCTAATATAAAAGAAAAATCATTTTTATCGATATTGTATTCGGTATTATTGTTGTCTAATACAACCCATTTTTCTTTTAAAATTAGCACTCTAAAAGAGTTGTATTTCTCTTTGTTTAAGTGCTTGTACACTACATTTCCGCTTTTTATAGAAATGTTAACTTCAGATGAGTAACCACCCATTACTATGGCAATGTTTTTCTTCATTTTATAAAAAATAATAAAACAAATTTATCAAAATATAAATAGAAACAGCAACGTTTACTTTTTATATCTTTGCGTGATTAAAAAAATGATTATGAGTTTAGTTCAATTTTTAAAAAGTAAAACTTTTTTTACACAAATAGCAATTGTTGTAGTTGGTTTATTAGTATTTGTATTTGCCTTAAAATTTTGGTTGGGTGTAACAACAAATCATAATCAGAAAATACAAGTGCCAGATTTACAAAAACTATCTTTAGAAGAAGTAGAAAGAAAATTAAAAGAATTAGATTTAGCTTATAAAATTATAGATAGTGCTAGTTTTAATCCAGATTATCCAAAAAAATCTGTGATAGAACAATCTCCTTTAGCAGGCGAATTTGTTAAAGAAAAGCGTAAAATATATTTAACATTAAATCCGTCTAAATACAGAGATGTTACCATTCAGAATTTAAACGGAAGAACCAAAAGACAAGCATCTTCTCAATTAAGAGCAATGGGTTTAATAGTTGGTACAAATTACACGTATGTAAACGATATTGGTAAAGATGTTGTAAGAGGTTTGCGTTATAAAGGCAAAGTTTTAAATGAAGGCGATAAGTTACCGCTAAACTCTATTGTAGATTTGGTGTTAGGTGACGGTAATGGTAATTAATTAGAAATAAATAAAATCGGTTTGCAAGAAAATCAGAATCAAGATATAGAAAAAGAAGAGTTGTACGAGCATCATCGATTTACAGCTAGTGAAGGGCAAGTGCCTTTAAGAGTAGATAAATTTTTAATGAATTTTATCGAAAATGCTACACGTAATAAAATACA
>JAHDHO010000106.1:2783-9346 GCA_020631275.1 Polaribacter sp. | reverse complement strand
TTATCTGTAGATGCAGACCAATTTACCTTAAAAGAACTGTCTGTAACATTTGTAATTGTAACATTTGCAGGTACTGAAGGAGCTGTTGTGTCTGATAATGTTTGTCCTGTTACTATATCACTTGCTTCTGATCTGTTAATTTGATCTTTAGCAACAATTTTAAAGCTATAAGACGTACCTGCTTCTAAATCTGTAATAGACGCGTTTGTAGTAGTTGTTTGTTTTGTTAAAACATCATTTACATAAACATCGTAACCAGTAACACCAACATCATCTGTAGAGGCTGTCCAGTTTAAATCGATAGACGTTAAAGTTATGTTACTTAAAATTACATTTGTAGGTTTTGTAGGTGCCTGTGTATCACTACTTGTATAAATTCCCCAAGTGTCTTGAGCAGCATCTCCACCCCAAATTCTAGTAGCTAAATATGGATTGTCTATAAACGGATTTCTATTACCTTGTGCATAAGTATTAGAAGTATTTTCATGAAATGTGTTACGAGCTTTTTCAAAATCAGAAACCGGATCTTCTACATTCCATTGTAAGAATAAATCAATCATGTCATCTGGTGTAAATTGATTGCTACCAACACCTACAGCTGTAGGTAAACATTGATCTCCGTAACGAAGATACATATACATAATAATTCTTGCAACATCACCTTTCCACTCATCACCAGGATACCAACCTCTTGTATTTGCTCCTTCTGGACCATTATAAGTCACACTAGAACGAGAAGAGTTACCAGTACCTAAAGCAAATTTATAATTATTTCTTTCTGAATTTCTGTTTTTATCAGCTGGTCTTAAGTTGTGAGCATCTGTACCAGGTCCAGGATTATTTGTTACTAAACTTGGGTTTGCAAGAGATTTAGAAAAAACATGTTCTCTGTTCCAAACAAAGTTCTCGCCATTTCCTCTATCTTGTAAAGAGTTATCTCTAGTTCTATCATTTGTAATATCTTGGTCAGTTCCATTTTCCCAACCATAAATTAAAACAACTTTAGATGCATCTACATCTTTGTCTGTAACTTTAGAAGCTTCCCAAACACCAGGAGTGTAAGTTAACAAGTTAGTATGTGTACTAATAATTTTTGTAGCTAAAGCATCTTTTAAATCTGTACCAGATAATTGTAAATTAACATCACTATAATAAGCTTCTTGACAGAAAGAAATTAAAGAGGTTAAAGTAAGAATACTAAAAAGTAATTTTTTCATCATATGTATTTATTAAAAATTAAAAAATAGATATTTCTTTTTCTGCAATAAAAACTTAATACTAGCAATATATTAAGCTTGTTTTTTTTCTAAAAGCGCCATATAAAATCCGTCGAAACCAGAAATATGAGCTAATACTTTTTTATCTTTTACAAAAGTAAAGTCTTTTCCTGCTTCTGATGTTAAGAAATTATTAACTTGATCTTGATTTTCTGAAGGAAGAATTGAACAAGTGGCGTACACCATTTTTCCGCCTGGTTTAACCATTTTAGAGTATTGTTGTAAAACGTCTTGTTGCACTTTTTTAATATTATCTATAAATTCTGGTTGCAATTTCCATTTAGAGTCTGGGTTTCTTCTGATAACACCTAGTCCAGAACATGGGGCATCAATTAAAACTCTGTCTGCTTTACCATGTAATTTTTTTATAGGCTTTGTAGAGTCGATAACTCTTAAATCTATATTATGTGCTTTATTTCTTTTTGCTCTTACTTTTAGTTTACGCAATTTACTTTCGTAAATATCCATAGCAATAACTTGTCCTTTATTTTCCATTAAGGCAGATAAGTGCAATGTTTTACCACCAGCACCAGCACAAGTATCTACTACTTTCATACCAGGTTTTACATCTAAATAAGCGGCTACTAATTGAGAAGAAGCATCTTGAACTTCAAAAAAACCATTATGAAAAGCTTCCGTTTTAAATACATTTGCTCTTTCTGGTAACACCAACGCATCTGGATGATTTGGTACAAATTCTGTAATTACGTTTTCTGCGCGTAATTTTTTTTGAAGTAATTCTTTAGAAATGTTTAAAGTATTAGTTCTTAAAATAACTTTTGCTTGTTGGTTTAGTGCGGCAATTTCTTTGGTCCAAATTTCATTTCCTAATTCTTTTTCGCATAATTCATCCATCCAATCTGGTATAGATTCTCTAAATTTTCTTGTTTTAGAAAGTTCTGCAAAACGACCTTTAATTCTTCTTTCTGGCACATCTCCAATTTGGTTCCAGTCAGGTAAAGCAATTCCTCTTAAAATACACCAAACAGAAAAAAGTCTCCAAATATTATCTCTATCATAAGGTACTTTAACTTCTGCAATTTCGGCATAAAGTCTATTCCATCTTACAATGTCGTAAATTGTTTCTGCAACAAATTTACGGTCTCTTGCGCCCCAACGTTTATCTCTTTTTAAGGCTTTTTCTACAGCTTTGTCTGCATAAACACCTTCGTTAAATATGTCTCTAATACTGTCTATTACAGCAAAAGTTAAATTTCTATGTAGTCTCATTTTATAATTTTGTACAAGGCAACAAAGTTACAAATATCTATTACTAGATTCTAATGTTAACATTAATATTATTTTAAATTAAAATAGGCTTAATAAATAAGATTTGGTTTATTTATTAATTTGCATTATATTTATATACAGTTTATTATGTTTTTAATTTCAAAAAAATGAAAACGAAAAACTAAAGTTTTTTAGAAGTGAACTGTCATTTTTACAAATAGCAAATTTTGTTTAATTCTTAATCCTCCATATAGATGAAAAGCATAGCATGTAACATTTTAACAAATTGTAGTAATAGTTTGTTGAATTCTTCAATTTTAAATCCGGAAACGAAAAATAAAATTTTCAAAAGGGTTCTCTAATGTATTAGAAGAATCTAACACCTAACTTTATTTAGATTTTTCTGATTAATTAACCATTTCTATTTCAATAGAAAACTACCAACTTTTTTAATTGTTTTTTATAAAGACTCTTATACAATCATTTTGTTTAGTGCATAAAGCGCTATAAAATGTTTTCCCTGTTAATTAAAATCTTACCGAATAATTTTTAAAAATTCTCGTTATGATAAGAGAGATTGTTAAATTTTTACTCGCATTTTTTTTAATTACAAACGCTACATTCGTTTTTTCTTTTACAGAAAGCTCTAATGTATTAAATGAAAATGCGACTTCTACAAATAAAATAAACACTGCAGTTAATGATATTAGTTTACTGCCTAAAAATACAATTGTACCTTTAATAAATGATGCTGCAAATTTTACATCATTAACTGTTACAGGTACTCAATTTTGCCCTATCATTGGAAGTTGTGTAGATGACTGGACAGGAAATGGAGCAAACGTAATTGATAGTGATACTGATAATTTTTCTAGAGCATCAATTTTATTAGGTGGCGATGCTGAGGTTTTATCAATTACATACCCTACAGAAGATATTCCTGCTGGTTCATATGCTGGTTTTAGAATTAGAAATGCATCACTATTAAGTTTATTAGGCAACGATACAGCTATTAGAACAAGAGATGAAAATGGGAATATTGTAGATACTTTTAATTTAGATGGCAGTTTAATATCGGCTTTAGATTTTAGCAGTGCCACTAACGTAGGTTTTGTAACTACGGGTAATTTTAGAACAATAGAAATTGTATTCGGAGGAGATTTACTTAAAACAGGTAGTTTAGATGTATTCTACCCGTTTATAAAACTCTATCAAGAAAATGCAACCTCTTTAACTTGTAATGATGTAAATACAATTACGAATCCAGATTTTCCTGTAGAAGTTGCAGATGCAGGAGTAACAGGTGTTAATGTTTCTTTATTAGGTGATGTTATACAAAACCCAGAATTTTTAATCGATTCAGACTTAACAAATCACGCAACTTTAAATGCAGGTTTGGTTGGTGTTGGTGTTTTAGCTACATCATATTTATCAATACAAAAGCAAGCAGATTTTTCAACAGGTGTTGTAACTCCTTTTACAGCAAATACCTATGCAGGTTTTAATATAACTTCGGCTAATTTGTTAACTGCAGATGTAATAGGTAATATCACAATATCAACTTATTTAAATGATGTTTTTCAAGAAGATAATTCTAATTACAATGCTTTAGTAAACGTACCATTATTAAGTTTAGATACTCAAAATGTAGGTTTTGTTACTACCAAGCCTTACGACGAAATTAGAATAACGGTATCACAACCAATTGGTGTAAATTTAGGTGAAATTCAAGTAAACTACCCTGTTGTAAAAAAATATTGTGTTAGCAACACATTTGATTGTAATGAGCAAGTTTCTTGGGTTAATTCTAATCATCCGGTAGAAATCTCTACTGTAAATAGCAATGGTTTAGTGGCTGCTGGCGGAACAGTAGATAATATCAACAATATTATAAATTCAGACACTACAGATTACGCAGAAATAGATTTAAGTGTTGGTGTAATTTCTAGTTTAGAAATTGGGGTTTATGATGTTTTACAAGAATATTCAGAACCTCAGTTTGTTGGTTTCGAAATTGAAACTGCCACTTTATTAGATATAAACCTTTTAAATAATATTTCATTAACTACGTACTTAAATGGGGTTGCAACTGGTGATAGTGTTAGTGGTGCAAGTATACTTTTAAGTGCACCACTTTTAGTGGGTTTGAATAAGCAAACAATTGGTATGGTTACTTCTAATACTTTTGATGAAGTTAGGTTAGAGTTTAACACAACCGTAGGTGTAAATCTAGGTGTTTTTAGAATTTATAATTCTACAATAAAAAAGTTGTGTACTAAAGAATTAGCCTGTAGCCAAACGTATTACTTAAATTCACCAGAATTTTCTACCTATGTAGATTACGCAAAATCTGGCGTTTCTGGTTTAGTTTGTGTTGGGTGTAATGTTTCTAATACAGATGCGGTATTGTCTACGTCAAATACAGATTTTGCATCAATAAATATTACAGCAGGTGTTGCTGCAACTGGTAGTTTGGCAGTTAGAGACGCTACCAATGCTTATCCAGCAAATTCTACTGCGGGTTTTGTAGTAAAATCAAACTCTTCAATTGTAGAAGTTTCTTTGTTTGATAGTATAACTATAGAAACTTTAGACCAAAATGGTAATGTTCTTGAATCCGCTTCTGGCTCAGATTTAATCGATCTAACAGTTTTAATAAATCTCTTAGGAGGTACACCTAACGGAATTTATAATTTAGGTTTTGAAACTACACAGAAATATTACGGAATTCAAATTACTGTTTCAAAATTAGTAGATGTAAATACAAATTTAGATTTAACAGATAATAACGATTTAGATATTTATGGTGCTTTTGTAGACACGCGAGGCGCTACAGGGGCTGGTTTTGAGTTTTGTTTAGATACAGATAAAGATACAGTTCTTGATGTTAGTGATTTAGATGATGATAATGATGGTATTATTGATGTTGAAGAAAATGGTGGTATAAATCCTATTTTAGATTCAGACGGAGACACTATTTTAGATTACAAAGATTCTGATACTCCTGGTTTTATAGATTCTAATTCTGATGGAGTAGATGATAGATTTGATTTAGACTTAGACGGAATTATAGATCAGCACGATACAGATGCAGATGGAGATGGATGCCCAGACGCAATAGAAGCTACTGGTAATTATGTCTTTGAGGATTTGGTAAATAATAATTTTGGTACAATTGCAGAAACATCTGCAGAAGCTAATTTAGGTTTACCTCTTTTAAATGGAGTGTTGGTTGCGCAAAATATATCTCCGGCAGTTCGAAATAGTATAGATAATACTTCTTGTTTTATAGATTTATCTATTATTAAAACCGTAGAGAATCCGGTTGTTAAACTTGGCGGAACGGTAATTTTTAATATTACGATTACAAATAACGGAGGTTTGATTGCAAATAATGTTGTTGTAAAAGATCTTTTACCTGAAGGATTAACTTATAATGAAAGTTCTTCTTCTATTCCAAACAATACTATTTATAATCCAGAAACTGGTTTATGGAGTTTTGGAACAGTTAAAATAAAACAAGGAGAATCGTTTACCTTAAAATTAGCAACTAATATTTTAGAAAAAGGTGTGTTAAAGATTAATAAGGCAGAAGTTTTTACATTTAATAATGCCCAAAATGAATTCGATTCTATAGCAAATTCTGAAGATTAAATAATACGAAAAATTCTATATCAGTTTTAAAGGATAATCTGTATTTTCGTTATTTATAAAAATTAATTTTGAATTTAGATTATCCAATAACTTATATCAAAGGTGTTAGTGTACAAAGAGCAGCTCTTTTGTATACAGAATTGGGTATTAAAACTTGTAATGATTTACTTAATTTTTATCCTTTTAGATATATAGATAAAACTGCATTTTACGCAATTAAAGATTTACAACCAAGTACAGCAGAAGTACAAATTGTTGGTAAGATTACAAGAGTAAAATCTGTAGCTCAAAAAAGAGGAAGTAGGTTAGTAGCAACATTTCAAGACGCCACTGGTACCATGGAATTGGTTTGGTTTAAAGGGCAAAAATGGATTAAAGATTCTTTAAAAATTAACGAGCCAT
>JAHDHO010000106.1:0-2683 GCA_020631275.1 Polaribacter sp. | reverse complement strand
GTTTGGTTTAAAGGGCAAAAATGGATTAAAGATTCTTTAAAAATTAACGAGCCATACGTGGTTTACGGTAAATTAAACCATTATAACGGTAATTTTAGTATTCCACACCCAGATTTAGAATTGGTTAAAGATTATAAAAAAAAGTTGCAAAGTAAAATGCAACCTGTTTATCATTCCACAGAAAAATTAGTTAACTCTGGTGTTTCTAATAAAATGATTCGAGGTTATGTGCAAAATTTAATTCAGCAATCGTTTGAAGTAATAACTGAAAGCTTATCTAAAGATATTTTAGAAGAATATAAGTTAATGCCTAAAAGAGAGGCGCTTTTAAATGCTCATTTTCCTAAAAATCAAGAAAGTTTAGCCAAAGCACAAAGCAGGTTAAAATTTGAAGAGCTATTTTTTATTCAATTACAATTAGTAAGAAAAAAGCTAATTAATAAAACAAAAATTAAAGGTTTTGTATTTGAAAATGTAGGACCAATTTTTAATAATTTTTATTCAGAAAAACTTCCTTTTGATTTAACAAATGCACAAAAAAGAGTTTTAAAAGAAATTAGAAAAGATGTTGCCTCTGCTGCACATATGAATAGACTTTTGCAAGGTGATGTTGGTTCTGGTAAAACAATTGTAGCCATTTTATCGATGCTTTTAGCCATCGATAACGGTTATCAAGCAACCATAATGGCACCAACAGAAATTTTAGCAAATCAACATTTTACAGCTGTATCAGAATTATTAGAAGGCTTAAATGTAAAGGTAGATATATTAACAGGCTCTGTAAAAACAAAGAAAAGAAGAGAAATTCATCAAAATTTAGAAGATGGCACTTTACATATTTTGGTTGGTACACATGCTCTGTTAGAAGATAAAGTGGTTTTTAAAAACCTAGGAATTGCAATTATTGATGAGCAACACAGATTCGGAGTAAAGCAAAGAGCTAAATTATGGGCAAAAAACACATTACCACCTCATATCTTAGTGATGACGGCGACACCAATTCCTAGAACTTTGGCAATGTCAGTTTATGGTGATTTAGATATATCTGTAATCGATGAATTGCCTCCTGGAAGAAAAGAAGTAAAAACTGTTCATAGATTTGATAGCAATAGGTTGTCTGTTTTTAAATTTATGAAAGATGAAATAGATAAAGGCAGACAGGTTTATTTAGTGTATCCTTTAATAGAAGAATCCGAAGTAATGGATTATAAAGATTTAATGGATGGTTATGAAAGTGTTGCAAGAGAATTTCCATCACCAAAATACCAAATAAGTATTGTGCATGGTAAGATGAAACCTGCTGATAAGGAATTTGAAATGCAACGTTTTGTTAAAGGTGAAACACAAATTATGGTAGCAACAACAGTTATAGAGGTTGGTGTAAATGTGCCTAATGCAAGTGTTATGATTATCGAAAGTTCCGAAAGATTCGGACTTTCGCAATTACACCAATTAAGAGGAAGAGTAGGTAGAGGGGCAGATCAAAGTTATTGTATTTTACTATCTAGTTATAAATTATCTGAAGAAGCTAAAACACGTCTAAAAACAATGGTAGATACCACCGATGGGTTTAAAATTGCCGAAGTAGATTTAAAATTGAGGGGACCAGGCAATATTATGGGAACACAACAAAGTGGTGTTTTAAATCTAAAAATAGCAGATGTAGTTAAAGATTCTAAAATTTTGGTTGCCGCTAGAAACACGGCTATTTCTATTTTACAAGATGATAGTAATTTATCGAAAAAAGAAAACTTACCAATAAAACAAGCATATATAAAAATGACCAAATCATCTAAGATTTGGTCAAATATAAGCTAAACTTTTAGTTTATTTTTTATGGTGCAGAAGCTACCACGGCACCTAAAGCATATAATTGCTCTAATGTTGGAGATTCGCTACCACCTTCATCTTCTAGAGTAATACCAAATGCTTCAGATTCATTTGCATTTTCAATAGTAAAAATCTTATTAGCATCTGCTGTAAAAGTATCTATTGTACCTAAACTTGTAGGTGTTAAAGGACTCATTTTTAAAGACCAAACCTGGTAAACTTTCCCTTTTGGTGGTTCTGGTAATCCTTTAGCATCTAAATAAATACTTTTAGTTTTCTTATCCCAATATACTTTAGCGTAAGAATCCGGAGAAACTTTTTGTCCGTCTAATGGTACTGATATAATTTCTTTATCTCTAAATACTGTAATTAGTTTTTCTGCTTCTGCTAAACTATTAGAAGCTTTCTCTATTTGTTCTTCAAGTTGTACTTTTTCTGATGCAACTTGTTCTTGTAATTTGCTGTTTTTAGAAATAGACCAAATTAATGTGCTACCTAAAAGAACTGCAGCAGCCCAACCAGTAAACTGTGTCCAGTTAGTTTTACGTTCTGCAATCTTAATTACTTTTGTGTCGTTACTATTTATACCCTTTAAAATATCTGTAAATAAATAAGTTGAATCTTTTTTTGCAGCAGCAGTTAACTTTACAATAGCATTTTCTATTGATATAACTTCGGCCAAAAGTTCTGGGCTTTTTTTAACTGCATTGTGCACTTCCTCATTCTCTTTTTCAGAGAGAGAACCTGCTACATACAGTTCTAAAATTCCTGATTCTATGTATTTTTGTATATCCATTTTTAAACGCCTACCATTGTTCTTAATTCTGCAATACAATTTCTATTGCGTGTTTTT
>JAHDHO010000105.1 GCA_020631275.1 Polaribacter sp. | reverse complement strand
TGGTGCTTTAATTGTTATAGAAAGAACAAATAGTTTAGATTTTTTAATTAATACAGGCGATAAAATGAATGCGCTTTTAAACGATGCTTTATTACAAAGTATCTTTTATAAGAACAGCCCTTTACACGATGGGGCATTAATTATTAGAGATAATTATATTGTAGCTACAAGAGTGGTATTACCAATTTCGGATAGTACAAAGATTCCGGCAAGATTTGGTTTAAGACATAGGGCTGCCATTGGTGTATCAGAGAAAACAGATGCTGTTTGTCTACTAGTCTCTGAAGAAACAGGAGAAATATCTTATATAAAAGACGGTGGTTTTGAACTTTACGCTAATTATACAGACCTAAACGAAAAGATTAGAAAAGACCTTATGTAAAATATTTAAATAAAAAAAGGTTCTCTAAATTAGAGAACCTTTTTTTATTTATAATGGTGAAACTAAATTTAATTATTTAGCTGGTGCCATTTTAGACTGAATTTGAGCCATTACCTTTGCATACATTTCTTGCTCTTCTTTTGGCAACTTAGAAGCCATTTCTCTACCTTCATCTAATAATTTTTTTCCTTTAGCAGCAATAGAAGTAATTTTAGCAACATTACCATCTGCGGCAATATAATCTCTAGCATAAACTGTATATGCCTTTAAGTTTTCTACAATTTTATCATTAGAAAAAGAAGGAATTGTAATACCAACTAAACCAGATTCCATTGGCTTTTCTACAACGATATCTGTTTCTACTTCTTTTTTAACAACTTCTGTTGTGTTTTCTAATACTTCAGTTTCTTTAATTTCTTTAACATCTTTAGTGTTAGATTTACAAGAAGTAAACATTAAAGCACCAATAAATACAATTGATAATAATTTTTTCATTTTATATTGTTTTAGATTGAATACCAAATTTAACAATTTAAAAAAGAAATGAATCTATTTAAATAAATTATTAAGAGGCAACATCTAGACTAAATTGTTTATCATACAGGTTTTTGTAATAACCATTTTCTTTTTCTAACAACTCACTATGCGTTCCTTCTTCTACAATTAAACCATTATCCATAACAATTATTTTATCGGCTTGTTTAATAGTTGCTAGTCTGTGAGCAATTACAATAGATGTTCTACCTTTTGTAATAGTTTCTGTTGCATATTGTATCATTTGTTCTGCATGCGCATCTACAGAAGATGTGGCTTCGTCTAAAATTAAAATACTAGGTTTACTAACATATGCTCTTAAAAAAGCAATTAACTGTCTTTGCCCAGAAGAAAGCATTGCACCTCTTTCTTTAACATTGTAATTATAACCACCAGGTAATGTCATTATAAAATCATGAATACCAATTTGTTTTGCAGCTTTTTCTACTTCTTCTTTAGAAATAGTTTCATTTTTTAAGGTTATATTATTTAAAATAGAATCAGAAAACAAGAAAACATCTTGTAAAACTACTGCTACTTGATCTCTTAAACTTTGTAATTTATATTCGTCAATAGAGATATCATCAATTTTAATTACACCGCTATCAATCTCATAAAAACGATTTAACAAATTAATAATCGTAGATTTTCCTGCACCAGTTGCACCAACAATAGCAATTGTTTGCCCGCTTTTCACCTGTAAATCAATTCCTTTTAACACCTCTTCACCAGCCACATAACTAAACTTTACATTTTCAAAATTGATGTTACCTTCTAAATTTTTTGCTTCTATAATTCCGTTTTTTGAAATTGTACTTTCGGTATCTATAATTTTAAAAACCCTTTCACCAGAAACAATTCCCATTTGTAATTGATTAAATTTATCTGCAATCTGCCTTAAAGGTCTAAATAACATTTGTGCCATTTGTACAAACGCCATTACTGTACCAGGCCCAGGAACTGCGCCATCAATTACTTGTTTACTACCAAACCAAACGATTAAACCAATACCAATAGATGATAAAATTTCTGCTATTGGAAAGAAAATAGAGAAATACCAAATTGTCTTTATATAAGCATCTTTATGTTTTTTATTAATATCTTTAAAATTGTTGTATTCTATATTTTCTCTATTAAATAATTGTACAATTTTCATACCTGTTACTCTCTCTTGCACAAATCCGTTTAAATTAGAAACTTGGTTTCTAACTTCTTGAAAAGTTGCCTTAATGGCTTTCTGAAAAACTTTTGTAGCGTATACCAATATTGGTAAAACTGCAATTGCTATAAATGCTAGTTTCCAATTTATTATAAACATAACAACAATTACAGCAAACATCTGTAAAACATCACTTACAATTGTAAAAACTCCGCTACTAAAAAATGCTGCAATGGTTTCTATATCAGATACCACTCTTGTTACTAGTTTACCTACAGAATTTTTATCAAAATAAGACATTCTAAATTGTAAAATATGTCTAAAAATCTTTGCTCGAATATCTCTAATTATATGTTGCCCAACCCAATTTGCATAATAGATAAACGTAAATCGTAAAACAACTTCTATCATTAAAACACCCAGCATTAACAAAATACTATTTATTAAACCTTCGGTATCTTTATTGGTAATATAAACATCTACAGTTTTCTTTAAAATAATGGGTGTTAATAAGGCAACACCAGCTAAAAGAATTGTAGAAGTAGATGCTATAATAAAATTACGTTTATATCTTTTTGCAAAGCTCATTAGCCTTAGAAAGATATCCATATCAAAAGCATTTCCTGTTTTATTTGCCAAAATTTAATATTTTATTTTAGTTAAAAATAACCCTTTTGCAGGTACCGATAAACCGGCTCTACCTCTATTTTTACTCTCTATAATTTCTCTAAAATTATCGACTGTAATTTTTTCTAAACCTACATCTACTAATGTACCAACTATTGCTCTAACCATATTTCTAAGAAATCTATTGGCAGAAATATGAAAAACTAACAAATCTCCTTCTTGTTTCCAAACAGCTTCTGTTACATTACAATTAAAAGTATATACATCTGTTTTAACCTTAGAAAATGTTTGAAAATCTTCATATTCTAACAGCAAACTCGCAGCCTCATTCATTTTAATAATATTTAACTGTTGCGAATGTATTTGCCATGAAAAATCAAGCAAAAAAGGATTTCTACCCAACCAAATTTTATATTCGTAACTTCTACTTTCTGCATTAAATCTAGCATGGTGCTCATCTTCTACTAAGAAAACTTTGTAAATTGTAATATCGTTTGGTAAAATAGAGTTTAATTTATGTACAATATCTCCTTCAATTTCTTTTTCTAAATCGAAATGTGCAAACATTTGCGAAGCATGAACGCCTGTATCTGTTCTTCCTGCACCAACAACCTCTAATTGCAATTGTAAAACAGTGCTAATGGCATGATTTATTTTTTCTTGTACAGATATAACATCTGGCTGTATTTGCCAACCATGATAATTCTTTCCGTTGTAAGCAAGTTCTATAAAATATCTCAAGAAAATAGTTTTTTGTAGACTGTAAAATTACGGAATTTATTTTGTTATTAGTATTTTTGATGAACGAAGAGAAGTTAAACTTTTCTTACTAAATTATATGAAGAAAATTCTGCTTTTATCGGATACACACAGCTTTATAGATGCTCAAATTTTAAAGTTCGTAAAACAAGTAGATGAGGTTTGGCATGTTGGCGATATTGGCGATTTAAATGTTACCGATACCATAAAAAAATTAAAACCTTTAAGAGCTGTTTACGGCAATATTGACGATAAAGATGCTAGAGCAGAATTTCCTTTAGATAATAAATTTGAATTAGAAAATGTAAAAGTTTGGATGACTCATATTGGCGGGTATCCTAATAAATATTATAAGAGAATTAAAGAAGAGATTCAAGAAAACCCACCAAAAATTTTTATTTCTGGGCATTCTCATATCTTAAAAGTACAGTTTGACAAAAAGCTTAATTTACTACATTTAAATCCTGGTGCTGCTGGTAAGCACGGTTTTCATAAAATTAGAACAATGCTTAGATTTAGCTTAGATAGTGGTGAAATTAAAAATCTAGAAATAATAGAATTAGGTTCTAGAGGATAATTTAACTTTTTTCTATAACCGGTAATTCAACAGAAATTGTAGTTCCTTCACCAATAGTAGATTCAATTAAAAACTTACCATTCATCATTCGAATTCTAGCTTCAATTTGATTTAAACCCAAACCGTCTTTATTTATTGCCTTATTTTTATCGAAACCAACACCATCGTCTGTAATTTGAAAACATAGATTCTTATCCTTCTCGTAAAGTGTAATTAAAGTGTAACTGGCTTTACTATGTTTTAAAATATTATTTACAAATTCTTGAATAATATTATAAATTTTAATTTCAAAATCTTGATGATATCTTCTTAAACTAGAAATATCTGTATCAATTTGCAGTACAGAATTAGAATATTTTGTAGCGATGTCTTTAATGGCAAAATTTAAACCAAATTTTAATAATACTGATGAAACTAAAGTATGCGATAAATCTCTAATTTTTTGAGAAGCCTCTGCAATAATGCTTTGTGTTTTCCCAATTTCTATTGGAATATCTCCTTTGAACAAAGGTTTTGCTGCCATTAAATGCAAGTTTGCAGAAGAAAGCAAAGCACTAACACTATCATGCAATGTTTCTGCTATTTCTTTTCGTTCTGTTTCTTTACCATCTATGGTTGCGTTTAGTATTCTTGCTTGAGATTCTGATTTTAATTTTTCTATATTCTGATTTTGAAGCAACTGTGTTTGTGATAATTTAAGCCTTAAGTTTTTCTGTTTTAATTTATAAAGATTTAAAAAATACACTAAAGAAATCATTACAATAAAACTACCAATTCCAAAAATCCAAAAAGTTCTTTGATCTTTTAATCTTTTGTTTTCTTCGGATTTTAATAAAAACTCCTTTTTATTATCAAAATTGAATTTTGCATAAATTTCATCAATTGTGCCTCTAAACTCCTTATCTCTGAGGTCATCTTGAATTTCATAAGAAAGCTCTTGAAAATCATAAGCCTTATAATCTTTTAGGTTACGCATAGCCCATGCCAAATTATAATACAAATTAGCTTTATACTTTACCGCAACTGGTCCATTATCATTCTTTATTAAATTTAAGGCTTTAAAATAAAAACCTTTTGCCTCAGAATATTTAGATTCTGAGAGGAAAATATTACCCAGATTAATTGTTGAAGCTGATTCCTCAACTCTATTATTCATGTCCTTATGAATTTGAATAGATTTAATAGCATATTTTTTTGCTAAATCAAAAATTGAATCTCCTTCATAAATTCCAGAAATATTACTAAAGGACATCGCCTGTAATTTTAAAATCTCAGGATTGAGTATATTAAGTTTCTCTAATTTATTATAATAAATCTTAGCACTATCTAGAACATTTAATTTATGAAAAGAAGAACCAATTCTAAAGAGAATTTTAGCATATTGAGAATCAGAATAACTTTGACTTAAACCTTTTTCCAATAAATTTCTTACTTTAAGATTATATACAATTTTATAGTGTTTGAGAGCCTTTTCGTAATTATTAGTTTTATCAAAAATTTCAGCTATTAAAAATGAACTCAATAATTTTAACTCATTATTATTACTACTATTTTTTAATACTATTTGCGCCTCAGAAAGTGCTTCTGGATAAGATTTCTTTTTAAATAATTCTTTTGCATAAAGTAATCTTTTTAAAATTATAGAATCTTTTTTATTTAATGGAAAAGTAGATGAGAGCATATAATAACTACCTCCATCTACTTTAAGTTTATCTGACGAAAATATTGTATTTACAAGAGTTAATTGTATAAGAACAACAACTTTAAGGGTTCTACATATCTTCATTTATTTATAATCTCTATTGGTCTCCATCAAAACTAATTACCGTTTGTGGTTTTCTACTATATGAAGATTTTGATTTATATCCTTTACCAACATAATCACTTAAATAATGATTAACAAAATCAATCCTTAGAACCTCACCCTCTAATTTAGTGAAATTTCTTGAGAAATTTAGTTCAGAAGACTTACCTTTTTCTAAATGAATTTCATAAATATTTACTTCTTCATTGTAAACAAAATCTACAGTAGTTTGATTTTTTACCGTAAAATCTAAATCGTAAGTTCCGTCTTCATTACTTGTAATACTATATTCTGATAAAAATGTATCTTCTAGATTTTTTTTAGCCATTTCAATATTATCATCAATAATGCTAATATTAGATGTTTTATTAGACCTATTATCTACAAAACCTATACTTAATTCTTGATCGTCTATTAATAACTCTTTAGATTGTTTTCTACTTGTGGCGTTATCAGATTCATAAAAATGAAACTCATTTTTATTTGTTTCATCATTTTTAAAAGAGGTCGTTTTTACATTTTCATCAACATCTAAATCAATAGAATAAGCTCCGCTAGCATCTCTTTTTATCTTATATGATTTAAGTGCATTTACATTTTCTTGTTCTGGTAACAAGTTCTCATTCGAAGAACAAGATGATAAAGTTAATACTGCTACAAATAATAAAGATGCTAATTTTGTAATTTTCATAATAATGGAATTCTTGAGGTTTGTTTTAAGTTAAGTTGGGTAATATGGGGGTGAGGTAATATTGTGAGGATAACAATGTACACTTATAAATTAGTGCTTATGTTTTTTGGGGGAATGCAAATTAAGTTTAGGTTTTAGGGGCGGTTTAAACTTAAAAGTTATAGGCTAAACTAAATTATATTTAACTGCATACATTGCTAATCCTACTGAATTTTTTACATTTAATTTTTTTAATAATTTTTTTCTATATGACTCTACTGTGTGATGACTAATATGCATTTTATCTGCAATTTCACTCGTACTTAGTTCTTTAGTTACTAATTTTAATACACTTATTTCTCTTTCTGTTAAAGACTCAAATAAAAAGTCTTCTGGCATATCTCCTTTTCTTGCTTTCTGACCAGAAAAAGACTTTAAAAGCTCTTCTTGTATATCATTGCTAAAATACTGCTCGTCGTTTGCAACTGCTTTAATTGCTTTAACAATATGCTCTCCTGCATTATTTTTAGAGATATAACCTCTTGCACCTAGATTTAATACTTCTTGTACTATTTTTACATCGTCATAACTAGAAAGTACAATTACCTTTTGGTCTATTTTGTTTTCGTTAAAATATTTTAAAACATCAAAACCATCTAAAACAGGCATTGTAATATCTAATATTAAAACATCGGCTTTATTCTCTTTTTTACTAAACCAATCTATTACTTCTTGGCCAGTTAAAGAATAATCTCGAATTTCGATATCTTTATCTGTATTTATTACAGCGATGATTCCTTCAATTAAAATCTTATGATCATCTGCTACGTGAACGTATATTTTTTCTCTCATTATTTATACAACAAATTTAAATTAGAAATAGTTTGTACGCAATCCCTGAAAACAGTGAATTTTAACTATCCCTGAATTCAGGGATACACATCCCTGAATTCAGGGACACATGCAAGTTAAACAACTACAAAAGAGATGTTTAAAAAACTATAAAATTGGTTAGAAAGTTAACTTTTTAAAATTAAAAAAATGAATGATTTATTTAAAAATACGTATTTTAAATTAGGTCATAAAAAAACCGAGAATAAATCTCGGTTTTTTTTAGCACTAAATAAGATGTTAGTTTTATCGTAATCTATCTACAGATTTTACAAGATCTTCATCCTTCTTAATAGCTTTATTTGCCAAAACAACAAGCAAAATAGCTAAGACTGGTATAAACATCCCAATACCTTTCTCTGAAACAGAAGCTTCTCCAGGTAATGTTAGAGATACATAAATCAATAATCCTAATAAAATAAGGTTTACCAAAATTGTTACACGGCCAATTACAAATTGTAATTTTCTATTTTTAAATATAAAAATAGCTACAAAAGACAATATAGCCGATACTAGAAATAAGATAGGAATAATCTTTAAAAGAAAAGATTCACTATTTAATAAATCCATAGCGAAGATATCTTTTTTTATAGATTTCCACAAATTAAAAACAAAAATTAATACTCCAGAGATTATTGAAGCCAAAAATAAATATACACTTTGTATTCTTTGTATCATTTGTTCTTTCTATTGCAACAAAAGTATACATTCTTTTTTAATAAAGAAAACCTAAAACTAAAAAAAAAAGCATATATTTGTTACACAGTAACCGCACAACAAGGCTAAAAAGTAGAACTATACTTTTAGCTCCATTCAAAAAAAACTCACATCTTATCAATACAAATTTAAGATCCAAAAAAATTTAACTTAACAATTTTAGAATGTTCGAAATCTCAGAACTAAAAGCAAAAACTCTTGCTGAATTACAAAATGTTGCCAAATCTATTGGTTTAACAAAAACTAGTCAATTAAAAAAATTAGACTTAGTATATCAAATTTTAGATACACAAGCAGCAAATCCTTCGAAAGCAAAGGCTGCAGTTTCACCTAAAAAGGAAAATATAGAAAAGACAGAAAAACCTAAGAGAAAACGTGTAACTAAAAAAGTTGTTGCTTCTGAAAAAACTAATACAGAGGAAATCTCTGCTAAAGTAGAAGAAAAAAACACTGAAGAAGCAACAAAAGAAAAAACAAAACCAACTCCTAGACCTCAAAAAAAGCCAGTAGCTAAAAAAGAAGTTAAGGTAGAAGATACAGCTAAAGAAAAGGTTGTTCCTAAGAAAAATGTTGTAAGTAAAAAGGAAGAAAAGACAGAAACTAAAACTGTTAATCAACCTAATAAACCACAACAAAATAGAAATAATAATCAGCCTAATAATAAGCAAAAAAATAATAATAGAGATAAAAACTCTAACCGAAATAACGGCAACAAATCTAACAATAGGTATAGAGATCCGGATTTTGAATTCGACGGAATTATTGAAAGCGAAGGGGTTTTAGAAATGATGCCTGATGGTTACGGGTTTTTAAGATCTTCTGACTATAACTATTTATCATCTCCTGATGATATTTATGTATCCCAATCTCAAATTAAATTATTTGGTTTAAAAACGGGTGATACAGTAAGAGGTAATGTAAGACCACCTAAAGAAGGTGAAAAATATTTTCCTTTAATTAGAGTTTCTAAAATAAATGGATTAAATCCAAATATTGTTAGAGATCGTGTCTCATTTGAACATTTAACGCCATTATTTCCGCAAGAAAAATTCAATTTAGCAGAAAAAGGAAGTTCTTTATCTACAAGAATTATTGATTTATTCTCTCCATTAGGAAAAGGACAACGTGGTATGATTGTAGCTCAACCCAAAACAGGTAAAACAATGCTTTTAAAGGATGTTGCCAATGCAATTGCAGCAAACCATCCAGAAGTGTATCAAATTGTCTTACTGATTGATGAGCGTCCGGAAGAAGTTACAGACATGAAACGAAATGTTCGTGGTGAAGTGGTTGCTTCTACTTTTGATGAACCTGCAGATAAGCATGTAAAAGTTGCAAATATCGTTTTAGAAAAAGCAAAACGTTTGGTAGAATGTGGCCATGATGTTGTAATTCTTTTAGATTCTATTATTAGCTATACA
>JAHDHO010000104.1 GCA_020631275.1 Polaribacter sp. | reverse complement strand
TTGTTTTTTAATTTTTTAAATATATTTTTGATGTTACAATTTAAAGAGTATAATGATAATAGATAATTTAAAAACACCCTATTATGCTGTTGTTTTTTCTACTATTCTAACAGATAATGTAGAAGGTTATGAAGCAATAGCAAATAAAATGGAGTTGTTAGCAAAAAAACAACCTGGTTATTTGGGTGTTGAATCTGCTAGAAATAGTATTGGCGTTACTGTATCTTATTGGAGTTCTTTAGAGGCTATTACTGCTTGGAAAAATAATGTAGAACATATAGAAGCTAGAGAATTAGGTAGAAGTAAATGGTACAAGAAATATCGTTTACGTATTTGTAAAGTTGAAAGAGAATATGGTTTTGAAAACTAATAACTTTTTCTTTTAATAACTTTTGTTGCTTTTAATTCAATTTTATTTTTCAACAAATAAGTTATTGCGCCAAACAGAAATTTAAACTGTGTTGCTTTTAACATTAAACGACTAAACTTTAACAATCTGCCAAATTCATTATTTAAATTTTTAGCATAAGTTGCTAAAAAAATTGCACTAAAGTTATTATTTTTTAAACTAGCCTCAATAGATTGTGCACAAATGATACCAGACATCATGCCTGTTCCTACACCTTCTTTGTAAAAAGGGTTTGTTAAACCTGCGGCATCACCAACCAACATAAATCGATTTCCATACACTTTATTTTTACCAAAGTTATATGGAATACTCCATCCTCGCCATGAATCAATTTTAATCGCATTTATAAATTTATATGCAACCTTTGGATGACTTCTAATTATAGTTTCAACTTCTTCAACCAAATTAATATTATGTTTCAATATCAATTTTGCATTTCCGCCCAAACTTATATTTACAGAGCCATCAGCAAGAGGAAAAATGTAAAAGAATAAGGGGATTTTTTTATAAATAATCCTTATTTCAGCTTCGTTGGTTTTAGGTAAGTTAATTACGTTTTTAAAATAACCGTTTACAAATGTAGAAGTTAAATTTTTTTGAATTTTATTACCTGCTAGTTTTCTAGCAACAATTGAGTTTACACCATCTGCACCAATAACAATTTTACTTAAAATTTCTTTACCATCTTTTAGTTTGATGAGCACACCGTCTTTAAGTTCTGATATGTTCTTAACGCCATTACCAAAATCTAAAGAAGCATATTTTTTAGAAAGATTATTTACCAAAAAGTAATCAAAATCGTATCTTTTTGCATAGGTTATTACCATGTTTCGATCTTCACTTTCCTTAAAATTAATACTTAACTTGCTGTTTATATGTAATTTAATGTTTTTGCTATGTATGAATTTAGGATGATTTAAAAATTTTGAAAATAAACCTTCATCGAGTAAACGTAAAGCTTTGTATGCGTATAAAATTAATCCATCTCCGCAAGTCTTATCTCTAGGAAAAGTAGATTTATCTATAATATAATGTGGTATTTTCATCTTTGATAAAGTCAAAGATGTACTTGCACCAGAAGGACCAGCACCAATAATACAAACATCTGTTTTGATCATAGTGGTTGCGTAAATTACTTTATTTAGATTTGGCTAATTTACTTAATCTTTCCAATTAATTTTTGATAGAATAGGGAAGTGGTCTGAGTTTTTATTTTCTAAAGTTAAAAATTGATTGACGATGGCATTTTTATCTGTTAAAATAAAATCGATTCTTAACGGAAACCAATAAGAAAAAGACTTACCAAAGCCTTTGCCAGCTTCTATAAATGCGTCTTTTTTATCTTCTAATATTTGATGGTACATCCATGAATAAGAAGTATTGTTAAAATCGCCACTAATAATTTTTTTCCCAGTCCATTGTTTTTCATGCGCTAAAAAAATATTAGCTTGTTCTGCTTGTTTTTTAAATGAATTTGAAACTCTTTTTATTAATTTTTCTGAATTTTCTTCACCAAAGTTTTCCTCGTTAGGTTTTATTCTTAGAGATTCAAAATGAACATTATAAACTCTAATAGTATCTTTATTTTTAAGTATATCTGCAAAAATTATATTATTCCCTTTACTATCTAAATCTAGCGAACCTGAATTTACAATTTTATATTTCGAATAAATTGCCAACCCATATTGACTCTTTTTTGATCTAAGTTTGATGTATTTGTAAGGAAAAGATAATTTATTCTTTTTAGATTTATAATATTCTTGAATAACTAAAATGTCTGGATTTTTATCAGAAATAAAATCAAAACCATTAGAAAAATTATTGCTGTCTTTTGCTTTTGTAAATAAATCGAATGCTTTTACATTATAACTCATAATTTTTAAATCGGAATTTAAAGATGAATTATTGCTTGAAATTTTGTAAAAAGGAGGTGTAAAAAGCCAACCGACAATTAAAACTATTATTGATATTAAAAACTGTCGTTTAAGTTTTAATAACCAATAAATAACAAATACTAGATTTATAATAAGTAAAAAAGGAACAAATAAACTTAAAATAGCAAAAACAGGTACTACACTAGGTGATATAAATGGTAGCAAGTAAGAAAGTAGCAATAATGTTGCTGCAAGAGAGTTCAATAAATAAAGAGCTTTGTCTAAAAAAGATAAGTTTTTCATATTATTTTTTTCCTTGTTTAAATAAAAACTCTTTTTCTTGCTTTGTTAAAGTGTCGTAACCAGATTTACTAATTTTATCTAAAATTTGGTCTATCTGCTTTTGGTTAAGGTTATTTGGTTTAGATTTTGTGTTTTTAGTTTTGTTAGAATTGTAAACAGTTTTTAATTTCTTTTCTTTTTTTTGAAATATTGAAGAAAACATTTCAGAAAAATTTATTTGCCTATTACTTGCTTGTCTTACATATAAAAAGCCCAATAAGCTACCACCAAGATGAGAAAAACTACCACCAGCATTGTTACCAATTAATCCAATAAAATCAAAAGCTAACCAAATTACAGCTAAATGCCATAATTTTAAAAAGCCTAACAAAGGTATTTTTATTTGATAATTTGGCATGTAAGTAACTATACCAATAAATATAGCTGATACTCCGGCAGATGCACCAACTAATCTAGAAGAGTCACCATCAAATAAAGGAAAATAATTTTGACTCAATATAAAAAATAATCCACCAAATAATGTACCTAAAATATAAAATGAAAGTGCTTGTTTTTGTGTGAAATATTCAACAAAAAGATTGCCTATAAAATACAATGTTATCATATTAAAAAGCAAATGAATAAAATCTGCGTGTAAAAATCCGTAAGAAATAATAGACCAAGGTCTTGATATAAAAATGTTTAAATTATTATCTAAAGAAAACCATTCGAATACAAAATTCTGATTACTTTTATACAAGCCAGAAAACACTTTTAAAATAAGTGTAAATAGAAAAACACCTATATTTATATAGATTAGTTTTTCTATGATATTTCCAGATTTATACTTGTATTTTAAGTTGTCTATAAAACTCATTACGAAATTTTAAATTGATTTTTTTTCCAATAGTAAGCAATAATAAAACCTATTAATGCACCACCAATATGTGCAAAATGAGCAACACTACCAACAGAATAGTTTGTCATGCCAAAAAATAAATCTCCTAAAATCATTAAAGGAATAAAGTATTTAGCGGCAATTGGAACCGGAAAGAATAACAAGGCTAATTTTGCATCTTTAAAATATAATCCAAAAGCAACTAAAACACCGTAAACAGCACCAGAAGCACCAACTGCAGGCATGTGGTATAAAGAATAAATTTTATCAAACTGAGCTTGTGTTATCGCTGCATTAACATTAAAACCAGCAGTAGAACCTTTTTCTAAAATAGAAATTATATCTGCATTATTTAAACCAGCATTTATAAATAAATCATAAATTCCGTTAAATTGATAATAGTTTACAAGTGTATAGATTAAACCAGCACCTAAACCTGCAGAAAAATAAAAGAATAAAAATTTCTTTTTGCCCCACATTTGTTCTAACGGTGTACCAAAAGCCCATAAACCATACATATTAAATAAAATGTGCGGAAAGCTAGCATGCATAAACATATGAGTTAAATATTGCCAAAACCCAAAATGACTATTTTTAGGGAAGTGCAGTGCTAAAACATTTGTAAGGTCTAATTTTAAAAATTGGGGTGCTATAAATAAAATAACATTTATTATAATTAGATGTTTAATCCCGTCTGTAATCTTATTCATAATTGGCTATTAAATAAATTATCTATTTGATTTAAAGTTAGTGTTTTAAAAGTAGCTTTTCCAAACGGAGAAATTGTTGGTTCTTTACAAGAAAACAAGTTGTTTACCAGACTTTCTTGTTCTTTTTCAGATAGAAGTGTACCCGTTTTAATAGATAAGGTTTTAGCAAAAGATTTTGCCATCACGTCAAAATGACTAAAACTAGCATCTGGTACTTCTAAATTAATATCATTTAACAATTCTTCTAGAATAATTGTTATTTTACTTTCTGTAACAGAAACAGGTATTCCTTTAATTGTAACACTATCTTTTGTAAATTCATCAAAAGAAAAACCAGCATTTTCTAATTCCGTTTTTATAGTATAAATCATTTCTATTTCTGCTGATGAAAACGAAATTTTTACAGGAAATAGTAATTGTTGACTATTTGCTTCTTTTACGGTAATGCTTTCTAAAAATTGTTCGTATAAAACTCTTTGGTGTGCCAAAGATTGATTGATTAAAACAACACCAGATTTAATCAAACTCATTACATATTTTCGTTGTATTTGAAACGTCTTTTGAGTTTTTTCTTCTTCAACTTGTTCAAATAAACTTTCTGTTTTTTTAGTTTCTGTGCTCTCTATATTCGTATATAAAGATTCCCAACTTTCTGTTTGTTTTTCTCTTTTATAATTAAATTTTGGTTGTGTATTTTGTTCTTCTTTAAAAGGATTAAAATCTGGATTAACCGATATGGTTGGTACTGTAGCAGTTTTAGTGCTAGATTTAAAATTGTACGGTGTATCTAGATTTGCATCTCTATTAAAATCTAAAACAGGTGCTACATTGTATTGGCCTAAACTATGTTTAACAGTTGCTCTTAGCATTGCATAAAGCGCCTTCTCATTATCAAACTTAATTTCCGTCTTAGTTGGATGAATGTTTATATCTATTGTATTTGCCGGCACTTGTAAATACAAAAAATAGGAGGGATGCGAACCTTGTTCTAATAAACCATCAAAAGCACTAACCACTGCATGGTTTAAATAAGAACTTTTAATAAATCTATTATTTACAAAAAAGAATTGTTCGCCTCTTTTTCTTTTAGAAAATTCGGGTTTTGCTACAAAACCCTCAATAGCAACAATATCTGTTTTTTCATCTATAGGAACTAATTTTTCATTCATTTTAGCACCAAAAACAGCCACTATTCTTTGTCTTAGATTTCCGCTTTTAAGATGATAAACCTCATTGTTATTATGATGTAATAAAAAAGAAATATTAGAATGTGCTAAAGCTACTCTTTGAAATTCGTCTATTATATGACGTGTTTCTACCGTATCTGATTTTAAAAAATTTCTTCTAGCAGGAATGTTATAAAATAGATTTTTAACAGCTAAACTGGTTCCTTCACCTGTAGAAATAAAATCTTGTGAAATTATTTTACTTCCTTCAATTTTTATACAAGTACCAAGTTCTTCTCCTTTAGGTTTTGTTTTTAATTCTACGTGCGCAATAGCAGCAATAGAAGCCAAAGCCTCACCTCTAAAACCTTTTGTGTTTAAATTAAATAAATCTTCTGCTTTCTGAATTTTTGAAGTTGCATGACGTTCAAAACTCATTCTTGCATCTGTAGTACTCATGCCTTTACCATCATCAATTACTTGTATTAAAGTTTTTCCTGCATCTTTAATTAGTAATTTTATATTTGTTGCACCAGCGTCTATTGCATTTTCTAGTAACTCTTTAACTACAGATGCAGGACGTTGTACCACTTCTCCTGCAGCAATTTGATTTGCTACATGATCTGGTAAAAGTTGAATAATATCAGACATTATTTATTTATGAATATAGATAAGTCGAAGTCTATTATGTAAAGAAAAATTAAAACTAAAATAGAAATTATAATAATTAAAGTTCTATTTGTTTTCTTATCAGAATTTTTTAAATCTCCAATAGCATCATGAAACTTACCTTTAAGATTTTTATTTTTTCCGGCAGTTGTTCTAAACTGATCTAATTTGTGTTCTATTTTAAAAGGGTTTCCCTCTCCTTTATAATAGCGAGGTTGATAATCAAATTTTTTATTTGTTCTTTTTAGAAATCCCATAATTTTAGTAATAATTGATGAATAGATTTTAGTGTAAATCAATTTTCATACCAATTGAAAAAGGATTCCAAATTTAATTAAATTAAAGGAAACTTACTAAAAATGATGTTAAAACAATTCTTAAAAACCTATGCTTTCACTTTTACGGTCGCTATTTTTTATAGCTGCCATTTTTATTGCAGCAACAGCACATTCTATACCTTTATTGCCTAATTTACCACCAGATCTATCAATAGATTGTTGCTTTGTATTGTCTGTTAAAACACAAAAAATTACAGGTACATCATATTTAATGTTTAAATCTACAATACCTTGTGTAACACCTTCACACACAAAATCGAAATGTTTAGTTTCACCTTGTATAACATTACCAATTGCAATAATTGCATCTACTTGTTCAGATTCAATCATTTTTTTGCAACCATAAACTAATTCGAAACTTCCAGGAACATCCCAAGAAATGATGTTTTCTTTAGAAGTACCACAATCTAATAAAGTTTCTATTGCACCTTTATGTAAATTTTTTGTAATTTCTGGATTCCATTCAGAAACAACAATCCCAAATCGAAAAGATTTCGCATTTGGGATTGTAGCTTTATCGTAATAAGATAAGTTTGTTGTTGCCATTTAAGTCAGTATTCAGTTTAAGTATGCAGTATAAATAAAACTACTTACTGCAAATTGTTACTGTTATTACTTCGAACTATTGTTCTGAGTATTTTGCAGCATTTATAAATTTATCAACATTAAGACCTTGATCTGATGTTGGATAATTGTCTTTTATTTTTGTAAATAAAGAAGTTGCTTTGTCAAATTTCTTTAATTCCATTGCAGTCATACCAGCTTTATATAAAAACAAAGGAGTTGTAAATTCGTTATCTTTTTTATTTGCTGCTTTTTCGTAGTATTCTAAAGCTTGTTCAGGTTGATTGATATCAGCAAAAGCATCTCCAACAGCACCTAAAGTAATAGGTCCTAACATTTCATCATCAGAATTAAATTTTTCTAAATGATCGATTGCTTTATCATATTGCTTCATTTCTAAATAAGAAACACCTGCATAATAATTTGCTAAATTTCCTGCGTTTGTTCCGCTATAAGAATCTGCAATGTCTAAAAAACCATATTTACCATCTGCACCTTCTAAACCTAAGGTTAATAAAGAGTCGATACCAGAACCGGCAGTAGAAGCCATGTCGTAATATTTTCTAGGAAAAGCTAATTCATTAGAAGCCTCTAATTCATTTGGTTCAGAAATATAGTTGTTATACCCTAAGTAAGCTAAAAATAAAACAACTACTGCAATTAAAGAATAAAATAACGGTTTGCTATTTTTTTCGATCCATTGTTCAGATTTAGAAGCAGTTTCGTCTAAAGTGTTTAAAACTCCTGCTGTTTCATATTCAGAATCATCAAATTGTTGTTGCTCTTTTTTACCTTCTGGTTTATATTTTTTCTTGTATGTAGCCATGCTTAGTTTAAAATTAGTGGCGACAAAAATAGTTTTTTTAATTGGATTTTAAAAGCACATATTTCGCAAAATTTTCAATAATTTGCAATTCTTTTTAAAGAACAAAACTTATTCATGTATTTACAAAAACTTTCTTTAGTTAATTTTAAAAATATCGAATCGCAATCTTTTGATTTTCAGCAAAAAATAAATTGTTTTGTTGGTAATAATGGTGTTGGTAAAACAAATGTTTTAGATGCTATTTATTATTTGTCTTTTGCAAAAAGTTACTTTAATTCTGTCGCAACGCAAAATATTAGACATGGAGAATCTTTTTTTATGATCGAAGGAGATTACAATTTAAACGACAGAAATGAAAAGATTGTTTGCAGTTTAAAAAAAGGGCAAAAGAAGGTTTTAAAAAGGAATGGTAAAAATTATGAGAAGTTTTCTGATCATATTGGACAATTACCTTTGGTTATAATTTCTCCTGCAGATAGAGATTTAGTTACAGAAGGAAGTGATACAAGAAGAAAATTTATAGATGGTGTTATTTCGCAACAAAATAAAAGTTATTTAAAAGACCTAATTGCGTATAATAAAATATTGAGTCAAAGAAATGCCTTATTAAAATACTTTGCGGCTAATCGAATTTTTGATGCATTAAATTTAAATGTATATGATGAGCAATTATGTGAGTATGGTTCAAGAATTTATGAGGTTAGAAAAGCTTTTTTAGAGAAGTTTATTCCTATCTTTAATGAGAAATATCAAATAATTTCTGATGACAAAGAGCATGTAAACTTAGTTTATAAAAGTCAGTTACATGATTATTCTTTGAAAGAATTATTTCAGAAATCTTTAGATAAAGATAAAATAATACAGTATACTACAGCTGGTATACATAAAGATGATTTAAGTTTTGAAATAGGAAATTATCCTATTAAAAAATTTGGTTCTCAAGGGCAGCAAAAGTCTTATTTAATAGCTTTAAAATTTGCACAGTTCGAGTTTATAAAGCAACAAGCTAGCGTAACACCAATTTTATTGTTAGATGATATTTTTGATAAATTAGATGAAAGTAGAGTATTACAAATTATTAATTTGGTTAATAATGATGAATTCGGTCAAATTTTTATAACAGATACACATTCAGAAAGAACAGAAAACATCGTGAAACAAAGTAATAAACCATTTCAAATATTTAAACTATAATGTCTAAAAGAGAAAATGATTCTTTTTCTATAGAAGATTTAATGCAACTTTTTATCAAGGAAAATAATTTGACAAAAGGAATGCAAAAGATTAAAATTGAAGAATCTTGGACCAAAATGATGGGACCAGGAGTTGCAAATCATACAACGTCTGTTAAATTACAAAATAAAACGCTTGTTGTGCAATTGACTTCTTCTGTTTTAAGAGAAGAATTGAGTTATGGTAAAGATAAAATTGCTAAAATGTTAAATGAAGAAATAGGTGAAGATGTAATTTCTAAAGTAGTTTTGGTATAAAAAAAACTCGTAACAATTAAGTTACGAGTTTTCTAAATATATTTTTAGACTAAGAATTTCTAAAAATTCTTATTAAAATTGCTCTCTTCCAGAAAAGTGAAAGTTTCCTTCAATTTCTGCGTTTTCATCAGAATCAGAACCATGTACAGCATTTTCTCCCATAGAAGTTGCGTATAATTTTCTAATTGTACCTTCTGCAGCATCTGCTGGGTTTGTTGCACCAATTAAAGTTCTAAAGTCTTCTACTGCATTTTCTTTTTCTAAAATTGCAGCTACAATTGGTCCGCGAGTCATAAATTCTACTAACTCACCAAAAAACGGACGCTCGTTATGCACAGCAT
>JAHDHO010000103.1 GCA_020631275.1 Polaribacter sp. | reverse complement strand
ATAAAATATCATTTTGTAAACTTTAATTACTTTAAAAGCGGTAGTATTCTTGTAAATGTTTTAGATAAACCGAAAAGTAATATTGAAATTGAAACCAACGTTTTTAGAGATAAACTAAGTCCTGGTCAAGAAGAAACATGGAGTTTTACAATCAAAAATGATAAAAACGATAAAGTTGCTGCAGAATTATTAGCTTCTATGTATGATGCCTCTTTAGACGAATTTAAAACACATAATTGGTATTTTAATCCGGTAAAAACAACTAAAAAATACTACTCTTACAAATCTAGCAATGCAAATCTAAGCTTTGGAGTAAATAATTTTAGCGTAATAAATAATAAAAATAAGTATTTCAACTATCCTTCTATAAACAACATTACATATAACTGGTTTGGGTTTAGTTTGAATAATAATTCTTGGCTAAACAATAGTTATCTAAGACAAATTAGACAAAAAATAAATTCAAAAAAGATTAAAATCACAAAATCTGGCTCGTTTAATGGTACAATTACAGGTTTTATTACTGATGAAAATAATGAACCTTTACCTGGAGTTACAATTCTTATTAAAAATAAAACTAAAGGTGTAAATACAGGTTTTGAAGGTAATTTTACAATTGATATTAAAAAAAATGATATCATATCTATAAGATATATTGGTTATCAAAGTATAGAGGTTAAAGTAGAAGATTTTTCTAGATTAAATGTTCAATTAATTCCAGATTTAGAATCATTAGATGAAATAGTGGTGACAGGTTATGGTACTCAAAAAAGAAAAGCATCCGATGTTACAGGTTCGATAAGTATACCACAAGAAGAAGCTGAAATAACTACTGTTTTAAGCGGAAAAGCGGCAGGAATAAATATTACTGATGATAATCCTACAATAAGAATTAGAGGGAATTCTTCTCTAAACTCAGATGAAAAACCATTAATTATAATCGATGGTAAGATTAGTACTCTAGAAATTGCTGAAGGATTAAAAACTCAAAATATTACTAGTTATCAAGTATTAAAAGATACAGAAGCTATTGCATTATATGGCTCGAAAGGAAGCAATGGTGTTATAATTATTACAACAAATATTATTGCAGATTTATCGCAAATTAAAGCACGTAAGAACTTTAAAGAAACTGCATTTTTTTATCCGCAGTTAAAAACTGATAAAGATGGTAAAGTAAGTTTCACATTTACAATGCCAGAAGCATTAACCCGATGGAAACTACAATTATTAGCACATACTAAAGATTTAAAATATGCTGTAAAAAGTATGCAAACTGTTACTCAAAAAGAAGTAATGGTAATACCAAATGCACCAAGATTTTTAAGACAAAAAGATACAATTACTTTAAGTGCAAAAATTACTAACTTAACAAATAATGCGTTAAACGGAATTGCACAACTTGAGTTAACAGATGCCATTACCAATAAAAAAATAGATTTTTTAATGCAAAATATCAAGGCAAACAAAAAATTTACAGTGGCTAAAGATGGTAATACAAATGTTTCTTGGGAAGTTTTTATTCCGGAAACTGTGCAAGCTGTTCAGTATAGAATTGTTGCAAAAGCAGGTTCTTTTTCAGACGGAGAACAACAAGTATTACCTGTTTTATCTAACAGAAAATTAGTTACAGAAACCTTACCAATTTGGATAAATTCTAACGAAACTAAAACTTTTACTTTAGATAAATTAAGAGAAAATAATTCTACAACTTTAAAAAATCATAAATTAACATTAGAAGTAACTTCTAACCCAGTTTGGTACGCAATTCAATCTTTTCCATATTTAATGGAATATCCGTACGAGTGCTCAGAGCAAACTTTTTCTAGATTTTATGCAAATACATTGGCAAGTTTTATTGCTAATTCAAATCCAAGAATTCAAGAAGTTTTTAATATGTGGAAGTCTTCTGATGCTTTGCTTAGCAACTTAGAAAAAAATGAGGAATTAAAATCATTAATTATTCAAGAAACACCTTGGTTAAGAGATGCACAATCTGAATCTGAACAGAAAAAAAGAATTGCCTTATTGTTCGATTTGAATAAAATGAAAAATGAGCAAGAAAGAACAATCGCGAAACTTAAAGATATGCAAATGAGTTCGGGCGGTTTTCCTTGGTTTAAAGGCGGAGAATATGAAAATAATTACATTACACTTCATATTGCTACTGGCTTTGGTCATTTAGAAAAATTAGGTGCTGCTCAATTTAACACAGAGACAAAAAAAATGATTACCAATGCTGTTAATTATTTAGACAGCCAACTCGTAAAAAAATACAACATTCTTCTAGAAAATGCAGATAAATTAAAAAGAAAATCTAAAAACAAATCTGCAGGAGAAAAAGTATATAAAAATTATTTAGAAAAAAATCATTTAGATTATACTACAATTCAGTATTTATATATGCGAAGTTTTTATCAAAATTTAGCTAAAAATTCATCATTAGAAGAAGCTGTTAATTATTATCAAAAACAATCAGAACAATATTGGACTGAATTTAATCTATATGCTAAAGGACAAATTGCATTGACATCATTTAGAAATGATGAAAAAACATCAGCAATAAAAATTCTTAATTCTTTAAAAGAAAATGCTATCTCTTCGGATGAATTGGGTATGTATTGGAAAACTAACAATACTGGTTATTATTTTTATCAAGCTCCTGTAGAAACACAAGCATTAATGGTAGAAGTTTTTACAGAACTAGAAAATGATACCCAGACAATAGACAAATTAAAAGTGTGGTTGTTAAAAAATAAGCAAACCAATAGCTGGAAAACAACCAAAGCAACATCCGAAGCCATTTATGCTTTACTTTTAAACGGAAGCGATTGGGTTAACAACAGCGAAGAATTAGTTACTATAAAAATTGGTGAACATCAAATTGAACCTACCAAATTAGAAAGTGCAAAAATAGAAGCAGGAACAGGTTATTTTAAAACTTCTTGGTCTGGTAAAGAAATTACAAAAGAAATGGGCACTGTAACTATCAGCAAAAAGAATAAAGGTATTGCTTGGGCTGGTTTGTACTGGCAGTATTTTGAAGATTTAGATAAAATTAGTGTTGCAAATACACCACTTAAATTGTCTAAAAAATTATTTTTAAAAGTGAATTCTGATACCGGAAAAGAGTTGATAGAAATTACAAATAGCAGTCAGTTAAAAGTTGGTGATTTAATTACGGTTAGAATAGAATTATCTTCTGATAGAAATATGGAATTTATTCATATGAAAGACATGAGAGCTGCTGGTTTAGAACCAATAAATGTAATTTCTAGATATAAATATCAAGATAACTTAAGTTACTATGAAAGTACCAAAGATGCCGCAACAAACTTCTTTTTTGATTATTTACCTAAAGGTGTTTTTGTTTTTGAATATGACTTAAGAGTTAACAATGCTGGTAACTTTAGTAACGGAATAACAACCATACAAAGTATGTATGCTCCAGAGTTTAGTAGTCATTCTAAAGGTGTAAGATTAGATATAAAATAAATTTCATTTGAAGCAATTTTAAATTCATATGAGTTACTCTTAAAATAAGTTTACGACTAATTTTGCCATTAAATAAACATAAACAATCATGAAAAAAACATTTTTAATTATAGGTCTTTTAGTAGCAGGAGCTTTTTCTGCAAATGCACAAAGTATTTCTAAAAACGCAATTGGTTTGCGTTTAGGTGATAATGATGGTTTTGGTGGTGAAATTTCTTACCAAAGAGCCTTAAATAATAACAATAGACTAGAAATAGATTTAGGGTTAAGAGATAATTCTAATTACGATGGTTTTAAAGCCACAGGTATTTACCAATGGGTTTGGAACATCGAAAACAACTTTAACTGGTATGCTGGTGTTGGTGGTGGATTAGCAAATTACAATGGTAACGGAAATGATAATTTTTCTGAAACTTTTATTTTTGCTGCTGGTGATATTGGTATTGAATATAATTTCGATTCTGCACCAATTTTACTTTCATTAGATTTAAGACCAGAGTTTGGCTTTGGAGATAATTTTAATGACTACGATAATGATATCGCATTTAGTATTAGATACCAATTCTAATAACTGTAAAAAATAAAAAAATCCTCTAAATTAATTTTTAGAGGATTTTTTTAATTACAGAATACTAAGATTAGAATGTTAATTACTTGGCGGATATTGTTCTAAAATTTGAGTAACAACAACCTTTAAATGAGCCTCTCTTTGTTCTGGTGATCTTTTCTTACGAACTTTAGATTCTAGAGAACCTTCCCATATTAAATTATTAGTATTTGCTTCTATAAATTTTATGATTAGTTTCTCATTTACCTTATTATTTTCTATCGGAATTCCGCCCGAAACACCCACATTTCTATTTCCTAAACCAATAGAAATTGATTTATTATTTCTTACAGTTGATGTTTGCGTATCAAAATAAATAAAAAAGTCTGGTAAATTATCTTGCTCTAAATTATCATTTTTTAATTTAGACGTGATGTAGTTTGTAATTCTTTTTACATCAAAATCATTTAAATTATCTCCATTATCTTCATAGAAATTAAACGTTTTATATTTTGAATAAGTTGTATTCGAATCATAATCAGAAACTACTTTCGAACTAGAACACCCAAAAACTAAGAACAATAAAATTAACCTAAAAACTTTCATTTTACGTTTTATTTAATAATTACTCTTGTAGGTGTATCTGTACCATTAATAATGCTTTCTGTACCTTTTGCTACTGCCTGAATTGTTTGTGTTATAACAGTCATATTTAAAGTTTCAGCCTCATCCGTTAATTTATGATAATCAGGATCTACATCTATTGGTGTTGTAGAAAATGTATGCGATGGCACGCCTAATCTTGCTAATGAAGCGTTGTCTGATCTAAAAAATAAATTGAACTTTTTATAAGGATCTGGAAATAACTGATAACCGGTACATTCTAAATTCTTCTGAATAATTTTACCAAAATCAGAACGCTCAAAACCTGTTAACCATGCTGTATTTGGCCCAGAACTTGGTGTTTTCCCTATCATTTCTAAATTAATTCCGGCAACAAATTTATCCGCATCAATACCTTTACCAAAATGAGTAGAACCAATTAAACCCATTTCTTCTGCTGTAAAAGAAGCAAAAACAATTGTTCTTTCGTTACCAATTTCTTTAAAGTATTTAGCTAAAACTAACAATCCTGTAACACCAGAAGCATCGTCATTTGCCCCATTGTAAATTAAGTCTCCTTCACCACTCTTTTTCATACCTAAATGATCGTAATGTGCAGAAATAATAACATATTCGTTCTTTTTACTTTTTCCTTCTAATACACCAATAATGTTGCTAGAAGTAATATTTTCTTTAGTTCTTCTATTTTTAAAAGTAAAAGTTTGTCTATAATCTTTTAAACTGTTAAAAGTAGTCAATCCTATTTTTTTGTATTCATTTTCTATGTAAACAGCCGCTTTTTCGATACCTGCTGTTCCAGATTTTCTACCTTCCATTTCATCTGCAGCCAACGTATATAAATGTTTTCTAACCAAATTAGAATCAATAAAAAAAGTTTTTTCTGGTTTTTTAAGTTTTCCAGAAATACCATCAGCCCCATTTTTTCCATTTAAACCTGGTTCACCAGCTGTTCCTGCTTTTCCATCTTTTCCTTTTGTAACAATAGCACAACTAAGCATTAAGCTCATGGCTAAAAAAACACCAATAATTTTTCTCATAAAATATCTATTTAGAGGATAAATATAACTATTTTAAATTGAAGGTTGTCTTATAAAATTCGATTATAACTCTTTAAATAACCGCTAAAATTTTATGTATTTTTGTTGAAAATTTTACAAATGATTTTATCTGAAATTCCGAATATAAAAAATACCGATGCAAATAACTTTTTTTTATTAGCAGGACCTTGTGCTATAGAAAGTGAAGAAATGGCATTAAGAATTGCTGAAAAAGTAGTTACTATTACAGACAAATTAGAAATTCCTTACATATTTAAAGGTAGTTTTAAAAAAGCAAACAGAAGTAGAATTGATAGTTTTACAGGTATTGGAGATGAAAAAGCTTTAAAGATTTTGCGTAAAGTTTCAGAAACATTTAATGTGCCAACAGTTACAGATATTCATGAAGTATCTGATGCAGAAAAAGCAGCTGCTTATGTAGATGTTTTACAAATCCCTGCATTTTTAGTGCGTCAAACAGATTTAGTTGTCGCTGCTGCAAAAACGGGTAAAGTTGTAAACTTAAAAAAGGGTCAATTTATGAGTCCGGGTGCTATGAAACATGCCGTACAAAAAGTTAAAGATGCTGGTTCTAATAAAGCTTGGATAACAGATAGAGGTACCATGTTTGGTTACCAAGATATGATTGTAGATTTTAGAGGCATTCCAGAAATGAGAGAATTTGCACCAACAATTTTAGACGTTACACATTCTTTACAACAACCAAATCAAACAGTTGGTGTAACAGGCGGAAGACCAGAAATGATTGAAACTATTGCCAGAGCCGGAATTGTAAATAACGTTGATGGTTTATTTATTGAAACTCATTTTGATCCGAAAAATGCAAAATCTGACGGTGCTAATATGTTACATTTAGATAATCTAGAAAGTTTATTAAGTAATTTAGTCGCTATTAGAAAAACTATAAATAATTTATAAACTACAAGTTATTGATACATATTTTAACCATTCAGATTTTAATTTGAATGGTTTTTTTATGAATAAAATATAAAGGCGTAATAATTGTTTAGCTTAATTATTAACATTTACTATATGAAACAATTTATTTATTTTTTCTTATTAATTTCTTACACGACTTTTTCTCAAAATTTTGATAAAGTTGATAAAATCGTTTTAGAATACCC
This sequence comes from Polaribacter sp., assembly GCA_020631275.1. Taxonomy (GTDB): domain Bacteria; phylum Bacteroidota; class Bacteroidia; order Flavobacteriales; family Flavobacteriaceae; genus Polaribacter. The sequence goes on along the minus strand of JAHDHO010000103.1, from coordinate 2,844 downwards.
TAGATTCTCTAAAATTGAAAATTTAGCTTTAAGAATAGATACTGATTTCTCTAAAGATGAAGAAAAAGTTAGAGCAGCATTTTTTTGGTTGGCAAAAAATATTAGATACGATTTAAATCAATACTATAATCCGAAAGGAAGAAGTTTTAAATTTAGTTATAGTAATGAAATTGAAAAAGAACAAAAGTTAGAAGCAGCAAAAAATAAAATTATTGATAAAACTTTTAAAACCAAAAAAGGTTTGTGTGAAGAATATGCACAATCCTTTAAGAAAGTTTGTTCTTTGTTAAATATTGAAGCAGCAGTAATAAAAGGTTACACAAGAAATTCACCATATGATATTGGTAGGTTTGTTTCTGAAACAAACCATGCTTGGAACGCTGTAAAACTTAATGATAAATGGATAATTTTAGACCCAACTTGGTCGGCAGGATATCTAATGAATGGAAAATGGACACGAAAATTCAACCCTTATTTTTACAACATTCCTAAAGATAAAATTTTTAAAACACATTTACCCGAAGAAAGTATATGGATTTTGAGGTTCGGCAGAATTACTAAAAAGGAGTTTTATAATCAGCCAATTTATGGTCAAGAATTTCTAGCATCTACTATTGAGTTAATTTCTCCGAAAAATGGAATTATCAAAATTAAAAAAGGTGAAAATATTGTTTTAAAGTTTAAAAATTTATCCGAAAAAGCTTCAATGCTATACAACTATAAAAACCACAACTATGCAAAGAGACCAATTTTAAAATCAGAAAACAATATAACTACTTTAACAATTCTAAACCCATTAAGAAACTCTGAATTATTTTTATTTATAAATAATAGAACTGCGCTTCAATTTAAAATTGAGTAGTTAGCTTCTCTTGTAGAAACTTTTGTCTTTAAGCGAATGTGCCTCTTCTAAAACAGATAGTAAAATTTCTTCATTTATATCTTCAATTTTAAAATATCTAAGAGATTTAACAACCTTTCTATTTTCTGATATTAGATGTTCGTTGTATTTTGTTAAATGTGCAGAAACCCAAAAAGCTACATCAACATATCCTTTCTTTTTAGATGGATTTAGATAACAAAAAGGTTTTTCGTTTAAATAATAAAAAGGGATTTTCCATTTAAATTGTAAATCAACGTTGGGGAAACTAGACTCTATTAATATTTGCAGATGCAACAAAATAGACTTGAAAGGTTCTGGTTGATTTAAAATATATTCTTCAGCAGGTTTCATAAATAAAGATAAACAATACGGCTCTTTTTGTATCTTTACGAAAGTTATAAAATTTAGAAGAGAAACCATGCAATTGCAAGATAATTTTAAAAACAACTTTTTTTTAAGAGGGTTCGCAAGTATACTAATAGGATTTTATTTTTTTTTACTTGCTTATGCTTATAAGTATATTATTGATGGTTTTTTAATTGAAAATCATCCTTTAGGTGTTATAAGTCCTCAAATACTAGAAATTCTTTGTATTGGTTTAGCTGTTGTTTTTATGGTGTTTTCTTCTCTAGCTATTTTTTTTAGAGCAAAAAGGAAAGTTAAAAAAGAAGGTTCTTTATTATGGAATAAGCAAAGTAAAAATGCTTTTAAAAAATACTTTTTAGCAGTAATAATAGGATTTAGTGCCTTGTTCATTTTAAAATTTTACGGATATGTAGATATTTTAACACCAGTATTTCTATACTGTTATGCTTCTATGTTATTTCTATTAAAGAGTAAGGATAATAATAAATTATATGCTTTAATTGGTTTAGCTATTCTATTAGCTTTGTATTGCTTTATTATACCAAGTTATTGGTATTCATCATTTACAATTATGGCAATTGCCCATGCAGCTTTTGGTTTGGTCGAAAAAAATTAATTTTCTACTTTAAATCCAGGTTTCACATATCCTTTTGGCACATTTTCTGGCGGAACAGTTAAAACACTTCCATCTCTAACCGCATTATAATGCGGTGATAAAATTTCTATGCCCGCATTATGCAATTCATTTTTAATACTTTCGTGTAATAAAGAGTAAATTACAGCTCCTTTTTCTGGATTTTTAGTATGGCAATTTATTTCGTAATTTATATAAAAATCATCTAAGCTTTTCACTAATACAAATGGTTCTGGCGATTTTAAAATCATATCAGTATTTTTTGCCCCCTTTACCAAAGCTTTAATAACTTCTCCGCTGGGTACATCGTAACCAATAGTAACAGAAGTATGTAAAATAACACCAACTTCTTCTGCCGCATTTTTACTGAAATTAATTATATGATTTCCTAAAATCGTAGAATTTGGAACTGTTACATCTAAATTTTTTATAGTTCTAACCCTTGTTACTAATAAACTTCTTTCCGTTACATCGCCAACGGTATTTCCTATTTCTACTCTATCACCAACTTTAAAAGGTCTCATGTAAGTAATTACAACACCAGCAACAATATTAGAAATTGCAGCTGTTGATCCTAAAGAGAATAATACTCCAAAAAATATTGAAACTCCTTTAAAAGCATCTGATTGTGAACCTGGTATATATGGAAAACATATAACCGCAGCAAAAGCTATAATTACAACTCTTATTAAATTAAAAGTTGGTTTTGCCCAATCTGCATGAAAACCATCTAATCTTACTGCTTCTCTTTCTAATTCACCAGTTAAATACTTTAAAAATTTAAGTAAGTATTTAGTGATAAAAACAATTACTAAAATAAAAAATAAACCAGGTATAAATTGCAAAAAACCACTTACGATAAATTGAACGGGTTTCATAACATAATCGAAAACCGTAGAAGCTACTTCTTTTGTTTCTGGTATAAAACTAAAAACAAAAGGTAAATAAACCACTAAGAAAA
>JAHDHO010000102.1 GCA_020631275.1 Polaribacter sp. | reverse complement strand
GTTTTTTTTATTTCGCCTTTAATAGATAGTTTGTCTTCGTTTAGTTTAAATTTTCTTTTTTATGGAGGTATTTCTTATAGTGTAGGTGCAATTTTATATTCAATTAGAAAGATGCCTTATAACCATGCGATATTTCATTTGTTTGTTTTGCTAGGAAGTTTTTGTCATTTTTTAGCAATATATAATTTGTAATATACCAGTAAATATTTTTAACTAATTTTTAGGCATTTTATTGACTTTTCTTAAAGATTTATTGTCGATTTGCTTACAATTTCTTAAAATGTAATAATAATTTTGGGAAATGTTAAAAAAAGCTTTAATTTTGTGACGCTCAAAACGATATTGACTTTTGTTAATTGATTTTTGGGTATTTATAAATTTATTTAGGGGGTAGGTTTATTAAATTTCCTCGAACAGCAAGTTCGAGGTTTTTTTATACCCAATTTTTAAAAGGAAACTTACTTATGTTTGAGTTATAGTACTTTACGTCTCCGGTAACTTCTTTGCCCAACCAATTTGGCTTTTCAATTTTTTGATTTTCAGAAGTTAGTTCTACTTCAGCAATTATTAAACCCTTATTATCACCATTAAATTCATCTACTTCAAAAATTAATGACTGGTAAGAAACCAAATATCGATGTTTTTCTATAATACCTGGTTCGCATAATAAAAATAAACTTTCTGCTTCTTTTAAATCAATTTGTTTTTCCCATTCAAACCTGGTAGTGCCCTCTAAATTAGATTTTCCTTTTATGGTTAAATAAGCCTTGTTATCTGTAATTCTAATCCTTACAGCTCTATTTTTATCAGAATTTAAATAGCCTTGTTTAATATATTTTTTATCGAAACTTTCTTTTTTAAAGTCTAAGTTTTTTACCAAAAACTTTCTTTCTATTTCTATACTCATAAAAGTGTTGTATTTTGTACTAATGTAATGTGTTTTAGCGTTATTGTAACAATAAATAAATATCTTTGATTTGTTAATTTATCTTCATGAAAAAAATAGTAACTCTTTATATTTTCATCCTCTCTTCAATAATATATTCTCAAACAGATTATAGTGATTCTTGGGAAGATTTTTACTCTTATAATAATGTTAAAGATTTTACAAAGGTAGATAATGTAATTTATGCATTAGCAGATAATGCTGTTTTTACATACAATCTTTTATCAGGCGATATTAATAAATTATCTTCTGTACAAGGTTTGTCTGGAGAAACTACAACTTCAATTTATTATAACAAAACGTATCAAAGATTAATTATTGGTTACGAAAATGGTTTGGTAGAAGTTGTTGATAGTGATGGTTCAATTACAATTTCATCAGATATTATTAATTTTAGTCAATCCGGAGAGAAAAGCATCAATCATATATCAGAATACGGTAATAAACTATTTTTAGCAACACCATTTGCAATAGTAGTTTACGATATAGAAAAGTTAGAATTTGGCGATACTTTTTTTATAGGAAACAATTCTACATCAGTAAAAATTAATGAAACATTAGTACATAATGAAATTATCTATGCGGCAACAGATTCTGGTATTTTTAAAGCTGATGTAAATAGTAATTTATTGATAGATTATAATAATTGGCAGCAACAATTTAATGGCAGAAGTTTTAAGTCGATTTCTTTTTTGAATAACTTATATGTGTCGGAAAATAAAAATTTATTTGCATATGATGGTAGTATTTTAAATCAAATAAGAAGTTTTTCTGAAAATATTGTAGCAATAAAGGCATCAGAAACACATTTAAATATTGCTTTAAATAAAAGTGCAGTTGTATTAAACTCAACCATGGGAATACAGGCTACTTTTAGCTCTAATTCTAGTTTTGATTATAGTGTGAATACTTGTTTTTTTGAGAACAATTTGGCCTACATTGCAACAAAAGAGTTTGGTGTTTTGGTATCAAATATTTCTAACCCTACTAATTACTTAGAAATTCACCCAGAAGGTCCGTTGGCAAACAGTGCTTTTTCTATTGCTTCTGCAAATAATAACTTATGGATTGTTTATGGAGGTTATAATGCTGTTTACGGGCCAACCTTTAACAAGGCAGGATTTAGTCATTTTAACGGAGAAAATTGGGTGAACACTAATTATAATTCTAGCTTTCCGGTAACAGATTTAAGCTATGTAACTATAGATCCTAATCAAGAAAATAAAGTTTACATAAGTTCTTTAGGAGATACAAATAATATAAATAGTGTTGCTACTGGTGGTTTGATGGTAGTAGAAAATGATGAAATTACTACGTTTTATAATCAATTAAATAGTCCGTTAGAAGATATAGAAGCAACAGACCCTAATAGAGTAACTATTAGAATTGTTGGTTCTGCAATAGATAGCCAAGGTAATTTATGGGTAACAAATATTGGTGTACCCAACGAGCTTAAGAAACTATCTACCAATGGGCAATGGTCTAGTTTCGATATGAGTTCTGTAAAAACCAATGCAGCTTTTGGCTTAAGTGAAATGGCAATAGATAGAAATAATAGTATTTGGTATGGTTCTAGAAATAATGGAGTTTTTGTATTTAATGAAAACGGAAACCGTAAGAAATCTTTAATAGCAACACCTAATTTGGGTAATTTACCAGACGCTTCTGTTGTTACCGTTGCGGTAGATAAAAGCAATAGAGTTTGGTTAGGTACAAAATCTGGTTTGGTTGTTTATACAAATGCCTCTGGTGTTTTCGAAGAAACAGTTACCAATGCAAATCCTGTAATTATTTTAGATGACGGAATCCCGAAAAAATTAGGAGGAGACCAAGCAATCAATAGTATTTCTATTGATGGTGCAGATAATAAATGGATTGGTACTGATAATGGAGGCGTTATTTACACAAACCCAAGCGGACAAACTACTTTAGCAAATTTTAGTAAGCAAAACTCACCTTTACCATCTAATAGAATTTTAAAAATTAGTGTAGATACTTCTACGGGTAAAGTATATTTTGCAACAGATAAAGGTATTGTAGCTTATAACAGTAAAGTAGCGCCTTTTGGTGATGTTTTAGGTGAAGTTTACGCGTATCCAAATCCTGCCTTAAAAAATCATGAAACTGTTACAATAGATGGTAGAAACGGCACTCATTTACCAAAAGGAACAAATGTTAAAATTGTAGATGTAGCAGGTAATTTGGTTTATGAAACTAACGTTGTTGAAGGCCAAGAGCTTCAAGGAGGTAAAGTAGTTTGGAACAAAGAAAATTTGTCTGGTAAAAAAGTTGCTTCGGGCATTTATATTGTACTGCTATCTAATGATGATGCATCAGAAACATCTATAACCAAAATAGCAATTGTTAATTAGTAATGGCTGCAATTAAAACAAAAGCTATTGTTTTAAGTAGTTTAAAATATAGCGATACAAGTTTAATAGTTAAATGTTTTACATATGAAGAAGGTGTAAAATCTTACATTATTAAAGGCGTTTTGAAAGCTAAAAAAGGCGGAATCAAAGTTGCTTACTTTCAACCTTTAACACAATTAACAATTGTAGCAAATCATAATAATAAGAGCACTTTAAATACATTAAAAGAAGTTCAAGTTTTAAATCCGTACACTTCTATTTACAGAGATATTGTAAAACAATCTGTTGTGCTATTTATTTCTGAAGTTTTGTCTAACAGTATTCAAGAAGAAGAAAGCAATACAGCATTTTACAATTATTTAGAAGCAGGATTAAATTGGTTAGACTCTCATGATAAAATTGCCAATTTTCATTTGCTTTTTCTTTTAAACGCTTCTCGTTTTTTAGGTTTTTATCCTGATACAACAAATGAGACTTTATTTGGCTTCGATTTATTAAACGGAAGTTTCTCAAAATCAACAGTTGACATAAATGTTATTTCTGGAAACGAATTTTATCAATTTAAAAAGCTGTTAGGCATAAATTTTGATAGTATAGAGAGCGTATCTTTCAGTAAAAATGAAAGGCAAATGGTATTAAAAACCATAATTAGGTATTTTGAATTACATTTGGATGGCTTTAGAAAACCTAAATCATTGCAAATTTTAGAAGCAGTTTTTAATTAATGAAGAAATTTTTACTTACAATCGTTTTTTTTGTCGCAGGTATAACTTATGCACAAGATGTTAAAGTTTTAGACAAGCAAACAGGTAAAATTATTAAAAATGTTAGTGTTTTTAATGATAACCAAACTATTAACCTAACTACTAATAAGTTTGGTTTAATAGATATTTCTGATTTTAAAGAGAACGAATATGTTATTTTCTCTCATTTAGCATATGCCGTTTTAAGAGTTAAAAAATCTGTATTAAAGAACAAAAATTATATCATTTCTTTATCCAAAGAATCTGAACAGTTAGACGAAGTTGTTTTATCTTTATTTAAAAAAGAAGAAAAAACATATAGAATAGCAGAACAGGTTGCGGTTTTAAATTCTAAAGATATTCAAGATATATCACCACAAACGTCTGCAGATTTATTGGCAACAATACCAGGTATAAAAGTTCAAAAATCTCAATTTGGAGGTGGAAGTCCGGTAATTAGGGGAATGGAATCTAATCGTGTTTTATTGGTTGTAGATGGTGTTAGAATGAATAATGCAATTTATAGAAAAGGACATTTGCAAAGTTCTATTACTGTTACACCAAATATTTTAGAGAAAACTGAAGTTGTTTTTGGACCCTCATCTGTTCTTTATGGTTCAGATGCGCTAGGTGGTGTAATTCATTATTATACAAAAACACCAAGGCTATCAGAAGAAAAGGAAGTTAAAAGTCAGTTCTTTTCTAGATTTTCTACTGTTAACCACGAAATTACTACAAATGTTACAGCAGAAATTAGAAACAAAAATTGGGCATCTTTAACAAGTGTGTCTTATAGTGATTTTGGCGATTTAAAAGCAGGTGAAAATAGAAGACACGGTTTTGATGATTGGGGAAAAGTATTCTTTTATTCGGAAAATGTAAATGGAAACTACAAAGAGAGTCCAACACCAAATTTAGATCCAAATTTGCAAAGAAATACAGGGTATAACCAAACAGATGTTTTACAGAAGTTTTTTGTGCCTTTACATAAGAATGCAGATTTAAAAATTAATTTACAATATTCCACTACATCAGATATACCAAGATTTGATAGGTTAACAGAGTTAAGCGGTGGCGAATTAAAATTTGCAGAATGGTATTATGGGCCACAGGATAGATTGTTAATTTCATCTCAATTATTATTTGATGCTAACAAAAATTGGCTAGAAAAAGGAGTTGTTACTGCAGCTTACCAAAATTTGCAAGAAAGCAGAATTCAAAGAAAATTTGGTAGCTTAAAGCGTTCTTACAGAGAAGAGTCTGTAGATATTTTTAGTTTGAACGGAGATTTTTCTGTCTCTTTAACAGAAGACAAAAAAAGAACACTTTCTTATGGTTTTGAATTGGCATATAATGATGTTGGTTCAAATTCTTACGGAAGAGAACTAAATATTGAAAACAATCAAATTAATGGCTTTTCTAACAGTTTTAAAGTACAATCTCGTTATCCTGATGGTGGCAGTAGTTATTTAAGTTCTGCAGTTTATGTAGATTATAGACAAGATCTTAGTGCTAAATCTACTTTAAATTCTGGAATAAGATTTACAAACACACATTTAGAAGCTAAATGGATAGATCAAACATTTATTCAGTTACCAGAAAAAGATATCGAAGCAAATCATTCTGCAGTTACTGCTACTTTAGGTTACGTTTTTAAACCCAATAAGAATTGGCAAATAAACAGCGTCTTATCATCTGGTTTTAGGTCTCCAAACATAGATGATGTAGGTAGAGTTCGAGAAAAATCTGGCAATGTTACCGTGCCAAATATAAATGTAACACCAGAGTATGCGTATAGTGCAGAACTAGGCATTCAAAAATACTTTAATAACAAAAGATTCCGATTTGGTGCAAATGTTTATTACACATTATTAGATAATTACATTCAGAGAGATTTTGTTTATGACGCAGACGGTAACGTACAACAAGTAGAGTTTGATGGTGAATTTGGTAACGCAGTTTCTAATCAAAACAAAGAAACAGCTTACATAACTGGGTTTACTGCAAATTATTTAGGTAAAATTTCTGATGTTTGGAATACAACAGGCTTTATTACGTATACAAAAGGGCGTACTTATGATACAGATGAACCAATGTCTTCAATTCCGCCATTATTTGGCCAGTTTGGTGTAAACTATAAAGTAAATAAAATAGAATTAGCTGCAGCTGTTAGATTTAATGCAAAAAAAGATATAGAAGATTTTAATATTACAGAAGGTATCGATAACCACGATTTAACACCTGTTGTTAATGAAAACGGTGCTACTGCAACAGATATTTATTTTGGCACACCAAGTTGGGCAACTTTAGGCTTAAATGGTAAATATGCAGTTAATAATAATATATCTGTGCAAGCAAGATTAGATAATTTGTTAGACGAACATTATATAGAGTTTGCTTCTGGTGTTGCTTCTCCTGGTAGAAATTTATCAATCTCTTTAATGGCTACTTTTTAAGCTTTTTCTTTTTTCCTTCATCAGTAAAGTTTTCGTTTAAAGCTTTTTCTGTTTTAACGATACTTACAATTACAGATAAAAATACAAATGCCATTGGTTGCCAAGTTAAATTAGCGTTTAGTAGAGTGGTAAAAGCTAAACAAGCAATAAAAGACAAACCTGCATAAATTAATAAACTTCTATTAAAAGTGCTGTTTGCAAAATCCCAAATTTGCTGATTTTGCATTGCTTTAGGTGTTTTGTATCCGTAGATACTATTAATTTTTTTCGGTGGAAATTTCCAAAATATTATACTCAATAAAAATAGTAAACCGTTGGTTGTTAATATGTATAATAAAGCATCATTCATAATTATTTTCTCTTTTTTGGTCTTAACAACCCTTCTTGTGCAAAAGAAGCTATTAATTTTCCTTTTCTTGTAAAAATATTTCCTCTAGATAAACCTCTAGCACCAAAAGCATTTGGTGATTCTGCTGTAAAGAGCATCCAATCATTAAAATTAAAATCTCTAAAAAACCACATAGAATGGTCTAAACTAGCAGTTTGCGTGTTTCCAAAATTATGCTTACTTGCATTTGGGTTAAAAGCAGCATTAAGTATGTTGTAATCAGAAATATAGGTAAGAATTTCTAACTTAGTTCTAAAATCTAATTTTTGCGACTCTCCTTTTAAGCGAAACCAAACTTGCTCTGTAGGTGGTAAGTTTTTTGGATCTAAAGGATTAGGAACTCTAACAGGTTTAAACTCTATTGGTCTTTTTACGTTTAAAAATTCTTTAGTTGATTTTGGTAAAAAATCTCCAAATTTAACCAACATATCATCCCAACTTAAAAGTTCTTCTGGTTGTTTAATGTCTTTGTTAAAGTTTGCTTGATGCTCAAAACCATCTTCTTGTTGATGAAAAGACGCTGCTAGTATAAAAATCGTTTTATTGTGTTGTATAGCCGTTACCCTTCTTGTAGAAAAGCTTCCGCCATTTCTAACTTCTTCCACTTTATAATTAATAGGTACGCTTAAATCTCCTGCTTCCAAAAAATAACCATGTAAAGAATGTAAAAATCTATTTTCTGGAATTGTTTTATGAGCAGCATTAACAGCTTGTGCTAAAACTTGTCCGCCAAAAACTTGCGGACTACCAATAGTATAACTATTTCCACTAAATATATTTTCGCCTACTTTTTCTAGATTTAAAAGGTTTATTAATTCTTGTATAGTTTGCATTTAACTTTGTTTTTTAAAAGGAAATTTTTGTTGAAAAGGAGTTGGTTGAACTCTTTGCAAAAATAACTTTAAAATTTTGTTTTTTATGGTTTTCTTGTGACGAAGATACATTGTTAAATTTTGTGGTGTTGCACCTACAGAACTTTTAATTTCGCTTGCTGTTCGTCCGTAATTAATAGTATTTAACTTATGTTTTATAGCAATTTCTATATAAGTGTATAGCATTCTTTGATAAATAGCAAATTCTCTGTTTAATTGATAATCGATACCAACAAAATGTGCATCTAAAGTACTTTTATTAATAACGCCAGATATAAAACCTACCACTTTGTTGTTTAAACGAAACGTTTTTAAAATATAATTTTCACCCAACTTTTCTTTTAAATTTACATAAGTTTCTAAATTAAAATCTACCAAATTAAAACTAGCATTGGTTGCTACTTTGGTGTATAATGATTTAATTTTAGGTAAAATATTTTCTACGGATGCAAGTGTAACATCTTCAATTACCAATTCTTTACTCTGTTTAAACGCTTTTTTTGCCTTTACTCTAAATTTCGTTTTTAAAGCCGCTAAATAATCATCAAAATTTAACCAATTTGTATTCAGTTTTAAAACCATATTTGGTTCTACAGAAAAAGGATGATAATTGTATGTTTTTAAACCGTTAGTAATATTTAAAGAAGCATCGATAAAATCTTTTATTAAAAAAGCATCGATTTGTTTTTTTAATTTTTTATCAGAATCTACATAATGATAAATGCTTTTAGCCAGTTCTTTAACAACAGCTTTTTTATCTTGATTGTTTTTGATGAAGACACCATGTTCTCCGCTAACAAATGTGTTGCCACAAATCAATAATTTTAATGGTTTTTTGTATGGAAAAAGATGCAGTTTTCTACCAATATTCTTTAAGAAATCAAAATTATCTTTTATAGATTTTAAATGAAAGTCTACTATTTTTAAGCTAGCAAATGCTATAGGATTTTTAAAATTATCAACTAAAATTACGTAAGAAAATGTAATATTTGGATGATTTATTTCTAAAGATTTTAAAAAATTAGGATTAAAATATAGATTATCTAAACATCCTAATTCTTTTAGGGTTTTAGACGGAATTTCATCAATAGAAGAGAAATAAAGTGCGGTATTTGTGTTTGTACAACAAATCAAATTAATTCATATAATGATTTAAGTTTTCTGGCCCTTCTAAAATGGTTCTTTGTATTTGCATAGTGCCATCACTGTTGGTTATTATGTGCCATTTTATAAGTGTGATTTTGTTGTTTTCTATTTCAATACCTGTTATAGATCTTGGGTGAACACAACTACCATCATTAAAAAACGGGATTTCGCTTTTATCAGGAAAACGTGGTCTGTGGGTGTGACCTGTAATCATCATTTGATTGTTATTTTCCATAATCCATTTTTCTAACTTATGTTCTACTTTTATACGTTCTTTAAAATTTTGAGCCGGACTTGTAGGGTCTGAAAAACCTAGGATTTGTAATGGTTTCCATAACGTTTTTACTAAAAAGCTGCTCAATCTCCAAAAAACATAATTAAACCAATCTGCTTGATGTCCGTGTAATAGAAAAATTCCTTTTCCACTACTTTCTTCTTCTAAAATTATTGCTTCAGAAAAAGATGCACCAATTAGTAGCTCTTTTTGTGTGTCTGTTACAGAGTCGTAATAATAATGTAAATTCTTACGAATTATTGCAGGGTTTTTATATTTCATGTCATGATTTCCCCAAATAAAATGCAATCTATTTTTATCATTAAATTTCTTAAGCAACAAGTAAATGTGTTTATTTGCTCTAAAAATTCTTTCAAAACGTCGGTTTTCCCATAACTCGTCGCCATCACCTAATTCTATGTAAGTAAAATTATTAGTGTAGTAATGTTCTAAGGCGTGCTTAAACATGTTTCTATTTCTAGCAAAATCGTCTGCAAAGCCATTATTACCTC
>JAHDHO010000101.1 GCA_020631275.1 Polaribacter sp. | reverse complement strand
ACTAGATCTTTTCTGTCGATAGCTGGAAATCTATTTTTGTAAAAGTCTATAAATTCATCCGAAGAAATCAAACCTTTTTCATATTGATGATAAATTTCTACCATTTCGTTAGAAATTTCTGTGACACCAAGTTTTGCCATCGCTTTATAAGTTCCTTCTTTATCAAGATTGATAAAAATATCACCAAAATCAAAAATTATATTTTTAATCATTTTTATAAATTTTTAAAACATCTTCTTTAATAGGATGTTCTTTGTAATTTTTAGTAATCTTTGGTGCAACAACACCTTTTTTAAACGAAGAATTCCCAATAAAAACTAAGGCTTCGTCCCATAAATCCTCATCAATAAATGTTTGTAAAGTTTGTGTACCGCCTTCTACAATTAAAGATTGTATTTTATGCTTGGTAAGAACATTACAGATAGTTGCTGCTAAATTAGCATCAAAATTAATTTTTTCGAATATTAAATTTTCAGAATTAAGTTTTTCTGTATTATTTTCTGTTAAAACAATCGTTTTTACAGTTTCGTCAAAAAGATTTGCACTTTGCTCAATTTTAAGTGTTCGATCTAAAACTAGTCTTATTGGATTTTGCCCAGACCAACTTCTTAAATTTAACTTCGGGTTATCTACTAAAGCTGTATTTGTTCCAACTAAAATTGCGTGTTCTTTACTTCTTAATTTATGCACCAATTGTTGTGAATATGAATTAGAAATAAAGACAGGTTTCTTTTCTTTTTTACTTTCTGGTGCAATAAAACCATCTTTAGTTTCTGCCCATTTTAAAATTATATAAGGTCTAAACTTTTCTTGAACACTCAAAAATCGCTTGTGTTGGGCTCTACATTCATCTTCTAAAACACCAACAACCACATTAATACTTGCTTCTCTTAAACGTTTAACACCTTTACCAGCTACCAATGTATTAGAATCTAAACAACCAATTACAACTTGTTTAAACTGATGTTTAATAATTAAATCTGCACACGGTGGCGTTTTTCCAAAATGACTACAAGGCTCTAACGTTACGTAAATTGTGGCCTCTTTTAAGATTGATTTATCTTTTACCGCATTTATGGCGTTTACTTCTGCATGACTACCGCCAAACGGAGAAGTAAAACCTTCCGCAATAATTTTATTATTGTAAACAATTACTGCGCCAACAGACGGATTTGGTCTTGTTGTACCAACTCCGTTTTCTGCAATTTGCAAGCAACGTTTTATGTAAATTTCTTTATTAATAACTTAAAATTTAATTTTAATCTCTTCTCTTTTGTCTACTAAAAAATCTCTTTTAAAACCAAAAACTACATATTCTAAATTTCCTTTGATTCTAACATTTATTTTTTGAGATATAAACGAATTAATCAATCCCTCTAACATTCCGTTTTTATTAGAATTTAAAAAGTTTTTGGTTGGAATATGTGCAATTAAAGGTATCGAAAAATTATCTCTTGCAGGCACTTTAAAATCTTCAGAAAATATTTGAGCAACTTCTGTATCGTTTATAAAAACAGCCAAATCATCAGTAGAAATTTTTCCGCCAACATCATTTGGGTTTTCAAAAAAAGCCGTTGCTTTTAACTTTATAGTATCTGAAGCAAAACTGACTACTTTTACATTATCAACCTTAATAAAAACAGGTTCTTTTTGAACAGAACAGCCAAAAACCAATAAAAAGAGCAGCAAAAAATATAGTATGTTTTTCATCTAATAAGATTATTTTTTTAGGTAACTTGCTCTTGCAAAAATACAGTATTAAATGACAAGTGCAGATTTTATAATAAGAGAAATTCAACCTAAAGATAACAAACAACTTTCTAAGGTAATTAGAAGTGTAATTCTAGAGATGGGTGCGCCAAAAATTGGCACTGCTTACGAGGATAAAGCTACTGACAGCATGTTCGAAAATTATCAAAAAGAAAAAGTTGCGTACTTTGTGGTAGAACATAACAATGTTATAGTTGGTGGTGCTGGAATTGGAAAACTAGATAATTGCGAAGAAAATATTTGCGAACTACAAAAAATGTACTTTTTACCAATTGCTAGAGGTAAAGGAATTGGAACCAAATTAATTACAAAATGCTTAGAAAAGGCAAAAGAATTTGGTTTTAATAATTGTTATTTAGAAACGATGCCATACATGGAAGCTGCCAGAAAACTGTACGCAAAAAATGGTTTTGTAAATTTAGAAAAACCAATGGGTAACACCGGCCATTATTCTTGTAATGTTTGGATGCTTAAAAAGATTAACTAATTTTGATATACTATATACTTGCTGCCGTTCATCTGCTACTTTTTGGTTGGGCTTTTTACAACATCTTATATTTTGGTGTAAAACCTTCAAAATCTTTAAGCTGGATTCTTATTTGTTTTTTCTTTCCTTTTTTAGGTGTTTTTGCATTTCTATTATTTGGTATCAATAGAAGAAAAATCAAGTTCTTTGAACTTAAAGAAACTAAAAAAAGAAAAAACTATATAAAAAGTACTTTTGATAATCAAGAGAACAAAAATACAGAAGAACTTAAGAACAATAAATCTAAAAAAATATCAGATTTAATATACAACAACACTGGTATTCCTCTAGATGTTAATAACGATTTAACTATTTTAAAAAATGGTAAGGAAACATTCGAATCTATTTTCGAAGCCATTAAAAATGCTAAAGAATTTATACACTTACAATATTATATTATTGAAGAAGGTAAAATTTTATCAGAATTAATAGCCCTTTTAAAAGAAAAGAGAAAAGAAAACGTAGAAGTAAAAATTTTATATGACGCAATAGGAAGTTTCAATTTAAAAAGTAAAATTAAAAAAGAACTAAAAGAAGTTGGTATCGAAATTCATCCGGAAATGCCTTTAAAGTACGGTAACTTTATTTTTACTTTAAACTTTAGAAATCATAGAAAAATTTGTGTAATTGATAATAAAATTGGTTTTACAGGAGGCGTTAATATTACTGATGAATATATTAATGATGACGATTTTCTAGGTATTTGGCAAGATGCACACATAAAACTAGAAGGGGATGCGGTATATAATTTGCACAAAACATTTTTAAGAGATTACTATTATGCAACAGAAAAAGATTTAAGTAAAAACGAGAAATATACCAAGAAATATAAAGCCACCAAAAACTCTAAAATTCAAATTGTTTCTAGTGGGCCAGATTATGACCAATCTGTTGTAATGCAACAATACTTAAGTTTTATAAACTTAGCAGAAAAAAGTATATGTGTTATGAACCCTTATTTTATACCTACTTTTTCTATTTTAGAAGCTTTTAAAATTGCAGCTTTAAGCGGAATTAAAGTAATGCTTGTTCTACCAAAAAAAGGAGACTCTAGAGTAGCAACTTACAGCATGTATTCTTATTTTGAAGATTTATTAAAAGCTGGTATAGAAATTTATGTTAGAGATGATTTTGCACATTCTAAAGTAATTTTTATTGATGATGAAATAGCATCGATAGGTTCTACAAATTTTGACTGTAGAAGCTTTGAACACAACTACGAATTAAATGCCATTATTTTTGATGAAAAAGCAACTTCTGAAATTAGAGAAGAGTTTAATAAAAGAAAAAGTAAAGCTACCAAAATTAACTTAGAAGAATTTTTAAATAGATCTAACAAACAGAAAACTTTAGAGCGTTTGTGCAGGTTTTTTAGTCCTTTATTATAATTATCTCATGACATTAAAAGAATTTAAAAATTTATTTACAGAAGTTCTTTCTAAAACATATCCAGAAACAGAAATCGAATCGTTCTTTTTTATTTTGATAGAAGAAAAATTAAATTTAAAAAGGATTGATACGGTAATTAACCCAAATTATTTTATTGAAGATAAAGTTGTAATCGAATTAAAACACATCATTACAAGACTTCAAAAACAAGAACCTATTCAATACATTTTAGGAAATACCGAGTTTTATGGTTATCCTTTTTTGGTTGATAAAAACACCTTAATTCCGAGACCAGAAACAGAAGAATTAGTAAGTTGGGTTTTAGAAGAGGCAAAAAAAACACCAACCGATAAAGTATCAATATTAGACATTGGTACAGGTTCTGGTTGCATTCCTATATCAATAGCGAAAGAGCAAAAAAATACAAATATTTTTGCAATTGATGTTTCTGCAGAAGCTTTAAAAGTAGCAAAACAAAATGCGATTCTAAATAAAGTAAATATTAATTTTATTGAACAAAATATTCTAGAAACAGCTAGTTTGCCACAACAGTTTGATATTATTGTTTCGAATCCGCCTTATGTTAGAGCATTAGAAAAAGTAGAAATTAAAAAAAATGTTTTAGCTAACGAGCCTCATTTGGCACTTTTTGTAGAAGATGATAATCCGTTATTATTTTATAAAAAAATTGCAGATTTAGCACAAAATCATTTGTTAGAAAACGGTGTTTTATTTTTTGAGATCAATCAATATTTAGGTAAAGAAACTGTTTTAATGCTAAAAGAAAAAGGCTTTACAAACATCACGCTTAAAAAAGATTACTTTGGTAACGATAGAATGATTAGATGCAATATTAACTAATTATCAATTATATTAAAACTCTTATTTTCAGTTATAAAAACTGTGTTATTTTCATCAGTATAATCACACCTATTTTAATTACTTTTGCAAAATGGTTAAAGAAATTCAGCTTCGAGTAAATTTAATAGAAGAACGCAAAGAAAATATACTTTTATATAAAGCTTCTAAAAAGTTAGACGTTGATAAAAAAGAAATTACTGCGGTAAAAGTTTTACGTAAATCGATAGATGCGCGTAAAAAAGACATTATATTCAACTACAAAGTTGCAGTTTACTTAAATGAACCTGTTCCAGAAAAATCTGATTATACTTTTAACTACAAAGATGTTTCTAACGCAAAAGAAATACACATTGTTGGCTTTGGTCCTGCAGGAATGTACGCTGCTTTGCGATGCATCGAGTTAGGTTACAAACCAATTGTTTTAGAAAGAGGTAAAGATGTTCAGAAAAGAAGACGCGATTTAAAAGCAATTAACCAAGACCACTTTGTTAATGAAGATTCTAATTATTGTTTTGGTGAAGGTGGCGCTGGTACATATTCTGATGGAAAATTATACACCAGAAGTTTAAAACGTGGAGATGTTAGAAGGATTTTCGAAAACTTGGTATTTCATGGTGCTACAGAACAAATTTTAATTGACGCACATCCTCATATTGGAACCAATAAATTACCAAAAATAATTCAAAATATTCGCGAGAACATTTTAAAATTTGGTGGCGAAGTTCACTTTGAAACTAGAGTAACAGATTTTATTGTAAAAAACAACAAGTTACAAGCTATTCAATTACAAAACGGACAAGAAATGCCTGTAAATTCTGTGATTTTAGCAACTGGTCATTCTGCTAGAGATGTCTACGAATTATTGCATAAAAAAGAAATCGCTTTAAAAGCAAAGTCTTTTGCAATGGGAGTTCGTGTAGAACATCCGCAAGAAATAATAGACCAGATTCAATACCATTGTTCTGGTGAAAGAGACGAGCTTTTACCTGCTGCTGCATACAGCTTAGTGCACCAAGTTAATAATCGCGGAGTGTATTCTTTTTGTATGTGCCCTGGCGGATTTATAGTTCCTGCAGCAACCGCAAACGGAGAAGTTGTTGTAAACGGAATGTCGCCAAGTAAAAGAAACAACAAATTTGCCAATTCTGG
Organism: Polaribacter sp.; assembly: GCA_020631275.1. Classification (GTDB taxonomy): domain Bacteria; phylum Bacteroidota; class Bacteroidia; order Flavobacteriales; family Flavobacteriaceae; genus Polaribacter. The sequence goes on along the minus strand of JAHDHO010000101.1, from coordinate 4,340 downwards.
TATTGTTGTAGAATTAGATATTGATAGAGATTTTAAAAAATATGAAAAATTTGGAGCTTTAAAAGGTTTAGAATTTCAAAAAGATTTAGAAAAAATTGCTTTCTATGCAGGCGGAAGAACTCAAACTGCACCTGCACAAAGATTAGGAGATTTTATAGACGGAAAATTATCTACAGATTTAAACGATTGTAGTTATCAACCAGGTTTAAAATCTGCGCCATTACACTCTTTATTACCAAAAATTATTGGAAGTAGATTACGAAAAGGTTTTACTGCTTTCGGACAAAAAATGCATGGTTATCATACCAATGAAGCAAATATTATTGGTGTAGAATCTAGAACCTCATCTCCTGTAAATATTCCTAGAAAAGAAAACCTAGAACATACAGAAATAGAAGGTTTATTTCCTTGTGGTGAAGGTGGTGGTTATGCTGGCGGGATAATTTCTGCTGCTATGGACGGAGAAAGGTGTGCAGAAGCTGCAATTGCAAAATTGTAATAATTTTCTATATCGTATTATGAATTCTTGTCATTTTTTTCAAAAGAATTATATTTACTAAAAAAAGTGAAAAAGAAACTCTTAATTCTGATGATACTTATTACGAGTATCAGTTATAGTCAAAAAAATAATTTTGATTATCTAAATAAATCAAAACCAAGTACACACAACGATTTATCTACTTATTTTAAAAATAAAATTTCATTTAAATTATTAAAAGACATAAAATATCCTTTAGGTAAGAATTACACATTAAACTTGTTTTTTAACATTAACGAACAAAATGAAATTTATAACATTACAACAAGCTTTAAAGTTAAGAAAGGTTTATACGATGCAATAGTAAATGCATTCAGAGAGTATCCAATTGAAAAACTTAAGTTAAAGAAAATAGATTCAAAAAAAAGATATTCTTTTCAATTAATTGGAAATACGGTTGAATATGGTAATATTTTTTATTGCAGTTCGATAATTATAAGTGAAACCTTACCTTTTTGCAAGCCTTGTGATGATTTAAAGCATTACGATGATATAGATAAATGCATTAAAAATAATATTAAAGAATTTATAATTCATAATTTAGACTCTACACAAATAAGTTCATACAAGAACAATACTCCTTATCTAAAATTTAATTTATCTATAGATGAAACCGGTAAATTAAATTTTGCGAAAAATAAAAAAATAGATTTATATTCAGATATCATAGCAAACTACCCTGATTTTGAATCTTCTGCTAAAATTAACGATCAACCAATAGCATATAGTTTAAAGTTATTTCCTTTAAAAAAGGAAAAATTAAAATTTATGTATTCAGATCTTCAATCAAACTCAGTGAATGATTTTACACAATTTGTTACTGATAATTTAAGTCAAACATTTGTTCAAAATTCTAATCTAAATAGAGTAAATAATGCTTTAATTTTAAGTTTTGAATTAAATAAAAAGAACGAACCTATTAATATTAAAACAAATGCTCGTTCATACGACTTAAACAGAGAAATCATTACAATATTTAATGAATATCCAATCGAGAAATTAGATTTAAGAGATAGAAATCGTTTCTCTAGATATTCAACAAGTATTTTAACATTCAACAATAATAATACAACTATAAAAACACTAAATAGATTTAATATTGAAACACATCCTATTTTTAAAGGCTGTGAAAAGTCTAAAAATATCACAGAACTTAAAAAATGTGCATCAAGAAAAATAAAAATTCACTTTGCAAAAAGATTCGACTCCTATTTACCTAATAAGCTTAAATTAAAACAAGGTAAGAAAACTATTAAAATAGATTTTAAAATAGGTGTAGACGGTAAAGTCTTTGATGTTAATGCTGTTTCTGATTACCCCAGACTAAATAAAGAAGCAGAAAAAGTAATGTATCGTTTGCCTATAACTAAACCCGCAGAGCAAAACGGAAAGAAAGTTATATCTTCTTATAAATTTCCTTTTTCTCTGCAAGTATTAAGTGTAAAAAGATAGTTAATTACAATAGATATTAATATTAAATTATCAAGATATTTAATTTGTAAAATATTTATATTTTTTTATCGATAACTATTAGTAATTTTACATCACTTAAAAGAATCGAATGAAAATTACAATAGGGCGAATTGATAAAGCTGATTTTCCAGAATTATCCTTAACAGATATAGATGTTAAAATAGATTCTGGTGCTTATACCTCTTCTATTCATTGTTCTAATATAGAAGAAATAACTGTTGACGACTCAACTTTTATTCGTTTTAAACTATTAGACCCTGATCACGATTTATACAATAATAAAGAGTTTACTTTTAAAAACTATGCGTCTAAAGTTGTTAAAAGTTCTAATGGTATTTCTGAAACTCGCTTTATGATACATACAGAAATAATTATGTTTAATGACAAATTTCCTATTTATTTAACATTAAGCGAAAGAAAAGACATGAAATTTCCTATATTACTAGGAAGAAAATTTTTAAACAAAAAATTTGTGATAGACACCGCTAAAAAAAATCTATCACATAAATCAAAAAACAAAACCAAATGAGAATTGTAATTCTTTCTAGAAATCCAAACTTATACTCTACAAAAAGATTAGTTGAAGCCGCAAAAAAAAGAAAGCATGAAGTGATAGTGGTAGATCATTTAAAGTGTAATATCGAAATTGAAAAAAAGTCTCCTAAAATTTTCTACAAAGGTGAGTATTTAGACAATATCGATGCTATTATTCCAAGAATTGGTGCCTCTGTTACATTTTACGGTACTGCTGTAATTAGACAGTTTGAGATGATGAAGGTTTTTACATCAGTAAGTTCAATTGCACTAACAAGATCTAGAGATAAGTTAAGTAGTTTACAAATCTTAGCTAGAGCTGGTGTTGGTTTACCAAAAACAGTTTTTACAAATTACACCAAAGATGTAGAACATGTTGTAGAGTCTGTAGGAGGCGCACCGTTGGTTTTAAAATTATTAGAAGGTACACAAGGTTTAGGAGTTGTTTTAGCTGAAACTAAAAATGCTGCAACATCTGTATTAGAAGCGTTTAATGGTTTAGGAGCAAGAGTTATTGCCCAAGAATTTATTAAAGAAGCAGGAGGTGCAGATATAAGAGCTTTTGTAGTTGATGGTAAAGTTATTGGAGCCATGAAACGTCAAGGAAAAGAAGGAGAATTTAGATCTAATTTACATAGAGGTGGTAATGCAACTGTTATAGAATTAACAGACGAAGAAGAAAAAACTGCATTAAAAGCTACCAAAGCATTAGGATTAGGGGTTGCCGGTGTAGATATGCTACAATCTTCTAAAGGGCCATTGGTTTTAGAAGTAAACTCTTCTCCAGGGCTAGAAGGAATAGAAGTTGCTACCGGTAAAAATATTGCCAAAGAAATTATACGTTATTTAGAAATACATGTCGAATAAACCTTTTGTACTTTTAGGAAAAGAAATTCCTAAAGGAAAACGCACTGTTTTAGATTTAGAAGTTGCTAAATTACATACAAGAACTACTGTAAAGGTTCCTGTAATTATCGAAAGATCACAAAACCCTGGGCCTGTAGTTTTACTTTTAGCCGGAATTCATGGTGATGAAACAAATGGTGTAGGAATTATTAGAGAAATAATTAGTTTAGGAATTAATAAACCTAAAGCAGGAACAATAATATGTATACCTGTTTTTAATATTTTTGGCTATTTAATTCAAACTAGAGAATTTCCAGATGGAAGAGATCTAAACAGAATGTTTCCAGGAACTTTAAATGGCTCTTTAGCAAGTCAATTTGCTTATCAATTTACCAAAGAGATTGCACCTTATGTAGATTACGTTATAGATTTTCATACAGGTGGTGGTGAGCGCGATAATATTGCACAAATTAGATGCAATAAAGATGATGATAAAGGTTTAGAACTTGCTAAAGTTTTTAACCCACCAATTATTGTCTATTCTAACAATATTATAAAATCACTAAGAGAAACTTTGCATAAAATGGGAAAAACTGTTTTATTGTTTGAAGGCGGAAAATCGAAAGAATTAAATCCTACAATTATTAACGAAGGTGTAAATGGTACAAAAAATGTTTTGATTCATTTAGGTTTAATTGAAGGAGAAATAACGGTTCGAGAGACACCAATTTATGTAAAAAAAGCAAAATGGTTACGAGCCTCACATTCTGGAATGTTTAAAGTTAGAGTTGCTAACGGAAGTTATGTTCAGAAAAAAGATGTTTTAGGCGTTATTCAAGATCCTTTTGGAGATTTTAAAAAGAAAGTATACGCGCCATTTAACGGACACGTTTTTTGTACTAACAAAACGCCAATAGTAAATAAAGGAGAAGCCTTATTTCATATAAGT
>JAHDHO010000100.1 GCA_020631275.1 Polaribacter sp. | reverse complement strand
CAACATTTAAAACTATTATATTGAGCAATTTTACCCACATCAACAAAAAAGGAAACCCTAAAATGGTAAATGTTTCTGATAAGAAAATTACCAAAAGAACAGCTATTGCTAAAGCAACTATGTTTTTAGGAAAAGAAGTAATTGCGAATTTTACAAATGATGAGTTAGTTACTAAAAAAGGACCCGTTTTTCAAACTGCAATTATTGCAGGAATTCAGGGTGTAAAGAAGACTTCTGAGTTAATTCCAATGTGTCATCCTTTGTTAATTAACGGAGTCGATGTAAATATTGAAATTGTAGATTCAGAAAATATAGAAGTGCTTTGTGAAGTTACAATTGAAGGAAAAACAGGTGTAGAAATGGAAGCTTTAACTGGCGCAAATATTACTTGTTTAACAATTTACGATATGTGTAAAAGCATCAGTCAAAAAATGGTGATTAAAGAAGTAAAGTTGGTAGAAAAAACTGGAGGAAAATCTGATATTATAAATGGCTAAACATAAAAAACATACTAATTTAGAAAGAAGAGATAATGATAATTTCGCTCCAAATGAAATCGCTATTTTAGGAACAAATTGTGGTGTAATTTCAGATTTAGTTCATAAGGTTTCAGAAAAATTATCAAACTATAAATTGGCGTATTTTGATGCTTCACATGCAAAAGATGTTGAGAGAAATAGATTGTCTGAGTTTACTTTTCATCATGAAGGAAATTTACAAATTACTACTTCTGGAAACGTAAATAAATTTGAACAACGTTTGCAATTTGCGCAATACGATTATGTTTTTATCAACGGAAATCATTACCAAGGTGCCAAACAAATTTTAATTTTAGACGAAGTAAAAGAAGCTTCTGTATTAAAAAGATTATCACAATTAGATAATATACAGTTTATTATAAAGCTGAATTCTGAGACCGAAATTTTTGATTTTTTAGTTGAAAAATATCCAAATATTAAAAATAAAATATGTTATTCGATTGATGAAGTCGATGCAATTTCAAAGCATATAAATAATTTAATTCAAGAGAAGATTGCGCCAATAAAAGGTTTGGTTTTAGTTGGTGGAGAAAGCACAAGAATGGGGAAAGATAAATCTGAATTGAATTATTTTGGGAAACCTCAAAAAGAATATGCTAAAGAATTATTAGAAAACAACAATTTTGAAACCTATTATTCTGTTAAGAAAGAATCAGGAAATTCTGAAGAAATTTCGGATAAATTTTTAAATTTAGGACCTTTTGGTGGAATTTGTTCTGCATTTCAGAAAGACCCAAATTCAGCTTGGTTGGTTTTGGCAACTGATGTACCATTTGTAAATGATGAAGTAATTCGTCAATTACTAAAACATAGAAATCCGAGTAAGGTTGCTACAGCAATTAAAGGAAAAAGCAAGGAGTTTGTAGAGCCTTTAATTACTATTTACGAACCAAAAGCATATTCTATCTTATTACAATATTTAGCACAAGGATATTCTTGTCCGCGAAAAATGCTAATTAATTCTGATGTAGAAACTGTAGAAATTGATGATGAATTTATCAGAAACATAAATACTCCAGAAGAATTTAAAGCTGCCAAAGAACAGATAAATTCATAGATGAAACCCACAAAAAATCAACTTTTTAAGCGTCAAATTACTTTAGCAGAAATTGGTAAAGAAGGGCAAAACAAACTGCAAAAAGCTTCTGTCTTAGTAGTTGGTTGCGGTGGTTTAGGAAGCCCAATTGCAGTGTATTTGGCATCAAGCGGAATTGGAAAAATACATTTAGTAGATTTTGATACCGTTGATGTTACAAATTTACATCGTCAAGTTTTTTATAGTTTAGAAGATTTAGGTAAATCTAAAGCAGCAGTTTTATCAGAATTTATAAAAAAAAGAGCGCCATTTACAGAGGTAAATTTTACAAACAAACCAATTACAAAAGACAATGTTTTAGAGTTTGTAGAAAGTGTAGATATTGTTGTAGATGGTACAGATTCTTTGCCTACCAAATATTTAATAAACGACGCTTGTGTAATTAAAGGTAAGCCTTTGGTTTATGGTTCTTTGTATAAATTTGATGGTTATGTGTCTACATTTAATGTAGAACAAAAAGACGGCAGTTATTCGGCCAATTTAAGAGACGCTTTTCCAGAAATGGCTACAGATATACCTAATTGTGAAGAAGCAGGTACTTTAAATGCTATAGTGGGTATAATTGCTACTACACAAGTAAATGAGGTTTTAAAGTTAATTACAGGAATTGGAAAACCGCTAATTAATGAGTTGTTAATTTATAATTCGTTGCAAAACACGCAATTGAAAATGAAACTAAAAGCATCTATTATGAAAGATAAAATAGCTAAATTATTTAACGTTCAAACGTATGTTGATGTCGCTTGTTCTGGTCAAAATTTAGATTGGCAAATATCGCCTGAACAATTAAAAAATAGATTGGATGATGAGAATTTAGAAATTATAGCGGTTTTAAATAATTTGAATTTACCTTTTTACGTTCACCAAACGATTCATATTAATAAATTTAAAGCATCAGAAATTAAGGTTGATAAAAATAAAACGTATGTTATGGTTTGTCAGCGTGGTTTAAACAGTTATAGAGCTACTAAAAGATTAAAAAAAGAGTATCCAGATTTAGAAGTTTTAAGTTTAACTGGCGGAATTTCTTCTTACAAATAAACGTTTTTAATGAGTAAAATATTAGATTTTTATATAAATACCAAAAAAGAATTAGAAAACGAAGCAGCAATTTTAAAAAGAAAATCTATCAACTTAAGTGTTTTTAGATTTGCAGTTTTTATTGGAACTTGTCTTTTAATATACCTTACTTTAGGTGCTTATCCAGATGTTTTTATTGTAGCTTTATTAGGTGCATTGTTATTTGGTTTTTTAGTTGTAAAACACATAAATTTACAACGTAAAAGGGCAATTGTAAATGCTAAAATAGCTATAAATAAAGATGAAATTAGTGTTATAAATGGTGAGTATTATCATTTAGAAACTGGCGAAGAATTTATAGATTCAACACACTTTTATAGTAACGATATTGATTTATTTGGAAAAGGTTCTTTTTTTCAAAATATTAATAGAACTAAAACATTAGATGGTAAATATCTTTTAGCAAACTTACTTTCTAATAACGAAAATACGTTAATCGAAAGTAAACAGAAAGCAATTAAAGAGTTGTCTAAAAAAGTTATTTGGAGACAAAATTTTGCAGCTTTGGCAAGTTTGGTTTCAGTTAAAACGAATTCAGAGTCTGTAGTAGCTTGGTTCTCTAAGTATAAAAGGGTTTTCCCAAATTTCTTATCTAAAGTTCAGGTTTTATTTTCTTTGATTTCAGTAATATTAATTGGTTTAATTTCATTCGGGTTTTTATCATTTTCATATTTGGTTCTTTGGTTTTTTGTTGGTCTTTTTATTACCGGAAGATTTTTAAAAAAAACTAGTAACTTATATTCTGAAACCGATAAGTTTAGAGAAACTTTTAAGCAATATCATGTTTTATTGAACGAGATAGAAAATGAAAAATTCACATCAGAAATATTAGTAAAAAAACAAGCAATTATTAATTCTGAATCAAAAAAAGCATCAAAAATATTTAAAGAATTTGCAAGAATTTTAGACACGTTTGATCAAAGAAATAATATTTTAATTGCTGTTGTTGGTAATGGTTTGTTTTTAACTGAAATTTACAATGCTTGTAAAGTAGAAAAATGGATTTCTACATATAAACATACCGTAAAAAAATGGTTTGAAGCTGTTGCTTTTTTTGATGCTAAAAATACATTAGCCAACTTTACTTTTAATAAACCTAATTTTGTTTTTCCAGAAATAGTTGCGCAGCAAAACGTTATCGATGGTGAAAATTTAGGACATCCGTTGTTAAATGCTTCAAAAAGAATTGACAATGATTTTTCAATAAAAAAAGAAGCGTTTTTTATTGTTACTGGAGCAAATATGGCCGGTAAAAGTACTTTTTTAAGAACTGTTTCTTTAAGTATTGTAATGGCAAATTGCGGATTGCCAGTTTGTGCAGAAAGTTTTAAATATGCACCAATTAAGCTTATTACGAGTATGCGTACTTCAGATTCTTTAACAGAAGATGAATCGTATTTTTATTCTGAATTAAAGCGATTAAAATTTATTGTAGATCAAATTGAAAATGAAGATTATTTTATCATTTTAGATGAAATATTAAAAGGAACTAATAGTAAAGACAAAGCAATTGGCTCTAAAAAGTTTGTAGAAAAATTATCGAAATCGAAATCTACAGGAATAATTGCTACACACGATGTAAGTTTATGTGCATTAGAAGATGAATTTGTAGATATAAAAAATTATTACTTCGATGCAGAGATTGTAGATAATGAGTTGCGTTTTGATTATACGTTAAAAAACGGAATTTGTAAAAATATGAATGCTTCTTTCTTGTTGCAAAAAATGGAAATAATTTAAAAAAAAAGGTAGCTTAACTAAACTACCTTTTTTATGATATTTAAATACTGTTTTTAGTTATTTCTACTTTCCAGATTTTGTTAGATGCTTGCGATTTATTTTCGCCATAAGTTCCTGGATTGGATTCAAAGGCTTCAATTCCGCCAAATATAAATCCAACATTAATTGTTTTTTTATCTGAAGAAAAACTCTTTGCAACATCTATAATTTCATCAGAATATTTACTGTAAGTTATTTTTCTATTAGGAAACATTATTGCTTCTGCACCATAAAATGGTGCCGAATTTTCATTTTGATTTTTAAAGATATTGTAGTTTAGCGTTTTTGGTTTGCTTTTTAGAGGTAAACTGTTAATATCCATAGAAATCTGAACACTAGAATTTGTAAATCCGGATAAATGTCCTTTTGGTGCTCCTTTGCCATCACCAATACCTCCTATTAAAAAAGAATGTAAATAGTTGCTGTTTGTATCAAATAAAACTACACTTGGACAAGAATAAACATTAAAGTTTTTTTGATTGTAAGTTGCGTCATATGTATATAATTTATTGTTATCATTTGTATAATTAGGATGCACATAAATAGCATCGTTCCATGCTTTTAATGGATGCCCAGGTTTAAACACACCTGTATAAATTGCAATACTTTTTTCTATAGAATTATTAGTCGGGTTTTTATAAAGTGATGGTAAAATTGGTCCGTCTCTTCTTCTAAATACAGAAATAGTATCCGAAGCTTTGCTTGTAGGGTTACTAATGTCTGATATTGGATTCTTTACCTGAATATTTAAAGTTGATATGTTTTCTTTATTATTACTTACTGTAAAAGGATAAACTGCGTTTAGGTATTTTTGGCCTTCAGAAAATTTTGGTGCACTATTACCAAAACTATGACCTAAAGAGAGGTATAGTACATCATCGAAAATATACAATTCGCCACCGGTACTAATTAAGGTGTTATTTTTACTGACTTTAAGTAAATCTGTCCACTCATTTTCGCTTAATTTTTTCTCTTTAACTAGCTTTATTAGATTGCTTACATTTATTTTTGCAACATGGTTGTAAGTTGTAAAGCCTTTGGTTAAATCTGTAAAATCTTCTGGTCCATAACCGCCAAGAGTATACAAATAATTTCCTTTTTGTTTCACCAAAGCATTTGAGTTTTTAAAGATGGTTGAATTTTCTTTAACAGTTTGTAATAATTGATAAAGTGGATTGGACTGTGCAGGAACACCGTCTCTAATTGTGTTGTATTTATTTTCAATCACAGATATGAAATCGGTAAGAGTTAAACTGCCAGAAATTTCATCATTTATAGGGTTGTAAACATAAATTACATCGTTATATGAAGATTTTGTAAAAGAAGAGCCCGCATAATTTCCGTTTAAATTATGAATTCCTCCGTTTAAAGAATCTAAAGAGTTTGTTCTACCAGCAAATAAAAGCCATTCTTCACAGTTTAAAGATTCGGCATGCGTAAAAGATTGTAATGCGGGCGCATTCGTGTTTTTTGTTTGTGAAATTTTTAAAACGTACTCTGGAATAATTTTAGCAGTACTAGTTTCTTTCTCTTTGCAAGATTTACATAAAAAAACGAGTAGAAAAACACCAAAAATTTTTAATAAATTAATTTTCATGATAGATAAGTTTGGTTAATTATTTCAAATAACCGAAAAAATCTAGTAAAAAATTAGCGTTGTTATGGCTGTTTTATAAAGTAGGTAAATTTACTTGAAATTTAATTTTGCCACTCTAAAGTTTCTATTAAATGTAAAATATCTTCTTTTACATAATCTACTGCAGGTAAAATGGAATCGTAGTTAGGTTTTGCGTAAAAATATAAAGAACCTTTTAAGAAGTTTTTTGTGCTATCTGTAACATGAAATTGTATGTTAGAAGCTGCATTACCGGTAATTTCGTACATACTACCGTATACTTTTTTTGTGTCGTTTAAAAAGTCTTTGGGTAAAATTTGTTCTGCTTTTGTAGTGTGTTTAAAAACTAATTTTTCTGCTTCAGTTAAAAGTTCTTGTATGTTGTTTTTAACAGGTCTATATGTAATGTCTATTGATGCTTTTAATTTTGGATATTTAATTGTTATCCAATTGTTTTTCTCGTTGATTACACTAGCGTGTTTTAAAACCTTAAAGGTGTAAGGTCTTTTTAAGTCTAAAGTTTTGTATTCTTTTTCTTGATATTTTAAACTAAGATAAGCTTTGGGTTTTGGTAATATATCTTCTTTGCAAGAAAGAAAAGTTGTTATAAAAAGTAATAATAAAATATTACGCATTTCTTGTAGCTTTTACTTGTTTAATTCTTTTTTTATCGAGCGCTTCTATGGTAAATGTATAATTTTTGAAGACTATTTTTTCGCCTTTTTTAGGGAATTTGCCAGAAATTTCTAAAATAAAACCAGCTAAGGTTTCGCTTTCTCCTTTTTCTTCCTCAAAAATTTCTTCGTCTTCATCATCTAAAACTTTGCAAAAATCTTTAATGGAAGTTTTTCCTTCAAAAATATAATTATTATCGTCTATCTTAGAGTAAGATAAATCATCGTCATCAAATTCATCATTAATGTCACCAACAATTTCTTCTATAACATCTTCTAAAGTTACCAAGCCACTTGTGCCTCCATATTCGTCAACAACAATAGCTAAATGATTTTTCTTTGCTCTAAAATCGCTAAGTAAATCGTCTAATTTCTTGTTTTCTGGTACAAAAAACGGTTCTCTTAATAAGTTTTGCCATTTAAAAGATTTCTTATTTAAATGTGCTAGTAAATCTTTAGCGTATAAAACACCAATTATATTATCTATACTTTCTTTGTAAACAGGGTTTCTAGAATAACCATTTATTAGTATTTTATTTAAAACTTCTTCGTAAGATTCATCATCAGAAATTGCAAAAATATCGATTCTTGGTTTCATTATTTGCACCGTTTCTGTGTTACCAAAGTTTACAATTCCTTCTAGAATCTTCTGTTCGTCTTTGCTAGTTGCACCTTGCGATGTTAATTCTAAAGCTTGTGAAAGTGTTTCTACAGAAAAATTACTTGCTTTGCTACCAAATTTTTTCTCTACCCATTTTGTAATAGCTATTAAAGGCATGCTAAAAGGTGTTAGTAAAATGCTAACAGATTTAATAAATTTAGACATTTTTTTAGAAAACCTTAGCGCGTTTCTAGAGGCATATACTTTAGGTAAAACCTCACCAAAAAGTAAAATTAAAAATGTGACTAAAATTATTTCTAACAAAAACCGAATTGAAACTGTAAATAAGTAAAGGTTTAGGGTAAAGTTAAAACTACCAAAAAGCGTTTCTGCTAATGAGGCAAATAGTAAAACAATTAAAATATTTATAAAGTTATTTGTTATTAAAATTGTTGCTAGTAACTTTCTTGGTTTTTCTAATAAAGTAACTACAATGTTTTCTTCTTTACCGTTATTAGAAAGTTCGTTTAGGTCTGTTTGAGAAAGAGAGAAAAATGCAATTTCAGAACCCGAAATTAAAGCAGAACTAATTAGTAATGCAATTAAAGCAATACTATTTAAAGTTGTAAAAAGGTCTATTGATGCTAGAAATATAAATATATGATTGGGATCTGGATCCAAAATTATGTGTTATTAATTAATAATTAAAATGGTAAATCGTCATTTTCTTCTTCTTGGGCAATTGGCTTAGGTACATTTTGTATTGATGTGTTTTGTTGTACAGCCATTGTATTGTTTTCTAAATTTTTCTTAGATGATAGCATTGTCATTTCAGAAACAAGAACTTCTGTAGAGTAACGTTTTACACCATCTTGTTCCCACTGCCTGTTTTTTAGTTTTCCTTCTACATAAACTTTATCTCCTTTAGATAAGTATTTTTCGCAAATTTCTGCCAATTTATTTCTTACAACAATATTATGCCAATCTGTATTGGTAACTTTTTCTCCGGTTTGTTTATTTGTATAACTTTCTGATGTTGCAATAGGAAATCGACCAACACTATTTTTGTCATCAAAATAATGCATTTTAACATCGTCACCTAAATTACCAATAAGAATTACTTTATTTATTGTACCTGCAGCCATAATAATATCGTTTAACTAATCAAATGTACTAAAAATATCAATTACTTTTTAGTGTCTAATGCCTGTAAAAAATTAGCTATTAATATAGGTACAGGAAAATCTTCGATGTTATGCCAAGGTGTGGTTGCGTTTTTATGTTTTTTGGTTTCTACAATCCAGAATTGGGTATATAAATGCTGATGAGAAAGTTTATGTACAATTTCTTTAGAATTAAATAATGATATTGTGGTTTCGTCGGGAAAAAGATTTTTAAAATTATCAGTATCTATTAAATCTTCTTTATTTAAATTTTTATTGCTTTCAATTAAAGGAAATTGATATAAACCTTGCCAAATACCTTTACCTTTTCTTTCTTCTATAATGGTATTGTTATCTGCGGTTTTAACTACCATAAAATTAAAGAACCTTTTTTTAATTTTAATTTTCTTCTCTTTAATAGGTAATTCCTTTGTGAGTTTTTTTTCAAAAGCCACACAACTATCTGCTAAAGGGCAAGAATCACATAACGGATTTTGAGGTTTACAATGCAATGCGCCAAAATCCATTATTGCTTGGTTAAAAGTTCCTGGTTGTTCTGTATCTATTAAAGATTGCGCTAGAATTTTAAATTCTTTAATTCCTTTTGTAGAGTTTATTGGTGTATTTATACCGTAATATCTAGATAGTACTCTATAAACATTACCATCTACAACTGCTGTTGGTTCATTAAAACAAATAGAAGCAATTGCAGATGCTGTGTAATCTCCAATTCCTTTTAATTTTATAATCTCTTTATATGTGGTTGGAAATTCACCGTTTAATTCATTTGCAATAATTTTTGCAGAATAATGTAGATTTCTTGCTCTAGAGTAATAACCTAAACCTTGCCACATTTTTAAAACGTTACTTTCATCTGCATTTGCAAGATCAAAAACTGTTGGAAAACTGCTTGTAAATTTCAAATAATAAGACAAACCTTGCGCAACTCTTGTTTGTTGTAACATGATTTCGCTTAGCCAAATAAAATAAGGATTCTTAGTTTTGCGCCAAGGCAATTCTCTGTTGTTTTGTAAGTACCAGTATATTAATGTGTTAGAAAATTTCATGAATAAAAAATAGATTTGCAATATTACATTTTAAAATTCACATAAATTTAAGTCTTTATCTTTTTGGAATTGATTAATTATCATATATTTGCATCCGCATTTTTGAAAGTAAATTAATAAAAATATAGTAAAAATAGAGACATGACGAAAGCAGATATCGTATCGAAAATTTCAGATAAATCAGGAATTGAAAAAACAGATGTTTTGGCAACTGTGGAAGCATTTATGACTGAAGTTAAAGGTGCATTAGAGAATGGAGATAACGTTTATTTAAGAGGTTTTGGTAGTTTTATTATCAAAACAAGAGCAGAAAAAACTGGTAGAAATATTTCTAAGAATACAACTATTAAGATTCCTGCACATAATATACCAGCTTTTAAACCAGCTAAAACTTTTACAGAAGGAGTTAAAAGTAAAGTAGTAGTAAAATAACAAAATACTAATCTAAACCTAAATAAAAAAGGGTTTACAAAACAACAGACATTATGCCAAGTGGTAAAAAAAGAAAGAGAGCTAAGATCTCTACGCACAAAAGAA
>JAHDHO010000099.1 GCA_020631275.1 Polaribacter sp. | reverse complement strand
GGTAGTTCAGCTGGTTAGAATACCTGCCTGTCACGCAGGGGGTCGCGGGTTCGAGTCCCGTCCAGACCGCAAAAAGCATCTCAATTTTGAGATGCTTTTTTCATTTTACAATGTTTTATAATTTTTACCCTAACCAACCTTCTCTGTCTAAACTTCGATATTGTATTGCTTCTGCAATGTGATCTGGAGAAATATTGTCTGAGTTAGCTAAATCAGCAATGGTTCTAGAAACTTTTAAAATTCTATCGTAAGCTCTGGCAGACAGATTCAGTTTTTCCATCGCAGTTTTTAAAAGAGTTTTACTTTCTTCAGACAGTTTACAGAACTGTCTTATCTGTTTTACGTTCATTTGAGCATTATAATGTACGTTTTCTAAATCTTGAAATCTTTTTGATTGTAATTCTCTCGATGCTGTTACTCGCTTTCTAATCTCTACAGAAGATTCTCCTTTTCTTTCTTCTGATAATTTATCAAAAGGGACAGGTGTAACTTCTATATGAATGTCTATTCTATCTAATAGCGGGCCAGAAATTTTGCTTAGATAACGTTGCATTTCTTGCGGAGTGGAAGTCATAGGTGAGTTTGGGTCATTGAAAAAACCACTAGGACTTGGATTCATACTAGCAACCAACATAAAACTACAAGGATAAGTTACTGTAAATTTAGCTCTAGAAATTGTAACGTCTCTATCTTCTAGTGGTTGACGCATAACTTCTAAAACGTCTCTTTTAAACTCTGGTAATTCATCTAAAAACAATACGCCATTATGTGATAAAGAAATTTCACCAGGTCTTGGGTATTGTCCGCCACCTACCAATGCAACATTTGAAATTGTATGATGTGGGCTTCTAAATGGTCTTTGATACAAAAGACCTTCATTTTTAGTTTTACCAACCACAGAATGTATTTTTGTAGTTTCTAAGGCCTCATGTAGCGTCATTGGAGGCAAGATTGAGGGCAAACGTTTTGCAAGCATTGTTTTTCCTGATCCTGGTGGGCCAATTAGAATAATGTTATGTCCTCCTGCTGCGGCAATTTCCATACAACGTTTTATCGATTCTTGCCCTTTTACATCCGAAAAATCAAATTCTGGAAAATCGATATTTTTATAGAACTCTGCTCTTGTGTCTACAATGGTAGGTTCAATTTTTTTATCATCATTAAAATGATTAATAACTTCAAGAATGTTCTCTACACCTAAAACTTCTAAATTATCTACTATTGCTGCTTCTTTTGCATTTTCTTTAGGAAGAATTAAATACTTATAACCTTCTTCTCTCGCTTTTATCGCAATGGGTAATGCTCCTCTTATGGGTTGTAAACTTCCGTCTAAAGAAAGTTCTCCCATAATTATGTATTCGTTTATGTTTGGTGATTTAATTTGATTAGATGCGGCAAGAATACCTACAGCTAATGTTAAATCATAAGCAGCTCCTTCTTTGCGAATATCCGCAGGAGCCATATTTATAATGATTTTCTTACCAGGAAGTTTGTAATTGTTGTTATTTAACGCGGCAGAAATTCGGTAAGAACTCTCTCTAACAGCGTTGTCTGGCAAACCTACTAAATGGTAGCCAATACCTTTGTCTATATTTACTTCTACGGTAATTGTAGTTGCCTCAATACCAAAAACGGCTGAGCCATAAACTTTTACAAGCATACTTTTTTCTTTAAATATAAAGAAAAAAAGTATGCTTTAGTTTTTTATTTATGCAGAGTTTCTACTTGCGTTAATATTTCCGAATAAAGAACGCATCACCATTTTCTCATATACTTCTAATTTTTCTGAGTTTTCATCAGAATTTTGAAGTTCTTGAATCTGTTTTAATGCAAACTGCTGAATTGTAAGAAGAGGTAAAACTATTTGTTCTCTAATTTCTATAGAGGCTTTTCCTACAGGAAAGTTTTCCATTAAATCTTTGTGACCAGTAAGTTTTAAAAGTAATCTTTTAGTTGTTTTGTATTCTTCGTAAATAAGTTTCCAGAAATCACCAAATTCTTTATCGTTAGCCATGTATGCTGTCAATTCGAAAAATGATTTAGTTAAACTCATCATACTATTTTCTAACAACGTTTTAAAGAAGTCAGATTCATTATAAAAAGCAATTACTTCATCAAATCTATCTGCGTCTTCGTATTTCTTTAAAGCGGTTCCTACACCAAAAAATCCTGGTACATTTTGTTTTAACTGGCTCCAGCTTCCAACAAAAGGAATTGCTCTAAGAGCAGAGAAATCTAATTTGTCTGAGCCACCACGCTTACTTGGTCTACTACCAATATTGGTTTTAGCATAGTATTTTAACGTACTCATTTTTTCTAAGTAAGGTAAAAACTGTGGATGATTTTTAAAGTCGACATAAGTTTGGTAACTAGTAGCTGCCATGTCTTCTATTAATTCTCTATTTTTTTCGTTTAATTGATCTTTTGTAAAAATATCATTTTTAATACCAGAACTTAATAATTGTTCTAAGTTGTATTGTGCAGAATTTTCTGTACCAAAATTAGAACTAATTGTTTGTCCTTGTATTGTTAATTGAATTTCTTTATCTTCTATTGTTGGTCCTAAAGATGCATAAAATTGGTGAGTTTTTCCACCACCACGTGCAGGCGGTCCTCCACGTCCGTCAAAGAAAATTACCTCAATATCAAATTCTCTAGAAATTTTTGTTAATGCTTCTTTTGCTTTAAAAATTCCCCAATTAGCCATTAAATATCCACCATCCTTGGTACCATCAGAAAAACCTAACATTATAGTTTGTTTGTTTTTTCTTTTTTCTAAATGATATCTATATGTTCTGTTGCTATAAAGCTTACGCATTACATCTTCTGCGTTTTGTAAATCTTCTACAGTTTCAAAAAGAGGTATTACATCTACGGGTAATTCGTTTTCAAAGCCACAAAGGTTTAGCATTGCAAATGTCTCCATAACATTTAATGCTGTTTGGTTGTTACTTATAATGTAACGGTTTGCGCCTCTTTCTCCGTTTCTTTTTTGAATTTCTTTTAAAGCGTAAATAGATTCTATTGTGCTTACAGAAGTTTCATCAGTTAAAGATTTTGGATCGATACTTCCCTTTACAACAGATAAAATTTCTATTTGCTCATCTTCTGTTAAATGTTCGTAGTTATTAGGAAAAGTAGTATCGCCAATTTCTTGTAAATCTTTAACAATTTGAGTAAATGCTTTATGATGCACTCTACTGTCTTGTCTAATATCTAAAGTTGCAAAATGGAAACCAAAAATTCTAACTTTATTAATAAAATCATCTAATTCTTCAATAAATAAAGATTGATGTTTTGTTTCTACAATTTTTCTTGCTTCTGCAAGTTCTTGCAATAATATGCTTTGAGAGAAGTTTACTTTACTATAACTTCTTACAACGTGTTTGTATAGTCTTTTTTCGATCTTAGTTAAAATCTCTTGTACACCATCAAAAGTAAAACGTCTTTTAAGTTTTCTAACATCTCTATAATAGCTTCTTAATACAGATTGTCTTAATCTTTCTGCAACGTCTAAAGTTATTTGTGTTGTTACAAATGGGTTACCATCTCTATCACCACCAGGCCAAAAACCAAGATCTATAATTTCGTTATCCATCGGATTTCCATCATAAATATTGTTTTGAATATAGTTGTATATTTTACTTACAGAATGATAAAATACATTTTCTAAATACCAAATTAAACTCACGGCTTCATCAAAAGGTGTTGGTTTCGATTTTTTATAAAAAGGCGTTTTACCTAGTTGTGCTAAAAGCTTTTTAATTAAAAGCAAATCATCATTTTGAATTGCTTTGTCTAAATCTGTAATAATACCTAATACAGTACCTGGGTAAAATTGTGTTGGATGCGCAGTTAAAACAACTCTAACTTTAAATTCTTCTAAATAAGCTTTTAATGCTTCTTTTTTCTCGCTTAAAAGAGCAGTTTCTTTAGAATTTCTAAGAGTACCAACACCGTCCATGTTATTTACAACAGGAAAAGCCGCGTCTTCTATAGCATCAAACAATACAACTTGTCTTTCTATATATTGTATAAAACGAAATAATAAATCTGTTTTTTCTTTTTCTGAAGGATTTTCTTGGTATTTGCTAAAAAAAGCATCTACAATTTCTGTAGGATTTTTACCTTCTTGAAAACCTTTTTTACATAACTCATTAAACAATGGCAATAAGACACCCGTATTATTTATGGTGTCGAAAGGCAAGGTCATAAAAATACTGTTGTAAATTTGATATTTAGACAATACATTTTCGTTAAAACGAGCTAGCTTAGGTAATCCTGACATATTCTGTTATTTTTATAGAGTAAATCTACAAAAAAGCAAGGTTTCAGAACTTAAGTTTTTGCTAATAATTAACAAAAAAATTACGAAAACGATATAAATTTTATGGTTTTTTAATGAATATAGAATTTATTGTTTATTCAAGAAATATGGCTGAATTCTATTCTCTATACAATGAAGATTCCACCTTGTTGGATCGTTCTTATATCTAAAACCCTTTAAAAGATAGTTGTTTTGATAATTATTATAATCATCGTAAATAAATTCTGATGGCTTTTTATCAATATTAAGAAAATCGATAGCCATAACATTATTTTCGATATCCTCTACATTAAGCGTTACAAATTCAAAAGACTTTAAATTTAATCTAGAATTTAATTTAGAGAAACTATTTGGGTTGTTGCTAAAACTATTAATTGTATAAATACTTGTTGGTGCTTTTGTTACTTTGATATATTTATCTTGAGAAAAAATAAGATTGCTAATTAGCATAAAAACTGCAATAAGAAAAATTTCTGCTTTCATAAATAAGATGTTAGTTGTCAAAATAATAGCATCAATATGTATACCAATTTTTTAATTTTTAAAATTATAAATTCCTTTTTCTAACCAATTTTTATATGTTTCTATATCTGTATATTGTTGCGGAGAATTTAAAATTTCTAAATCTGCACTCATTAATATATAATAAGGTTGCGATGCGTTTTTAAAATTTAGAACCTGAAATGTAGACCATTTATCACCGTAAGTTTTAATTTTTTTGATCTTTCCGTTTGATTTTTTAAAGTTAAATTGATCTGCTTCTGGCAGCTTTTTTTCATTATCATCTACATATAAAGAAATAAGGATGTAATCTTCTTTTAAAATATTATAAATTGATGGATCACTCCATACGTTTTCTTCCATTTTACGACAATTTACACAAGCCCAACCTGTAAAATCTAATAAAATAGGTTTGTTCGTTTCTTGCGCAGCCTTTAAACCTTCATCAAAATCTTTATAACAATCTAAACCTAAAGGGCAATCGGATTCTTGTTGGTAAATACTATAGAATTGTGGTGGAGGAAAACCACTTAAAGCATTTAAATTCCATGTAGGATTTTTAAATGTTCCTGGAATTAAATAAATTACAAATGCAAACACTAAAATACCAAAAGAAACTCTAAAAAAAGACAATTTCTTAAGAGGAGAATCGTGCGGAAATTTAATTTTACCAAATAAATAAAGTGCTAAACCAATAAAAATTGCAATCCAAATTCCTATAAAAATCTCACGTTTTAAGATTTCCCAATGACCAACTAAATCAGAATTTGATAAAAATTTAAAAGCAAATGCCAATTCTAAAAAACCAAGAATAACTTTAGTGGTATTTAGCCAACCACCAGATTTAGGTAAAGAATTTAATAAATTAGGAAACAATGCAAATAATGCAAAAGGCAAAGCCAAAGCGAGTCCGAAACCTGTCATACCTGCAGAAAGTTGAAAAGCAGGGTTGCCAACTGTACCTAAAGAACCAGCTAGCAAAGACCCTAAAATTGGACCGGTACAAGAAAATGAAACGATTGCTAAGGTTAAGGCCATAAAGAAAATGCCAATAAAACCGCCAATATTTGATGCGTCATCCATTTTATTTCCCCAAGAACTTGGTAACGTAATTTCATAAAAACCGAAAAAAGATAAAGAGAAAAAGACTAAAATGATAAAAAAGAAAATATTTAACCAAATATTGGTAGAAATAGTGTTTAAAATACTTGGGTCTAAACCATCAATTAAATGAAAAGGTACACTTAAAAGCATGTAAATTATTACGATAAATAATCCGTATAAAATAGCGTTAAAAACACCTTTACTTTTACTTTGAGATTGTTTTGTGAAAAATGATACTGTTAAAGGAATCATAGGGAAAACACACGGAGTTAAAAGTGCTAATAAACCACCAACAAAACCTAAAAGAAATATATTCATTAAAGAACTACCATTGTTATTATCTAATGTTGTATCTGTTTTAAGGAGCTCTGTGTTTTTTAAATTTAATTTTAACTTCTCGGTTAATCTTTTGCTTTTTTCATCTAAAATTATTTCTTCTTTTTCTAAAGTTTTACCATTTAAAGAAAATAAGAAAGAATCTTCTAATTGTATACAGGCTTCTTTGCAAACTTGCCCATAAATATCTAAAGTTATATTATCAATACTCGAGTCTTCAATTAAAACACGTTGTGTAATGGTAGCATTATTTTTAAAGAAAATTTCTTCTTTTTCCCAAACTTCAGAGTATTCTTTAGCTGTTTTACTCTCTTTTGCTTTACCAATTAATTTATATCCTTTTTTATCTTCTGGAATAACAATTTCTAGAGCTTGTGATGCATCTTCTGGATTATACTGAGAATATAAATGCCAATCTTTTAAGATTTTTGCAGTAAAAATAGCATCGTATTCTGTGTCAGAAATCTTCTGTATTGACGTTTTCCAAACGATAGGATTGTCCTCTGTTTGTGCATTTAAAAAAAAGGAAAAGCACAATGTAAGTAATAAAAATAGTTTTTTCATTTTTCGGTAAATCTCTTATTTTAGAGATGATTAAATAGGTTTGTATCAATAATAGATATTGATATTTAATTTTTTAAAAATACGTAAACCTTTTATAAAAGGCTAATTTTTATAAGAGAAGCAGCGTTAGAAAATGTTAAAAATCTGTTGTCTTGCCTTTTTCCAATTATCCAAATAATTTCATCGGAACCATTGCACAAAAGCCAAGTGTTGTTTTTTTCTAATAAAGACATTTTTTCGTCTTTAAAATACTTGCTCAATTTCTTTTTGCCTTGCATTCCTGCCGGATAAAAATAGTCGCCATTTTCCCATTTTCTTACAACTAAAGGGAATTGTAAATGCTCTTTAGAAACGTAAATTGTATTTTTATTTTTTGTTGATGTTTCTGTCAATTGCTTTAAAGTTAAATGAACAGGTTCTAAAATTTCAGTATCCTTTTCATTAATCTTAAAAGTCATTTGTTGTGTAGTCGAAAAATCTCTTTCAGACAAAATTAAAAAACCTCTATCTTTAAGTAAAGCATGTGTTTTAGAAAAAACTTGTTTACCAGACTGCGCTTTTAGCAAGTTGTAAACATCGTTAAATTCTGTAAAATTATAATTTTCTAAAAGTTGGTATAAATATGCTTTTGGATTTTTTAATTGCTGAATTTTATCAATATTGATTTTAAATGAATTCTTATCATCTACATATTCGATAATATCTTTAGAAATGGTTTCAATTCTATCTTCAATAATGTCTTTACTCTCTTGTAGATTTGCTACAGTTTTAGAAAATGTTGCTAATATATTCGGATTTATTTCTTTTAAAACCGGTAAAATTTGATGCCTTATTTTATTACGAACATATTTTGTAGAAGCATTGCTTTTATCTTCTCTCCAAGAAATATTATTAGCTATCGCATAGTCTAAAATTTCATCTCTAGAAAACTGTAAAAACGGACGAACAATAGAGTCGTTTATTTCTGGTATTCCGGTAAATCCATCTAAACCAGAGCCTCGCGTTAGGTTAATTAAAAAAGTTTCTAAATTGTCATCTGCATGATGGGCCGTTAAAACATAATCGAAATTATATTTTTTGATTAATTCTTTAAACCAATTATATCTTAGGTTTCTTGCTGCAATTTGTGTAGATTCTTTCTTTTCTTTTGCTACTTTTTCTGTGTCAAAGGAAATACTATGACACTCAATTTGTAATTTGTTACCTAGTTTTTTAACAAATTCTTCATCTAAATCACTTTCTATATTTCTTAGTTTAAAATTGCAATGCGCCAGAGAAATATCGAATTTTAAAGATGCTAATAAATGAGTTAAAACAACAGAATCTATGCCTCCAGAAATGGCAATCAATAGCTTTTTATCCTTTAAAAAAGGAAATTTACTATTTATATAATTAGATAATTTTTGAAGCATATCAATCTTAAAAATACGTAATTTATTGCTGTTTTCTTAACCAAACTCTAATCTCTTTTCTTAAAGAAACTTCGGGTTTTGGTAACGGAATTGTTTTTCCAAACTGTTTGCTTCTATTAAATTTAGAAAATGTAACTTTTAGTTGTTTCCATTCTGCTGGATACAATTCTAAAAACTTATTAAACATATTTTGTTCTGTTGGTGTTTCTGATAAACTCTCTAAAGTTTTTTGAAAAAGTTCTTCTTTATTAAATATCATAATAAGTATTGTTTTCGTTTTACTGCGCGTTTAGTAAAACATATTTCATAGCTTTTGCTTTAAGCAGGCATTCTTCGTATTCATTTTCTACAATAGATTTTGCAGTAATTGCGCCACCCACAGAATATGAAACATATTTTTTTTCTTCGTTGTATAAAATACTTCTAATCACAACATTAAAGTCAAAATCATTTTCTGGTGTAAAATAACCAATTGCACCAGAGTATAAACCTCTTTTGGTTTCTTCTAAGTTTTCTATAATTTGCATTGCAGAAACTTTGGGTGCACCTGTCATACTTCCCATTGGGAAAGTACTGCGTAAAACTTCTACCGGATGTATTAATGCTGTATCTATAGTAGAAACCACTGTAGATATCATTTGATGCACTTGTTTAAAAGAATACACTTTACATAATTCTTCTACTTTTACAGAGCCTTTAGTTGCAGTTTTAGAAAGATCGTTTCTTACCAAATCTACAATCATTACATTTTCTGCACGTTCTTTTTCATCTCTCATTAAATTTCGCGCAATTTTCTCGTCATCAATTGTGCTAATTAACCTTTTTGCCGTACCTTTTATAGGTTGCGAAATTATTTTACTACCTTCTTTTTTAATATATCTTTCTGGTGATGAACACAAAGCATATTGATTTTCTAACTTCAAATAAGCAGCAAAAGGTGGCTCAGAAATGTCATTTAAATGTGTATAAACCTGCAACGGATTTATAGTTGCATTTTCTGCGTAAAATTCTTGACAAAAATTGGCTTCATAAATATCACCTCTTTTAATATGCTCTAAAACTTTAGATACTTTTTGATGATATTCGTCTTTATGAATTCGTAATTTTATTTTGATGTCGCTTTTAGAATTTTCAAAAACAGAAGGATTAAAATCCTTAATCGTTTTTAAGTCGCTTTCAATTTCATCATCAACCATTTTCAAGTAATGAAATTCAACGGAGTTTTCTTTTATAAAAATTAATTTTTGAGGTTGAAAAAAATACAAATCAGCAAAATTTAAATTGTCTATATTTTTAGATTTTAAATGTTCTACATCATTTTTTACATCATAAGAAATATATCCAAAAATATAATCTTTTGTTGTAGTTTGATATTCTTTTAACTTATCAAAAGCATTGGTGTAATCAGTTTTTATGGATGTAAATTCTTCTACAGCCAAAGCACAATTAAAACTAGAGTAGGTTTGGTTGTAGTTATTAGAATCTAACCAAAGTGCTGTGTCAAATTGCTGAGACCAAAACAGTAAATTCTGTTTAAAAGCAGCGGTGTTTTCAATAGAAAATGTACGAACAGTTCTTTGCATAATTCCTGCAAAAATACAATTCTTATTGGTTAGAATTATAAAATTTTAAGCAGATTTATAGGTTAAAATGTTTTACCTAGTGTAAACTGAATTGGTACTGCTACACCAGAGTTATTTGTGAAAATGTTACCGTTAGAGTAATGCATAATTCTAAATTCTGCGTTATAATCTCGTTTTTTTCCGAAGAAAAAACCAAGACCCATTGTGTCTTGATACGTTATTTTTGGACCGGTATTAAGGTTGTCTAAATTTCCTTTGGTTAAAAATGTAGGACCAATAAGCGAGTAATTTGCATACATATCAAACTTATTTCTTCTTAAAAGATAAAAACGCATCGACGGAAAAAT